>NZ_JAMSKS010000006.1:0-289206 GCF_024436645.1 Rhodococcus sp. T9N | reverse complement strand
GTAGAGCTCGAGTCCGTCTTCGACGATGGGGTCGAGCTCGGCGTCCGCCACCCCCCCCCCCCCCCCCCCCCCCCCCCCCCGCCCCCCCCCCCCCCCCCCCCCACCCCCCCCCCCCCCCCCCCACCCCCCCCCCCCGCCCCCCCCCCCCCCCCCCCCCCCCCCCCACTTCTCGAATTGGGTCGGCTTGCTATTTCTTGCCAGTGACGGCGCTGTAGCCGATCGAGAGCACGGCCGCCGCGGCGATGCTGATGATCCAGCGGATCCAGTCGATTCCACCCGTGTCGCCCTTGTCCGAGATCGCCCCCCAGACCCAGTACCCGATAAGCGCTCCGGCGATACCCAGCACGACGGTCACGATCATGCCGTACTGCTGCTTACCTGGCAGTACGAGACGAGCCAGGATTCCGATGACTGCGCCGAAAATGATGGTTCCGATAATTTGCCCCATGACAGCCCCTCTCACACGTCGTGCATGCACGCGGACGGAAGATCACCGCTCAGGGAAACAATAACCACAGTCACACACAACTGTCGCTTGTTGACCGAATTGTTGTCCGAGATGCAACCTCGACGCGTTACATCCACGACATTCGCGAGTTATTTTTTCGCAATCAAGCGGACCTACCGTTCCCATCCATGCCAACTTCCGTAAAACTGCCGAACAGCGAGCTCGCGCGACTCGCCAACAAGCCGCCCTGGTACCGATCACTGTTCGTGCAATTGATCGCCGCTATCGTCATCGGTGTTCTCATCGGCTGGTTGTGGCCGGAATTCGGCGCGAACCTCAAGCCCCTCGCCGACGGGTTCATCAAGCTGATCAAAATGCTGATCGCGCCGATCATCTTCTGCACCGTTGTGATCGGGATCGCCCACGTCGGGGATCTGAAGGCCGTAGGGCGTATCGGCGTCAAAGCACTCATCTACTTCGAGGTCGTGACCACCTTCGCCCTGTTGTTCGGGCTGCTCATCGGAAATCTGATGAAGCCGGGTGCGGGATTCGACATCGATCCGGAGACGCTGGCGAACGGTGCGGACGCCGTGGCAGCCAAGACCGGAAGTGGCGAACTTCCCCACACCGTCGAATTCCTGCTCAATATCATTCCGGTGTCGATAGTTTCGGCCTTCGCCGAGAACGCACTCCTCCAAGTCCTCTTCTTCGCCGTACTGTTCGGGCTCGCATTGGCCAAGGCGGGCGAGAGTGGACCACCGATCGTGTTCGAACTCGTCGATCGTCTGAGCCATCTGTTCTTCACGATCATCGGCTGGATCATGAGACTGGCGCCGTTGGGCGCTTTGGGCGCGATGGCGTACATCGTCGGTCAGTACGGGATCGCTTCGCTCGGAAGTTACGGAAAGCTGATCGCCGCATGCTATCTCGCCGCCGTCCTGTTCATCCTCATCCTGGCCGCGATAGTCAGGTACTTCGCGGGCGTGAACCTGTGGAAGTTCGTCAAGTACATCAAGGACGAACTCTTCCTCGCTTTGGGAACGGCGTCGACCGAAGTAGTTCTGCCCCGAATCATGGTCAAGCTCACCAACGCCGGATGCTCGCGCACTACAACAGGATTGGTGGTGCCTACCGGCTACTCGTTCAATCTCGACGGCGCGACGCTGTACCTGTCGATCTGCATGCTGTTTCTGGCGCAGGCACTCGGCGTGGACCTGACACTCGGTGAACAGATCACTGCCGTCCTGGTTCTGATGCTCACCTCGAAGGGAATGGCCGGCGTGCCGGGATCGTCATTCCTGGCGCTGTCGGCCACCGTGGCCGCAATCGGTCACGGCGCAATTCCAGTTGCCGCAGTCGCTCTCCTACTGGGCGCCGATCGAATCATGGATTCGATGCGGGTGTCGGTGAACCTGCTCGGGAACTGTGTCGCAACCTTCGTGGTCGCCAATTGGGAGGGGCAGCTCGACAAGGAGCGCATGCGCCGAGTGCTCGACGGAGAAGACGTTCCACCGCTCGAGGAAGTCGATCCGATCACCGGGAAAACTGTTCCGGCACCCGAAGCCGAGGGCGCCGTGCCCCGTTGAGGAGATGGTGACCACCGGCTGCGCGTCGGAATCGGTGCTGAAGGTTCGCGGGGACGTACTTGACCGGAATACTCAGACCAGCACGCCCGAACGCAAATATTTGCAGGGGGTGGCGAGCTTGCCGACTAAGGACTGGTGAATTCACAGATATTCCACGTGCGCTGGGCTAACTCGGCACCAGGGAAAGCATCCTCCACTATCTCAATATTGCTACGCGGTTGCCATTGTTCAGATCCGAAGATCAGCGAACTGCCAGCATTATGTTTGCCGAAAATAGAAGGACTAAAGTCCACTGTTCAGCCGACAAACAGACTCGAGTGAGCAAAGAATCAAACATTGCGGAAACCATTCTTCCGAACACAGAAACGCGCATCTAGCTGCACTTATGTCGACTCCTCGACGGAGTGGGCATTTGCAAAAATGACCGAAATCTCACCACTCCAAATTGCCGAAACGGACACCCATTGCTATCGTAACCTTTGCGAAGGACTGGACTAATTGCCCAGCAAAGGAGCCAAGTGACCGAGTCCATGCAAGAAATTGAACACTTGTCCACTAATCGACTCTCCGTGGTTGTTCCAGTATTCAACGAAGAAAACTCCCTTTCGAACTGCATCGAGCGCTTACTGATCCAGTCCGAAATCGACGAGATTCTGGTCGTCGACAACAACTCGACGGACAGCACCGCATCGATCATTCACAAGTTCGCCGAGAAGCACGACCGAGTGAGATATGTCTTCGAGGCCCGGCAAGGCGTCGTTCATGCGCGGAACGCCGGCTTCGACGCCTCGACCGGCAACATCATCGGTCGGATCGACGCAGACACGCGGGTCCAACCGGGATGGGCCCGTGCGGTCAAAGGTTTCTTCCAGCGCAGCACTGCGCATTCAGCGGTCGCCGGACTCACCTATCTCTTCGAATCGCCGTTTGCCCGAATCCACCGTTTCGCACTGGACCGTCAGGTCAAGCAGGGAAAGTTCGATTGCGAACGTCAAGTACTTGCTGTCGCCGGAGCAAACATGGCGATCAGAAAAAGCGCATGGCTGGCCGTCCGCGAGCGAGTCAGCGACCGGCCGGACATCCACGAAGATATCGACCTTTCACTGTGCCTTCGGAAGGAAGGGATGACGATCGGTCAGATCGCCGACATGCGAGCAGAAACGTCCGGTCGACGCGGTGAAACCCCTCCGTTGGAGTACCTGAAGTACAACCAGGCATCCGAATCGGTTTTGCACCTTCACAACATCATGAATTGGCGCCTCAAACTGACAATCTGGGGCGACTCGATGCTCCACGCGCTCATGTGGCCCGTTTACCGCCTCTACAACTTCGAGCAGGAGCGCCTGGAGTTCAGGCGCTTGTTTGGCAGATCGCAGGGTCGAATCATGCCGGTTCACCAGTAGCCCATCGATTTCGATAATCACCGCAGATTCGAAGTGATAGTGCAGAATACGGTCTCGTAGCTGATCCACACGATCGTTCGCCGACAACTGGTCGAGGTATACCGATGCCCGGTCACCATCGACGACAATTCGGCCGCGAGGGCGAGGTCGACAACCTCTTCGACGATCACCCGTCGCATTGCGCCATTGATCAGTGGAATCTTGAATACCTTACCGACGGCGGTTGGCAACTCGACGACGAGCTCATGCGCCGAGTACACGGGGGCGAAGACGTTCCATCGCTCGGGGAAGTCGATCCGCACGGGAAGGCCGTTCGGCATAGTTCGATCTGAATCTCGCAGTAAACCTACGCCGAGGCCAAACAGTCGGGCAGTCCGTCTCATCAAGTCATCCACCACGGTATGGAATGCGTGAGATACGGCATAAGTTCTGGCACTCGAACGACGGCCCACACATCGACCGACAGCCGGCGCCGCCACAGCCCTCTTATCGATCAGATATCCCGCTACCTGCAATTTTACAAACAAGAATCTCAACAAAAAGAACAAATCGTACACCAGTAGCCATGCGGCCGTTTCGGCATGGCGTACCTACCCGAGTGCCACGATTTTGAAGGTGAAAAATTGATTGATACCGTTATTTTGTGAAGATTCACCCGAACCGTAAACCTCAGGAACGATTGTGACGTCCCCAAAGCAATCGACTGAGAATCCTCACCGAAATATATTGTCGGTCGTTGTACCTGTGTTTAACGAAGAGGCAGGAATCGCGGACTGCATTGACCGTCTGCTCGCGCAAGGTGACACAATCGATGAAATCTTGATAGTCGACAACAACTCCACCGACCGAACCGCCTCGATAATAGAACGCTACGCAGGGTCACACGAAAAAGTTCGATATATCTTCGAGTCACGCCAAGGTGTTGTGCATGCCCGAAATGCGGGTTTTGACGCGTCTTCTTGTGAACTGGTCGGCCGAATCGACGCCGACACCCGGGTCCAGACCGGATGGGCGGCCGCGATTTGCGAATTCCTCGGCCCCAACTCCACCCACTGCGCCGTTGCGGGCGTCACATACCTCTTCGAATCCCCTTTCTCGCGCGTCCACCGGTTCGTACTTGACCGACAAATTCGACGTGGAAAGTTCAATCATGATCGCCGAGTGCTAGCTGCTACCGGAGCGAACATGGCCGTGAAAAGATCAGCGTGGCTAGAAGTGCGGAAGAATTTGAGCGAGCGCACTGACATTCACGAAGACATGGATCTCTCGATATGTCTCCAGAAGATCGGGTTGACAATCGGACAGTGCGACTCCATGCGCGTCGAAACATCGGGGAGGCGGGGAGAAACACCTCCGCGCGAATACTCGAAGTACAACCGCGCTTCTGAATCGGTCCTTCGACTCCACAACATCATGAATTGGCGCTTCAAGTTCCTGATCCGGCTGGACACAGTTGTCCACGCCTTGGCATGGCCGATTTACCGTGCATACAATTTCGAGCAGGAGCGTTTTGAGTTCAGACGCTTGTTCGGCAAATCGCAAGGACGAATCATGCCGGTCAACCAGTAGCCAATCCAGCTCGCTATTCACTACAGGTGCGAAGTGACAGTGCAGCAGAGACCCCCTCGTTGCTGATGGGCACAAAAGTCCGCCGTGTCCTCCACGGGGTACACCGAAACCCGCTCATCGATGACCGTTCGGGCCGCTGACCGACGAGTACCGAGCGCTTATCCGAGTGTATTAACGGACATGCACCACACCGGATCTCACGCCACCTTCAACGCCGTGATGCGGTCTTCACTGGAACGCAACAGCACCTTCTCCCCCGCCCACAGCTCGCGCGGCATCACCCAAGGCGTGAACTCGTCGTCCCCGTCCTGGACGACTTGGACCTCCCAACTACGTTGGCCGGTCCTGACATCTGTTCCGTAGACGTTTCCCTCGTCGATAACGACATCGCCGTGCCAGACAACCTCCCCGGCGCGCTCGGCGTTCGATCGCCACAGGACCTCACCGGTGAAGAGGTCCACGAACTGGACCTCGGGCTCGGAACTGGAGCGGGTCACGGCGATCACGTTACCGATCACCGCCAACGACTGTGCGGTGTCGAAGACTTCACTGTTGGACCACAACTTCTCACCCGAAGTCCGGTCGAAACCGCTGTGTCCCAGAATGATCGGAGTCGATCCTCCTGCGGGATTATCTCGGCTGTATCGCCCGCCGTAGTACGAGGACTCCGAGGGCAGTTCGTCTGTCCTGGCGAACTCGCGCCCGTTCTGATCGAGCGCGTACTCACTTGTCGGACGGCCATTGCCTTCGCAACCGCCATCCGACACCAATGTCACGCCGTCCGACGATGTGTGCGCGGTCGAACAGGTGGAGTAACCGTGTACCCACCGCTGTTCGCCGGTCTTCAGGTCGAATCCCAGAGACTCGTCGAGAGCGATCACACCCAGATCGCCGTGCACCGACATCACCGGATCGACGTATCCGGCTTCCCACGATCCACCGACGTCGAACGCTTTGGACCAGTTCGCTTCCGGATCGTCGACGGTTCCGCTGTGCACGCGAACGTCGTTGCTCTCGATATCACCCTCGAGCGCGAGGACCGTGTCACCCGAGACAACCGCGATGATCGGTGCCCACGGCGTCTTGATGTCTCGACGCTCTCCTGTCTCGATATCGAAAAGTGAGTACGAACCACCGGATACGTACGGCCCGGAGAAACACAGCACCGAACTGCCGAGCAGAGTCTCGGAGCAACCACCGACGTCGACCGCCGACGTGCGCCAACGGACAGTGCCGTCGTCGGCATCGAGTGCGACCAATTCCGCGTCGTCCAACGAATATGCCTGGCGGTCCGGCATACCGATCATCGTGACCACGAGTGATCCGGCGTCGATGAATCCGCCCATGTCCATGTTGAATTCGGTTCCAACAAGTGGGCTCCGGAAGATCGCGAACTCGCGCCCGAGAATCTCGGAGGCCTCGACGCTCCATAGCGGCGACGAGATCGCTGTCGGTTCGGAACTCGTCGACGTGACCACCGTGGCGATGGCGGCAGTGACGGTGACTACGGCTGCGGCGGCCGCGATCCGAAGTCGCGATTTCGGGGAGAATCTGGTGGTCATCGAATCTCCAGGCCTTCGGTCGTCGCGAGAAACTCCAACTGCGCGAACGTCATCGGATCGTTCGGGATCGCAGCCGACGACGAAACCGAGACTTGGGTCCCATTCGGGCGGGTGACGACCACCGACCTGCTCGTTTCCTGCGTAGATTCTGCTTTCGAGCCGTCATTTGTCATGGGCACGGTCGCGTAGTTCCGTTCGTCTCGCTCGATCACGGATCCATCCGGTCGCGTCACGACCTCCAAGGGGTGCCCGTCGTAGGAAGGGTCGTATTTGTTGGGCTCCGTAGGGAGTGGTTGTCCGCCGGTAATTGTCATGTTGAGGGTCGACTCGCTGTCTCCCGTCCGAGTGAGAAATCTCTGACATGCGGTGGACCTGTCATTCTCCGAGACCGTCAGAGTGCCCGGTCCGGCATCGAGAATCGGAAAACCCGGAGGTACAGCGCGCCATCTGACTTCGAGTACGGCGTTGAGACGTTCGATCGTCGCGCGATCGAGTTCGGCCACGTCGCCAGAGTCTCGGGGGATCCCGTGGCACCCGGGCGAAAGCGGTGCCGTACCCGGGGGAACGGGAGTAGTGATTCGCAGCTGTGGCATTTCGACAAGGGTTACAAGGTCGTCGAGCGTCAGTGGCACCGCGCCGGAACTCTCTGCGTCCCGACCTCCGTCGTTGTTAGTGTCGTTGACATACGCCTGAATACGGGTCCCGTCGACTCCGTACAACATCGCCGACCGACCAAGGGTGCGTACACCATTGGTTTCGCTCCACGTATCCTGCAGATCCACTACCGACTGGTCAGCCAGCACCCGACGTTCGACGAGCGACCCCGCAACACACGATGGGATCGGATCAGAACTCGAGTGCAGCATCAGGCTGAGCGCGCCGATCTTCCCGTCCCGAATCAGCGTCCCCGACGCAGTGGTGGACGCCAACTCCTCGAGCGAGAAACCCTCGGGCAGCCCATCTGTGTTCGAAGGTGCAGAGATCGGCCCGAACTGCAGCGAATTACCCGGGCTGGCGAACTTCAGCTCGACATCTTTCGGGAGCGCCTGCTTGACCGCTTCCGACATCGCGGCGGCCTTGACACTCGAGAACCACGGAAAGCGTGGATCGTCGTACGTATCAGATCCGTCGAGAATATAGGAGAAGAACGAATCCTCCTCCGGCGCTTCGACACTCTCACAACCCGGAATCGCGGTCGGGTACACCGCGCTCGGCGTGACGTACGAGAATTCAGGCACGTCCTCCGGCGAAATCTCCTCCGGTGTGGACGTAATGCTGATCGACGAAGTCGCAGCTACCGAGATGTCATCGGACGGCGAACTGCTCCACCGATCCACCAGCCCGGCAACCACTGTCCCACCGGCGATCAGGGAGACGACCGTCAGCGCGAAGGTCCACTTCTCGGCCCGCTTCGAATCGGTTTGCTCCTTCGACACGTACCCTCGCAGTCACCGTCACGGCTCGCCCCCGATGCGCGTCGCCTCTGGAATTCCTGTCGCGATCACAGCAATTTCTGTTACCAACCGGATGGTTTCCTATCGCGCGGGCTCCGTATGAACACAGAAGAACGGGGTGCCAGTTGCTGTGCAACCGGCACCCCGTTCTGACTGCCTGAGTGCTTACACCCTCACAGGCACCTGATTCGGGTCTGGATCGGAATCCGGATCCTGCTCGATCGGAATCCGTCGAATCGCTTCACCCTCGATGTCGACGTTCGGCAGGATCTTGTCGAGCCACGCCGGCAACTTCCATGCCGAATCACCGAGAATCGACATGACCGCAGGGATCACGATCATGCGGATGATGAAGGCGTCGAAGAAGACTGCAGCCGCGAGGCCGAAGCCCATCATCTTGCTTGTCGTCTCCGAGGACAGCATGAATGCGCCGAACACGGAGATCATGATGATGGCCGCCGACGCGACCACGCGAGCACCATGGGTGTAGCCGGAGATGATGGCGTCCTTGGCCGACAATCCGTGCACGTATTCCTCGCGCATTCGCGTCACGAGGAACACTTGATAGTCCATCGCCAACCCGAAGACCACACCGATCATGAAGATCGGCAGGAACGAGATGATGGGTTGTGTGTGCTCGATCAGCCCGAAGTCGCCCTCCTGGAAGATGGCCACCGTGGCGCCGAAGGTCGCACAGACGGAAAACAGGAATCCGAGAGTTGCGGTCAGCGGCACCAGGATCGAGCGGAAGACGACCATCATGATGATGAACGCCAGCCCCACAACCACGATGAGATACGGGATGAGCGCGGAACTGAGCTTCGACGACATGTCGGCAACGATCGCGGTTTGCCCCGCTACACCGAGTTCTGCGCCTTCCGATTTCACCGTCGATCCGTAATCCCGGATCTGATTCATCAGCTCGTGAGTTTCGGGGCCGCTCGGTGACATCTGCGGGGTGACCGCGATGAGCGCAGAGTTGGCGCCCGCCATCGGGTTTGCCGCGTCGGGTCCGTTTCCGACCCACATCAACTGATCCGGAGTTGCGACGTTGTCGAGGCCCTTGATGTGCGCGACAGTGCCTTCGGCAATCGCGGTGATATCGGTGCCGTCAGGCGCGTCGAGCACGACGAACAATTCGCCATTGACGCCTTCACCGAACCCACGTTGCAGCAGGGCAAGTGCCGGCCGCTCTTCGTCCTGAGTGAACGAGAGTCCGAGTTCGAGCTTCGTCATCGGAATAGCCGCGATCACCAGAAGCACCAGCGCAGCACCCGCGATCGGCCACGGGTACTTGGTGACTATCTTGGCCCAGCGATGTCCGTTGGATTCCATCGTCTCGGGCTCGTCACCGTGGCGAAGCCCGGGGATACGAGGCGAGAACGCGAATCTGCCGAAGATACCCAGGACAGCCGGGATCAACGTGATTGCGCCGAGGACGGCGATGATGACGGCAACCGCTGCAGAGATTCCCATCTGGGTGATCATCGGAACCCCGACCACCGCCAGGGCCGCCAGCGCGACCACAACCGTCAGGCCGGCGAAGACGACCGACGAACCGGCAGTACCCACTGCGCGCCCGGCAGCGGCTTCCCTCGTTCCGCCCAAATTGAGCTCACTGCGGTAACGCGAAACGATGAACAACGCGTAGTCGATCGAGACTGCGATGCCGATCATCGTGACGATTCCCGTGACGCCTTCGTTGATGTCGAAGAAGCCCGAGCCGAGAGTGACAGTCAGAGTGGCCAGCGCAATTCCCAGAATTGCAGTGAACAACGGGATGAACGCCGCGATGAGTGCACCGAACGCCACGATCATCACGATGAACGCCACCGCGAAGCCGAGCATCTCCGACAGACCGCCCGCGGCCTGCACCTGCATCATCGAGCCGGTTCCTTCGACTTGCAAGCCGCCGGTGCGGAACTTTGCCATCAAGTCGAGGAACGCGGTCTTGTTGGCCTGCGTCTGATCCTCGATGCGAATCGACTGATTGAGCTGGATCAGCCCGACCTTGCCGTTGTCGCCGAGAACGGCCGACGCCACCGCTGGATTGGCCTCCGCGAGGGTGACCGGATTGACGATCTTCTCGGGATCGACGATGTCCGGCAACGTCTTCGCCTGCGCGATCAACTGATCGATCTGATCGCTGTGCGCGGCAAGCCCGTCGTCTGCCGCGATGAGAATACTGGTCGACGCCTGAGTTTGCTGCTCCGCTGCAGCTGCAAAGTTCTCGTTCATCAACTCGGTCGCACGCTGTGAATCGGTGCCCGGAAGGTTGAATTCTTTGGAGAACGTCGGATTTGTGGCGCTGATAGCGCCCCCCACCACCGCGATCACGATAATCCACGCGGCCACCACAAGATACTTGTGGCGGAAAGCGAACTTCCCCAACCTGTAAAGATACGTAGCCAACGTAGGCCTCTCTCGCCGTGGACTGGTCTGTCCGAAGAACACGGAGTCTTTCGGTGCCAAGGTCATACGGTACGGACCGACCGGCTCGTTGGCACCTGGTATATCTGCGAAAACGGCATATCCGGCGCGCTCTCCGTCTCCTTTTCAGACCGCTCGGTACCGTGGACACGACACGGGCAGGCGCCTCACCAGAGCAGACGTCGCGTAGTACGAAAGGCAATCCCATGAATCACGGCCAGGCCGTCGATCGCGATCTCCTCCTTGCAGGCCAACAGCGACTCGACGCGCGGGGGCCACGATTGACGGGATCACCTTCACACCACGCGGTGGTGGAGGAAGTCGCGAACGAACTGACCGAACTGGGCCTCGAAGTCCGGCGTGATTCACACACTTTCGAACGCTGGGATCTACCGGCAACGTCTGACGGACTTCGCATCGAATTGCCCACGGGGCCGATCAAGGTTTCGTCCGCATTCCCCTACTCGGGATTGACCGGCCCTCAGGGAATCTCCGCTCCCCTGGTCCACGTCAGCGCGCGACGCCCCAAGTGGTCCTTGGCCAGGGGCGCGATCGCAGTGATCGAGGTCCCGCACATCGATCTTCCGCGCAAGCTACTGGTCAGCGAGTGGGGTCCGATCGCCAACGACGAGACTCTTCGAAATCCGGTTCTCTCCGCGACTCTTCTTGGCCCGAAACTCGACAAGGCCCGCAAAGCCGGAGTGCTCGGCGTGATCGCGGTGTGGCGTGACATCGCTCCGGACAACGCGCTGGGACAATATCTTCCGTTCACGCAGCCGTACCACGACATCCCCGCCGTCTGGGTGGCCGGCGACGAGGGCAGGAAGGTTGTCGCTGCAGCTCGTTCCGGCCAGCGGGCCACTCTCGTTCTGGATGCAACTCTGCATCCGGACACCCGGACCGACACGGTGTGGGCGGTATCCCCGGGGACATCACCGGAAGAGACGATTCTGCTCATCACTCACAGCGACGGAACCAACGGCGTCGAGGAGAACGGGCATCTGGGAATGTTGGCCTTGGCGCGTCACGCCGTCGCGCAGCCGCATCGACGGTCGTACGTTTTTGTGCTGACGACCGGCCACCTTCGCATTCCAGCGGTGTCCAAGCACGGACAGGCAACGTCCACCTGGCTCGAAGCACACCCCGAGATGTGGAAGGGCGAAGACGGTCAGGCGCGCGCAGTAGCGGGGATCGCAATCGAACACCTCGGCGCACTGGGTGATACCGAGAACACCTCGATCGGCAGCTATTCGTTGGAGACCACTCCGGAACCGGAACTGCTCTACGCGACGAGTCGGGAAGTACACGACATCGTTGCACCGCTGTGGCGCGACATCGGGGCAGGCGATCGCCGAATCGTGGCGCCAGGACCGGTCATTCATTTCGGTGAGGGTGAACCGTTGTTCGAGCGGAAGATCCCGGCAGTCGCCTTGGTGACGGCGCCTCAGTACCTGCTCGCTCTGCGTGACGCCGACACCATCACGCACGTCGATCTCGACGCGAAGGTCAAACAGGTCGAAAGTTTCCGCGATCTGCTCGACGCCTTCGACGCAACCGACACCGCGGCTTTCGGTCCGGTGGTCTCGCGCTCGGTGTTCGCGAAGTTCTCGGCGAAACTACTGTTTATGATTTTTTGGTCGAACCCAAATAAATTGTGGTGTGCGCCTTTATAAACCGCCCGCGTTTAATAATGGCGCACAGCAGTTGTCCTACTTGTCGTGAATGATCACGCCACGGATGTTCTTGCCGTCACGTAGATCCTGGTAGCCCTTGTTGACGTCTTCGAGGCTGTAGGTGTTGGTGATCAGTTCGTCGAGCTTGAGCTGACCGGCATCGTAGAGACGCAGCAGTCGCACGATGTCGTACTGCGGATTCATGGACCCGAACAACGTGCCCTTGATCGTCTTCTGATTCAGCGTCAGGTCGGTACCCGACACGTGAACGGTCAGCTTGGCGGGGTCGGCGAGTCCCGTGATCACCACGGTGCCACCCTTGCCGATCACTGCCGTCGCTGCACTGACCACGTCCTCGTCGACGGTGCCGACAAGGATGAGCGCAGCGTCGGCACCCTGTCCCCACGTCAGCTCGTTGACCTTGGCAGCAGCGCTCTCGGCGTCTGCAAAGGCATGGGTTGCACCGAACTTCAGTGCGGTCTCACGCTTGAGAGCAACCGGATCGACCACAACGACGTACTTGCAGCCGGCCGAAACGGCGCCCTGGACGGCGTTGATGCCGAGACCACCGATGCCGTAGATCACAGCGGTGTCACCGGCGCGAAGGTTACCGGCATTTACTGCCGTTCCCCAACCCGAAGGCACGCCGCAGCCGACGACCACCGCTGTCTCCAAGGGAAGCCAGTCGTCGATCTTGACTACCGAGTGCTGAGAAATGGTGGCGCGCTCGGAGAACGTTCCCAACATGCACATTCCGCCGAAATCCATTCCGTTGCCGTGGAAACGGAAGGAACCGTCGGGCATCGAGCCTTCGAGGATGGTGGCACCCATGTCGCAGAGGTTCTGGCGACCGGTCGAGCAGTAGCGACAGGTGCCGCAGTTGGGGATGAAGCTACACACGACATGGTCGCCCGGCTTGACCTTCGTGACGCCTGGGCCGACCTCTTCGATGATGCCCGAGCCTTCGTGTCCGCCGACGATCGGGTAACGCGGCGGGAGATCACCGTCGGTCAGGTGCAGATCCGAATGGCACAGTCCGGCAGCGGTGTACTTGATCAGTACCTCACCCACACCCGGGCCGTCGAGGTCGAGTTCCATTATCTCGAAAGGCTTTCCGGGCTCGAGCAGTACAGCAGCTTTGGTCTTCACTGGTGATCTCCTTGATTGTCGGACGAGAGAATGAGCGATGGGGTCGGTCAGAGAGCGATGTTGACGGCCTTGGTCTGGGTGTAGAGATCGATAGCCGAAGCGCCGAGCTCGCGGCCCCAGCCGGACTGCTTGTATCCACCGAAGGGCATTGCAGTGTCGAAGCCGTTGTACTGGTTGATCCACACCGAACCGGCCTTCAAGCGCTTCGCCGTGCGGTGAGCCTTGGAAATGTCCCGGGTCCAGATGCCGGCGGCCAAGCCGTAGATGGAATCGTTTGCGGCAGTGATCGGTCCGTCGTCCGCGTTGAACGGCAGCGCCGCCACGACGGGTCCGAAGATCTCCTCCTGAACGATGGAGAATTCGGGCTTGACGTCAACGAAGACGGTCGGCTCGACGAAGTAGCCCTGATCGCCCCAGCGGTTGCCGCCCGTCAGTGCACGTGCGCCGTCGGCGATTCCCTCACGCAGGTAGCCGGTCACCTTGTCGAACTGCTCCTGCGAGACCAGCGGTCCGAGCTGGGTGGTGGGATCGAGGCCGGGTCCGATCTTGACCTGGCTCGCTGCGTGCGCGACGGCCTCGGTGAACTTCTCGAAGATGGTGTCCTCGACGTACAGACGAGTACCCGCAACGCAGCACTGTCCGTGGTTGAACAGCCACGCGTTGAGCGAACCCTCCACCGCGGAATCGAAATCGGCGTCGGCGAACACGATATTGGGGCTCTTGCCACCGAGCTCGAGCGTAACCTTCTTCAGATTGCCCTTGGCGGCGTCGACGATCTTCTTACCCACCTCGGTGGAACCGGTGAACGCAACCTTGTCCACGTCGTCGTGGCCGGACAGAGCAGCACCTGCATCGCCGAAGCCGGGAACGATGTTGACGACGCCGGGCGGGAAGCCTGCTTCTTCGAAGACCTCCGCGAGAAGCAGTGCGGTGAGCGGGGTCTGCTCAGCGGGCTTGAGGATCACCGTGTTGCCGGCGGCGAGCGCGGGGGCGAGCTTCCACGACGACATCAGCAGCGGGAAGTTCCACGGCACGATCAGTCCACATACGCCGATCGCCTCACGCAGGGTGTAGGCGTGGAACTCGCCGCCCGGAGAGAACGGCATCGACACGTTGACGGTGCTGCCTTCGATCTTGGTGGCCCAACCCGCGTAGTAGCGGAAAACGTCTGCGGCCCAAGCCACGTCGACGGCGGTGGCGATGGCAACGGACTTGCCGTTGTCGAGAGCTTCGAGCTGACCGAATTCCTCGGCACGAGCACTGAGAATGTCGCCGACGCGCCAGATCATCCGCTCGCGCTCGTTTGCCTTCATACGTGACCAGGGGCCGTCCTCGAAAGCCGTTCGAGCGGCCCGTACCGCGCGGTCGATGTCTTCAGCCTGGCCGTGTGCCACGTCTGCGAGCTTCTGTCCGTCAGCCGGGTTGTACGTCGCGAAGGTCTGACCCGAAGCGGCGTCGACGAATTCGCCGCCGATGTAGAGCTTCTTCGGTCCGTTCAGGAAACCCTGTACCGCGGAACTGATGGTGTGTTCGGCTACTGCCGTCATCGGAAACTCCCCTGAAGTAGTGAGGTGCGAATGTGATGCACGCCATATTTCCGCGCTTCCAGGGGTGCTAACTGTCCGAACTTTGTACAACTGAAGTCGGACAGCAAACTACACAGTGATGTCGAGCGCCCGCATCCGTGTGTAGAGAGTGCTTCGGCTGATTCCGAGTTGCGCCGACGCGTGAACCTTGTTGCCGCCACAGTCTTTCAACGCTCCGATGATCGCCTGGCGCTCGGCTTTCTCCCGCCCTGCCAACCGCGACACCTTGGTCGTGGTGCGATAGTCCTCGGGCAGATCAGCGACGTCGATGCGATTGCTCGAGCGTTCATCCGAGGCGCGATTCAACACGACGCGCAATTCTGCCAGGTTGCCCGGCCAATTGGCCGCCGCGAGTGCTTCGGCAGCGCTGGCGGTCAACCTCAGTTCTGGCGAGATCCCCTCCAACATTACTTGTGCCAACTCGGCGATCTCAGCCTGTCGCTCGCGCAGTGGGGTGATGACAACCCGGGAGGCGCATCGTGAGAGCAGCGCGGCGATGGTCGGCGGAAGATCAACTGCCGCTCCGCTGGTCAGTACGATTTTCGGCCCCTCAGCGCTGGCGTCGATCAGGTCTGCGACCAGCGGCAAGACCGAGTCAGGAAGGAGTTGCACCTGTTCGATCACGACCACGCCCGAACGCTTACGGGCTGCTCGCACGAGATCGGTGACCCACTGCTCACGGCCGTCGAACGCGATTCGCGTGGCATCGAGCCAACTCGCATCGACACTGCCGACGACATCCGATGCTGCCGAGGTTCGGCCGGATCCCGCTTCACCAGAGATCGCCACTGCGGCAGAGGTTGCCCGCGCCCGCATCAGGTCGCGCCGCAGTCGTTCGCCCGGAGACGGTGCCCGCTCGTGCGTTCTGCGGATCGGTGCCCGTTCCCGTTGGAGTGGTTCGACCAGGAAGAGCGCACCACCGTCAGCCCCGGAAATCCGGTCGGCTTGAACTCGCGCCAGAGCGCCGGACGCCAATTCGACTGTCACCAATCGTGATTGGTCCGGATTCAGGTCGGCAATCAAGGAACGGAGCGATACATGGTCTGCGGTGTCGAGCAGATCCAAAGCGGTTCGGTTGCTCAGCAGGATGTCGTCGCCGATGGCCGCGACGGCAATGTGGCGCTGATGTGAAACTCGCTGGAATGCGTCGACCAGCCGCTGCTCCGATGCTTTCGAGCCTTCGAGCAGCCGTTTCTCGATGTCCGCTGCAGCACGCGCAAGGAAGGGCGCGAACAGTGGGTTGGCCTGCGAGACAACGCCGGTCATGTCGAGAATGCCTTCGACACGACGTGTGACGGGATGCAGGATCGGCTGTCCGTAGCAGCTCAAACCCTTGAGGCTGTCGAGGAAATGCTCGTCACCGTGGATCACCACGCTTCGTCCGACCTCGAGGGGCGTACCGAGCGCGTTGGTGCCGGCGTGCTCTTCGCCGAAGCGTGAACCGTTGACGACGCCCAACCGCTCGATCGTTCGCTCGACGCGACTGTCGGAGTACACCGAAGCGACGACGCGGCATTCTCGATCAGCAAGCAGCACGCAGAAACCGGTGCCCGCGATCTGTTGCGAAACTTCGTCGAGCACGGGTGCGGCGGCCCGGAGCAGACGAGACTCACCGTCCTGCTCCTCGGTGTCCACGGCGATGGCCGACGACGGGTCGAGGCCACTGAGTCGAGAACGCTTCCAGGAGAGCGCGATCTCGGGGCGTACCGGCTCACGCTCCCCTGGGTTCGCGGACATACTCTCAGGCCTGACCGATCAATTCGATCGCCTGTTCTCGCATCGCGATCTTGCGGACCTTGCCCGTGACTGTCATCGGGAACTCGTCGACGACATGGACGTACCGCGGAATCTTGTAGTGCGCGAGCTTGCCGGTGCAGAACGCGCGGACCGAATCGGCGTCGAGATCATCTGCACCTTCGCGCATCTGGACCCACACCATCAATTCCTCGCCGTACTTTGCGTCGGGTACACCGATGACCTGCGCATCGAGAATGTCGGGGTGGGTGTAGAGGAACTCCTCGATCTCACGCGGATAGACGTTCTCGCCACCGCGGATGACCATGTCCTTGATGCGTCCCGTGATGGCGACGTATCCGGCCTCGTCCATGACTCCGATGTCTCCGGTGTGCATCCACCGGGCAGCGTCGATCGCCTCGGCGGTCTTCTCCGGGTTCTCCCAGTATCCGAGCATGACCGAGTAACCACGCGTGCACAGTTCACCCGGCTCGCCACGGGGCACCGTCAATCCGGTTGCCGGATCGACGATCTTGATCTCGAGATGCGGCCCTACCCGTCCGACCGTTTCGGTGCGCTGCTCGATCGAATCGTCCGAGCGGGTCTGCAACGACACCGGCGAGGTCTCCGTCATGCCGTAGCAGATGGACACCTCCGACATGCCCATGCGATCGATGACCTGCTTCATCACCTCGACCGGGCAGGGCGTGCCCGCCATGATGCCGGTGCGAAGGGACGACAGATCGAAGCTGTCGAAGTCCGGCAACGCCAACTCCGCGATGAACATCGTCGGAACGCCGTAGAGGGACGTGCACTTTTCGGCCTGAACGGCTTCGAGCGAAGCACGCGGATCGAAAGCCGGACCCGGAATGACCATGGCAGCACCGTGACTGGTGCACGCAAGGTTGCCCATTACCATGCCGAAACAGTGGTAGAACGGCACCGGGATGCACACCCGATCGACCTCGCTGTAGTGGCACAACTCGCCGACGAAATAGCCGTTGTTGAGGATGTTGTGGTGACTGAGCGTCGCGCCCTTCGGGAAACCGGTAGTACCCGAGGTGTATTGGATGTTGATCGCGTCGTCGGCCGACAACGCGGCCTGGGCTGCGGCGAGCGGAGCCGGATCGCTTGCCTGCGCCGCCAAGCCGTCTGCAAGCACCGCGTCCCACTCGGGTGAACCGAGCAGGAGCACCGACGTCAGATCCGGGCACTGCGGCCGCACCGTCTCGATCATCGACGCGTAGTCCGAGGTCTTGAAGCTGGCCGCAGACACCAGCGTCGAGATCCCGGCCTGCTCGAGCACGTACTGCAACTCGTGCGAGCGGTACGCCGGATTGATGTTGACCAGGATCGCGCCGACCTTTGCCGTCGCGTATTGCGTGAACGTCCATTCCGGACAGTTGGGAGCCCAGATTCCTACCCGATCGCCCTTCCCCACACCACGGGAAAGTAGTCCGACAGCGAGCCCGTTCACCTGCTCGGCGAACTCCCGGTACGTCCATCGTCGACCGCTGGCGTGGTCGATCAACGCATCGCGGTCGCCGTGTGCGGCAACCGTGCGATCGAGGTTGTCTCCGATGGTGTCGCCCAGCATCGGACCGTCCCATACTCCGGACGTATAGCTGGGCAGCGGCGTACTCATGTGTTCTGTCCTCTCCGGTTACCTGTTCAGGCACCTATGAGAGGGGCCGCCGCAGCGGACCCTCTCATCTACGAATTTACTCGATTCGGTGTGATGCACGACATACTTCCCGGTGCGGGGTGGCCGTAACTGTTCAGAGTCCGGACACCCCACCCGCCTGCTGTGCGCCTTTATTAACCGCCGGCGGTTAATAAAGGCGCACAGTGGTTACAGCGCGTGGTCCTTGGTCTCGACGAGTGCCCAGGTGCAGATCAGGCTCAACACACCCAGGATCGCAAGCATGACTCCGATGGCCATGCTCCCGTAGGCCGAGGCCAGCGGTGCGGCGATCAGCGGCGGCACTGCCCCACCGAGCACTCCGGCGAGGTTGTAGCCGAGGCCGGCACCGGTGTAGCGGTAGCGGGTCTGGAACATTTCCGGAAGCAGCGCACCGCAGGGGCCGTAGGCGATTCCGAAGATCATGAGCGTGCCGAACATTCCGATGATGAACGCGATCGGCGATCCCGTGTCGAGGAGCGGGAACAGCACCAGCGCCCAGACGACGGCCAGACCACACGAGATCATGATGACCTTGCGGCGCCCGATGCGGTCCGAGTACAGAGCGGAAACGACGATCGCCGCACCGAAGACAACCGCGGAAGCGATACCGACAGACAGGACGAACGGACGGGAGAAGCCGAGGGTCTTTGTTCCGTAGCTCGTCAGGAAAGCCGTGCCCATGTAGAAGAACGCGAACAGGCAAGCCAGGGCGCCTGCCGAGAGGAGGATCTCCTTGGTCTGGAACCGCCAAGCATCCAGGAACGGGAGGGTGCGAGGTGCTTCGTTCTTCTGCTCCGCGACGCGCTCTGCCTGCTCCGCCTTGAAGACGGGAGTCTCCTCGATAGCGAGTCGCATGTAGAGGCCGATGCCGACCAACACGATGGAGAACAGGAACGGGATACGCCAGCCGTAATCGAGGAAAGCCTGGTTGGTGTCGCCGAGAACTGCGCCGGTGATGAGGAAGGTACTGCTCGAGAGAACGAATGCGATTGCAGGGCCGAGCTGCGGGAACATCGCATACAGACCACGTTTGCCCGGTGGAGCGTATTCCGCGGTGAGCAAGGTTGCGCCTGCCCACTCACCACCGACCGCGAAACCTTGGCCGAATCGCAAGAGCACCAAGATGATCGGGGCCGCGACACCGATGGTTGCAGCACCCGGCAGCAAGCCGATCAGGAGCGTCGAGATACCCATGAGCAGGAGCGTCGAGATCAGCGTCTTCTTGCGACCGATGCGATCACCGAAGTGTCCGAACAACATTGCGCCGACGGGCCGGGCGATGAATGCGACTGCGAAAGTCGCAAACGATGCGACAGTTCCCGCAGTGGCACCGAGCGCGGGGAAGAACACCGTCGGAAAGACAAGTGCCGCAGCGGTTCCGTAGATGAAGAAGTCGTAGAACTCGATAGTCGTGCCGATGCAACTCGCGATTGCGACGCGCCGCACACTGGTGGTGTTCTGCGGGGGCTGCGTCGCACCTGCGGCACTCGCACCCCCGGCGCCGGCGGCACTGGTGCCGCCTGTGGGAGAGACTGTGGTCACTCGATTCCTCCGTGGTCCCGTGGTGTCGCCCTGTGGGCATCACCGTCGATAGGAGGAAAGGTAGTGATGTGGCTCACCCCCGCACTACCCCCGAAAGGGGGTAGGAGTGATCTCGGTCACCACTTGTATGCAATGGTAACGAGTTTCACGACCCTCGACATGCCGCAGGCCGTCCGATTCGTTCTCACGAATCGGACGGCCCTCGAGAAACGGCGTCACGGTGCAACGCTACGGATCAAGCCTTACCGGCAGCCCCGAACAGTTCCTGACGGATCTCGCCCCACACCGTGGCGTAGGAGTCGATGATCGGTTCGGAAATCCACTTGGACTCCCCCGCTTGCACTTTCGCGAGAGCATCCGAGAAGAGATCCTGGTAACGAGACAACCGCGGAACGAATGCCGACAGATCGTCGAACAGGTTTGCAGCCCGGCTATCCAACTCTGCAAGGGAATCCGCATCTGCGTCGTCGATGAGCGCGGCGAACTCCTCGTCCAAGGGAAGGAACGCCTCGTACACCTCACCGATGGAGTCCTCGTCGATCGAGACGCGCTCGGCGTCCAACTGATCTTCGAGTTCTGCCAAACCTTTCTCGGTCAGGCTGATGGCGTTTTCCGCTTCGACCGCTTTGCCCTGCGCGACAAGTGCGTCGTACGCAGCTTGACCGGAAGCCGAGCTGACGCCCAGGTGCTCGGCCAGGACGACCGCTCCGACCCGCTCCTTGAGACGTACTGCTTGGAGCAGTGCCAACTCGTCCACATTGCCAGCGAAGGCCATCGATTTCTCCTACTCACGTGCCGCCTCTGCGGCTCCAGCATCACAGCGGACACCCGTGGGTTTCCGCAGCCCGACAAAGGGCTCGACAGAATCAGATCACACCCCGATCGATCGTTGTGAAGTCACCGCGACAAGTCGACCGTCACGCGACGGTATCGGCCTGATCGGGGATCACGCTGCCGTCTGCGCGGGTCACGGCACCTTTTGCCCCGGCCGCGTCGGTGTAAGCATCGGTCGAGCAGTGATAGGGAGCGTCCGCCCGGGACTTCGGTTCGATGAACATGGGGTTGACCAGCCATTTCCCGTCACTGTTGTCGTAGGCATTGCACATCAGTTCGGGATTGTTGCGGTTGATCACCAGGCGCGCACCGGTCGCATCTCCGAGGAACGTCACGTCGGTGACAGAATCACCGGCAGCAAATACCTGACGTCGATCGGCGGCCAACTGCTCGAACGCCGTAGGCCCTTGAACCCCGTAGACAACCTCGTTGACCTGGCACCGCTTCCCGTCGATGTACGGAATGACCGAGTCGTCACCGTCCGCAACCCCACCACATCCCCGCAGGCGCCCCGTCAGAACGCCGCCCTCGACGATCGGCCGAACTCCCATCACGTGATCGGCATCCAATCCCAGCTGCTCCGACCAGACACGAACGACCGGTTCGGCCGACGCGGAGATGATCCGCACGTCGAATCCATGAGCGCCGAGGGTTTTCACCAAATCTTCGACTTGCGCGTAGTAACGCACCGAGCCGTCGACTTCCGTGGTACCGACGGTCTGATCGGATCCTTCTGCAGCAGCGAGATTCTCGGCACGCGCTGCGCGGGCGTACTCGGTGATCTCGTCCTCGGTGTGCCCTGCCATCAACTGCACCGCCCACGCGTATGCAGCCTTGGTCCGGCGGTGATCGTAGCCGTCGAATGCAACCTGTCCGTCGCGAGTCTTCTCCTCGAGTACCGCAACGATCTCGTCAGCGCAGTCCAAGTCGGTACTGGTTACCAAGGGTTGACCCGGGGCGGTCTCCGAGCCACACGCGGCGGAAAGTGCGGCAGCGCCGGCTGGAGTCATGAAGCGACTGGTGGTTGCCCAGTCCGCTCCGGCGGGCTGTAACACCTTGTTGTTCTTGATCATCCAGAATGCAGTGGCGCTTCCGATGTCGTTCTTGACAACTGTGTTGTCCCAGTCGAAGAGCGCCAACGGAGCTCCGTCATCGACATCACCTGCAGCTCCACACGTTCCGAACTCCGTCATCATGGCATCCAACCTCACACGGTTGTCGCCGTACCACGCCAGACTGGGATCCAACGCAGCACAGGATGAACCACTCTGCGCCACATCTTCTTTCGGGGCGCTCTCGGCCGAACTACATGCAGTTGCACTCAACAGGACACTACCTACCGCCAACGCACACAGGGCGCGGGCATGCAGCGAACGGAACATCGATTCCCTCGTTTTCGTCGTGATTCGGGTACGACGGCATACCCGAGTGTCGATCGACCCGGGTATGCCGTGCAGTTGTCAATTAATCGAGCGTCAGCACTTCTCTCGACGCAACGGCGTCGGCGCGAGAGGTGTCCTTGAGGTCGACGCCGGAGCGGCCCAACTGGCGCGCTCCCGTCACCAATCCCAGGACGACACGAGCAGCCTGCTCGTATCCGAGTCCCTCGGGTGGGTGGACATTGGAAATGCAGTTTCGATCCGCGTCGGTACGACCGACGCGCGGAAGGTGAGTCAGATAGATCCCGACGCTGTCCGCAACGGAGAGCCCTGGACGTTCGCCGATCAGGACGATCGCCGTCTGCACTCCCATCGCGGCAGCGATGTGATCACCCAGTGCCACACGGGCATTCGTGGCGATCACCGGCGGCGCGATCGAGTACCGCTCCCCCAACACCGTGACCAACGCAGACAGTAATTGCTCGCCGTGGTCCATCAGTGCTCGCGGCGAGAGTCCGTCGGCGAGGATGAACCCGATTTCCTTGTCGGAACTCGCGATCGCACCCAGGTCAGCCGGTTGGCGCCCCAGGTCGGGTCTCCGGAGATACTCACTGCGGGTGGAGACGCTGCTCGCGACCACCACCGGCGCCCCGATGCCCACCCCTTCGACCCGACTGGCAAGCGTCTCGGAGTCGAGTGGCTCGTGGACCGCGTCGCGAGCTGCGGCGTGCGCTGCCTTGAATTCGAGAACCCGCTTGGTGGGCAACGAATCACCGGCACGGCCCAACCCGATACGCGATTGTGTGGTCTTGCGCAGTGGACCCCAGAAATCGAGGATCGGTGCCTGATCTTCGGTCATGAGTTCACCGTCAAAGCCCGCAACGGCGACATTTCGGCGTCGATCGGAAGAACCCGACCGTTTGCGTCGGTCATCCCCAAGTTGTGGAGCCAGGTCTCGAACTCCGGGGCGGGCTGCAAACCGAGAACCTTACGCACATACAGCGCGTCGTGGAACGCCAGACTTTGATAGCCGAGCATCACGTCGTCGGCGCCGGGCACCGCGATCACGAACGCCGCGCCGGCGACGCCCAGCAAGGTGAGCAGGTTGTCCATGTCGTCTTGATCGGCTTCGGCGTGGTTGGTGTAGCAGACGTCCACTCCCATCGGCAGCCCGAGGAGTTTTCCGCAGAAGTGATCCTCCAAGCCCGCGCGAATGATCTGCTTGCCGTCGTAGAGATACTCGGGACCGATGAAGCCGACCACGGTGTTGACCAGCAGCGGTTCGAGATCACGTGCCACTGCGTATGCCCTGGTCTCGAGTGTCTGCTGATCGACCGGGGCTCCGCCGGTGCCGTAGTGGGCACCTGAGCTGAGGGCGGACCCCTGCCCCGTCTCCAGGTACATGACGTTGTTGCCGACCGTTCCGCGGTTCAAGGAGCGCCCGGCCTCGTTGCCCTCACGCAGGAGCGGAATGTTCACTCCGAAACCGGAATTGGCGCCTTCGGTACCGGCAATCGATTGGAAGACAAGATCGACCGGCACCCCCGATTCGATCAGTCCGATCGTGGTGGTCACGTGCGAGAGCACGCACGACTGAGTCGGGATCTCGAATCGCTGACGGATGTCGTCGAGCAGGTGGAGCAGATCCGAGGTGGCCTGGGGTGAGTCCGTCGCGGGGTTGATACCAATGACGGCGTCGCCACATCCCATCAGGAGACCGTCCAATGTGGCCGCCGCGATGCCGCGTGGATCGTCTGTCGGGTGGTTTGGCTGGAGTCGGGTGCTCAGCCGGCCGGGCAGTCCGATGGTCGTACGGAACCCCGCGGTCACGGTGATGGCCTTCGCGACGGCGATCAGGTCCTGATTGCGCATGATCTTGCTGACCGCCGCAACCATCTCGGGGGTGAGCCCGGGACTTACGGCGGACAACCGTGCGGAAGCTTCCGGCGCCGACGCGGTCTCGAGCAACCAGTCTCGTAGTCCGCCGACAGTCAGGTGGGCCACCGGCGCAAAGGCCAGGCGATCGTGGCTGTCGATGATGAGCCTGGTTACCTCGTCGTCCTCGTACGGAACCAACAGATCTTCGAGGAACACCGTCAACGGAAGATCAGCCAGAACCCATTGAGCAGCAGCACGTTCGGCGTCGGAGCTTGCCGCACAACCGGCTAGTTCGTCACCCGACCGCAGTGGTGTCGCTTTTGCCATCAGATCGACGAGACCGTCGAACGAGTAGTTGGTTCCGGATACCTGCTGGTGATACTTGGCCATCCCGCGACTCATCCCAATTCTTCTTCCGCCTGTGCAAGTACAGCAAACTCCTCGTCCGGCGAGTTGGCAACAAGGTGGTAACGACTGTAGAGACCGAAGTACGCCATCAGAACTCCGAAGGCAACCAACGTCAGCAATGCCGCAACGGGATCGACCAGGAAGGTGGCCACCACCGACACTGCCGCGATCACGAGCGCAAACGAGGTGGTGGCGATACCGCCGGGCGTGCGGTACGGGCGCGGCATGTTCGGCTCACGCTTACGAAGAACGATGTGACTCACCATCATCAGGACGTAGCTTACTGCCGCGCCGAACACCGCCATGTTGAGCAACATTGCACCTTCACCGGTGAGTGAGAGCGCGAAGCCGATGATTCCGGGTACGACGAGCGCGAGAGTGGGGGCCTTGCGCTTGTTGGTCACCGACAGGTTCTTCGGCAGATAGCCGGCGCGGGAGAGCGCAAACGTCTGGCGTGAGTAGGCGTACATGATCGAGAAGAAGCTCGCGACCAGACCGGCAAGTCCGATGTAGTTGACGGCCTTTGCCGCTCCGCTGTCCCCCAGAGCCTCGACGAGCGGATTTCCGGAGGTGGACAGGGCGTCTGCGCCGAGCGCACCGGTGGCGAGGAAGAGAACCGTTGCGCCTGTGACGATCAGGATCAACATGCTGATGATGATGCCGCGGGGGACGTTCTTCTCCGGCTCACGTGCTTCCTCGGCGGCCAGCGGTACACCTTCGACCGCAAGGAAGAACCAGATCGCGAAGGGCACGGCGGCCCAGATTCCGAGCAGACCGAATGGCAGGAACGACGACGATCCGACTGCGCTGGTGTCGACGGCGATATCGGTGAGGTTGGACGAATCGAAAAGGCCGACAGCCGAAACCGCGAACACGACCAGGCCGACGAGTGCAATGGCGGTGATGATGAACATCGCCTTGAGTGCCTCACCGGCGCCGGTGAGGTGAATGCCGATGAAGATCGCGTACACCGCGAGGTACACCCACCAGCCGTCGGTGATCCCGAACAGGTTCAGGGACTCGACGTACGCACCGATGAAGGTCGCGATCGCTGCGGGTGCTATCGAGTACTCGATGAGAATTGCTGTGCCGGTGGCAAATCCGCCCCAGGGCCCCATGGCCCGTCTGGCAAACGTGTATCCACCACCAGCGGCAGGAAGTGCCGACGACATCTCGGCCATACCGAGCACCATCGCCAGGTACATACCCGCGATGACAACCGCCGCGATGAGAAGGCCACCGAAACCACCTTCGGCCAGACCGTTGTTCCAGCCGGCGTAGTCACCGGAAATCACATAGCTGACACCCAACCCCGCAAGCAGCACCCACCCTGCTGTTCCCTTTCGGAGTGTTCGTTTCTCCAGATACGAATTGTCTTCCGCATGGAAGTCTGCGCCGTCGTGGTGTGCACCCGCGGCACCGGCGTTTTTGCCGGTTGCGTGGTCGGAAAGAGACATGTCCATCCTCTGAATCGGTCAAGAATGAGACGACGCACGGTGGATGCGTCGCGTGAAATGAACGGTATGTGGGCGATGTACGGAGAAGGTCGCCTGGAGATGACCGTGCTGTTAACTGGCTGTCATGTGAGCGGCCCCGAGTCTGTTCAGATCTTCTTCAGGCTGCCGTTCTCAGGATCGGGCGGCCGCGCCCGGCACCGGGCAGGCGTCGACGGCCTCGGCGACCACCTGGGGAACCGTCGGGGGCAAAGGACGCACGCCCGCTTCCCAATCAGCGCCCACGAGAATGCTCGACGCGCCGAGTGCTTCGTTTTCGTCCGGTGTGAATGCCCTTGCTCGACTGAGGAATCTGAATCCTTCAGGAGACTCCAGGCTGAATCCACTGCCGCGGCCGGGCACGACGTCCAGTACCAACTGGGTGTGCTTCCAGGCTTCGAACTGTGATCCGGAAATCCAGACCTGTACAGCGTCGGTTCCGGTGGGAAGGTCTTCGGGAGTCTCTCCGACAGCAAGTCGGAGATCGATGATTCCGAGTAGTACGTCACGGTCCCCGACGATGAATTCGCCTGAGGGATAACACATCGGGGCCGAGCCGTCGCAGCATCCGCCGGATTGATGCATCATCAGTTCGCCGTGAGTCCCGCTGAGGCGGCGCAGGAGGTCAGCCGCCCCAGCGGTGGTCACCAACCGGGGTGGAACGGCGCCGGTATCGGGTGTGTCCGTGGCGCTCATTCCAACCTCCGTGTGTTTGTGCAGGTTTCGCGTGTTGCAGTCTTGCTCACCGGCACCCGCAGCGAGGGGCTCACGGGTACCGGTGGGTCGATCAGAAGAAGCCCTGAGCCTTCTGGGCGTAGCTGACCAGGAGGTTCTTGGTCTGCTGGTAGTGCGAGAGCATCATCAGGTGGTTCTCGCGGCCGATGCCGGACTGCTTGTATCCACCGAAAGCGGCGTGTGCCGGGTACTGGTGGTACGTGTTGGTCCAGACGCGACCGGCTTGGATGTCGCGGCCTGCGCGGTAAGCAACTCCGCCGTCGCGGGACCAGACACCGGCGCCCAAACCGTAGAGCGTGTCGTTGGCGATTTCGATGGCCTCGTCGTAGTCCTTGAACGAGGTGACCGAGACGACGGGTCCGAAGATCTCTTCCTGGAAGATGCGCATCTTGTTGTTGCCGGTGAACACCGTCGGCTGGACGTAGTAGCCGCCGGACAGGTCTCCGCCGAGTTCGGCTCGCTCACCACCGGTGATGACCTTGGCGCCTTCGGCCTTGCCGATCTCGATGTACGAGAGGATCTTCTCGAGCTGATCGTTGCTGGCCTGGGCACCGATCATGGTGTCGGTGTCGAGCGGATCCCCTTGGCGCACAGCCTTGGTGCGGATGGCTGCCATCGCGAGGAACTCGTCGAAGATGTCTTCCTGGATCAGCGAACGTGACGGGCAGGTGCAGACCTCGCCCTGGTTGAGGGCGAACATCGTGAAGCCCTCGAGTGCCTTGTCCTGGTAGTCGTCGTTTGAGGCGAGAACGTCGGAGAAGAAGATGTTGGGGCTCTTGCCACCGAGTTCGAGGGTGACGGGGATAAGGTTCTGCGACGCGTACTGCATGATCAGGCGACCGGTGGTGGTCTCACCGGTGAACGCGATCTTCTTGATACGCGGGCTGGACGCGAGCGGCTTTCCGGCCTCGACGCCGAAGCCGTTGACGATGTTGAGAACACCGGCAGGCAGCAGGTCACCGATGATGCCGATGAGGTGCAGGATCGAGACTGGCGTCTGCTCGGCAGGCTTGAGCACGATGGCATTGCCGGCAGCGAGGGCGGGGGCAAGCTTCCACACGGCCATGAGGATCGGGAAGTTCCACGGAATGATCTGGCCGACTACGCCGAGCGGCTCGTGGAAGTGGTACGCCACGGTGTCGGAGTTGATCTCCGAGAGCGAACCTTCCTGTGCGCGAATAGCTCCCGCGAAGTATCGGAAGTGATCGATGGCGAGCGGAATGTCGGCGTTGAGGGTCTCGCGGATCGGCTTGCCGTTGTCCCACGACTCGGCGAGTGCGATGGATTCGAGGTTCTCCTCCATACGATCAGCGATCTTGTTCAAGATGATCGCGCGCTCGGCGACCGAGGTCTTGCCCCAGGCCGGAGCTGCTGCGTGCGCTGCGTCGAGAGCGAGTTCGATGTCTTCTGCGGTGGAACGAGCCACATCACAGAAATTCTGTCCGGTCACCGGTGTCGGGTTCTCGAAGTACTGACCCTTGACCGGAGCAACCCATTCGTTGCCGATCCAGTTGTCGTATCGAGACTGGAAGGACATGATCGCGTCGGCGGTACCTGGGCGGGCGTACACGGTCATTGCAAGCTCCTATGTAAACGTGATCTTCCTGGGCGCACCCACCAAATCGGTGACTGCAATCCCACCCCCCGGTGGGGTGTGATTCACAACACTAGGAGTTGCAACGTTGCAAGTACGTTGCGTGCGAGAAACGCAGATGATTCTCAGATGCCCAATTGGCGGTCGAGGAGATCAATTCTAGCCTGGACCTGCGAATACAGCGGAGATTGAGGATCCAACGTGGACAGGTAGGCCTCCCACACGACGGAGTCTTCGCGGCCGTGTACCGACGTGGTCCACCGGGCCAGAAGGTTGGCGTCACCTCCACGCAGCAGAGCTGCCTGGACCCTGGTGCGTAGTTCTTCCCGCACCTCTTCGATGCCGGGAGACGCCGAGCCCGCCAGCACCGGGCCCGAATACAGTTTCATCGCCGTCGCTGCGTCGCCTCGATCCAACGCTGCCCGCACATCGCCGACATCTGTCGTGAACTCCGTGATGATCCGATAGGGGCGCGAAGCCAGCCGGTCGGCACCGAAAACCTTACGAAGCCGCGACATTTCCGCGCGAATGGTCACTGCGTCGAGTTCGCCCTCGTCGAGCAGGACCGCAAGGTGGTCGGAGCTGAGACCCTCCGGGTGTTCGGAAAGCAGAAGGAGAATCTCGGCGTGACGCTGCGAAATCGGGATGCGGTCACCGCCGCGAACCAGCGTCGGTCGGCCGGCACCGAATGTTTCGAGGCGCGGAGCCGTGGCACTGAGTGGGATGGGCGAGTTCAAGAGATGGAATCGCAATTCCGATTCGGCGGCCGCGACAGTTGCACGGATCAGTGACAGCACTTCGGGAACCGCAACCCTGGGACCACCGGTGATGTCGATGGCACCAAGGATTTGCCCAGTGGTGGGATCGTGGACGGGTGCGGCCGAACAACTCCAGTCGTGCACGGTTCGGTTGAAATGCTCGGATCCGAAAATCTGTACGGAGTGATCGAGAGCAAGCGCCGTTCCCGGCGCATTGGTGCCGACACGATCTTCGCTCCAATCGGCGCCTTCGACGAAGTTCATGGACAACGCCTTGTCCTTGGCCGAGTTGTCACCCTCCACCCAGAGCAGTCGACCGTGTGCGTCACTGATCGCGATCAGTAGTCCGGTTTCTGCAGCATCTTCCACCAGGAGTTTCCGAATCACCGGACGGATCAGTGACATGGGATGCGCGGAGCGATATTTTTCGAGCTCCAACCCTTCGAGCATCTCAGGGTTGCCGACCACATCGGGATTTACCCCCTTGTTGCGGCTACGCATCCAGGACTCGAGTACGACCGAGCGGACATGGGAGTCGTCGGTCAGCCCCTGGCCGGGCACGCCGCGAGCATCGATGAACGACTGATGGGCAGACGAAAGTCGCCGCGCGAGTAACGCGACGTCATCGCCTGGCCTGACCGCCACCCACGGGTTGCCGGACACAGCCTGTTCACGTGCCATATTTTGCGTTCCTCCGCTCCGTGGACCACTGTAACGCCGATCACAGCCCATAGGCGAGAACGACCATTCGGTATGACTGCCGACCCAGCCTGCTGCCCCTCGCGGTTACTCGTCACCGAGCAGAATGGCGCTTGCTCGTTCCGCAACCATCACCGCGGTCGCATGCGGGCCGCGGGTCGGGATCGTCGGCAGGATTGACGTGTCAACAATACTGAGTCCTTGCGCGCCGATCACACGGCACCGACCGTCGACGACTGCGAACGGGTCCGCCTCGGCACCCATCACGCAACTACCGGACATATGCAGCGACGTTCCCAGGCGGGATTCGACCCACTCATCGGTGTACTCCACGACGGGGCGATCGATCAACCCCGTCTCGGCGATCGACTCGAGAAGATTCTCGGCGATCTGCATCCCTTCCCGAATGGCAGCTCGATCGTGCGCCGACGCGACGTAGTTGTACCGAATACGCGGCGCCCCAGCGGGATCCCCCGATGCCAGTTCGATGCTTCCCCGGCTGCGCGGCGCCATCAGGACCACTCCGACGCCGTGGTCCATGCGAGGCGCACCGGGAACCAGGTCTGTGAAAGATGCGGTGTACGGACGGATTTCGATCTCAGCGAGGTTGAGGGCTGTCTCCAGCACCGGAGTCTGCGATCGAATCGTGCGGGCCTTCGAAAAATAGTACGGCAGCAGCACTTCCGGGTGGTCGACGAAGTTCTGTCCGACGCCCGGTCGATCGAGAACGACGGAAACTCCTTGCTCTACAAGTTGTTCCGCTGGACCAACACCGGAATTCAGGAGAATGTGCGGTGTCGCCACCGCGCCCGAACACACGACCACATGGTCGGCACGAATGCGTCGGACATTGCCGTCGCCGAGAACGTCGACGCCGATCGCACGGGTACCCGAGAACGCGATACGAATGACGTTCACTCCGGATTCCACCCGCAGATTCGGCCGGTGCAACGCCGGCATCAGATACCCGATCGCCGTACTGATCCGACGATGATCCGACACGTTCAGTGGCACTCGGCCCACCCCGAACGAGTCCGGCGCATTCTTGTCGACGTCGTCGGGAAAGCCTGCTCCGAGCGCTGCCGCATGAAACTCGCCGCTCAGTGGATGCAGTTGGTCCCACGCTCGACGCTCGACCGGGATCGGTCCGGCGGTCCCGTGGAACTCGCTCTCGAAATCACGATCCGTTTCGGACTTCTTGAAGTACGGCAAGACGTCGTCGTATCGCCATGAACTCGGCCAATGCTCGAAATCAGCACGGGTCGCGCGGGTGAAGTACGCACCGTTGACGGCTCCGGATCCACCGAGTGTCCGCCCCCGCGCAATTGTGGACGCCCGACGCGGCGTCAGTTCGACCGGATAGGTCCACGTGTATTCGCTCGCAGGTCCGACCGGCAGTCGGTACGGATCACCCAGGACGTCCGGGAGTTCGAGCGCCGATCGATATCCGCTTCCCGATTCGAGGAGCATCACCGTGGCGGATGGATCTTCACTGAGCCTGGCTGCGACCACGCAACCACACGTGCCACCACCGACAACCAGGAAATCTGCGTAGTCGGCTTCTGTCACTTGGTGATTCGAGGTTTCAGCGCCGCCCAGTCGCGGGCGTCGAATGCGCCACGCCAGAGTCCGGCTCCATACGCGATGTCGTCGGCTCGTTTGAAGAAGACGTACCGAACCGGTCCCAGCCCGCCTGGCTCACGGTGGCGATACCAGTCCACCAAACCTTCGGTGACTGCTGCAGCGACGGCCAGCCGCCGAATTCGCCTGGAGGCGATCACCGCCAGGAGCGTCACGGGCCAGTAGTGACGACACATTGCCGAGGCGAGTTGCCAGAATCCGCCGACAACTCCCTGCGCGGTGAGGATCGCCGCGATCCGGGTGGGTTGACTCAGGCCGGTGAACATCTTTCGCAGCCGGTAAACGGTAAACAGCAAAGCGCCGAGTGCGCCGGCAAGACCGGAACGGGTCAGTGTTGCGGCGGCGATGCACGCGAAGAGCGTCGAGAACGACATCGCCATCGGCGGAACCGAACCCTCGTGTCTTGCAGCCAACGGCGCCGCACCCGTGCCGTAGAACGCTCTCCTGGCGAACCACTTGTCGAACTGAACTCGATGATCGTGGGCGACATGCGCAACCGGTTCGTACCTCAGTCGCCAACCCGCAGCCTGCAGTCGCCAGCAGAAATCGACGTCCTCGGCTACTTCGAGACTCTCGTCGAAACCGTTGCATTCGAGTGCCACGTCGCGCCGGACGATCACGGCGGCGCTGGGGACATAGGCGACCGGACTGCCCGACTTCACCGCAGCTTCCTTGCGTCCGAGGTCGAGAGACGATCGCATGTTCTCGTACCGCGCCAGCGCCGTCCCGTACGGATCGAGGGCGACGATGCGGGGTGCAACTAGGGCAACCCCCGGATCGCTGAAGTGGCCCAACATCAACTCGAGCCAACCGGCACGCGGTATGACGTCGGAGTCCAGGAAAGCTACGAAACGTGTTTGGGCCGAACGCAATCCCGAGTTTCTCGCTGCCGAGGGTCCGCGGGCACTCTCGTGCCGGACCACTGTGATGGTGCCGGTGCCCGGGCAGGCGCGACGGGGCTCCACCGGCACTTCCGAACCGTCGTCGACAACGATGACGGTCAGATCCTTGAGGACGGGCAATAGGCGTTCGACGCCGGCCTGGTTGTCCTTGACCGGAATCACGACCGTGACATCGGCAGCGGACGGCGTCGACATCGGACGAGGATTCGCGACACCTGAATCGAGAAGGTGTCGCGCAACCGCAGCGCTCTGCTGATCGACCACCTCGAGGAAGCCGTCACCGATCATCGCCGCAGCCGTCGGCGCCAGCTTGAGCATCCGCGTCGGAGATCCGCCGATGAGTACCCGGCCACCCGAGTACGTGCGCACCTTGGGGTCCAACCGAATGCCGAAGCCGTCGGGGAGTCTTGCTGGTCGCATCAGATGATCGTAAGGGACGTAGCCCGTCGTGCTGCAACTCGTCGCAGCCTCGAAAGCCGTCGCAGGTGGACCGTCCGCCCCCACTCGGTCGTGGTCGTCACCGAAGCCTCCCATCTGGACCAGGCTCCCACCGGGCCAGTCCATCCGTCACGCGTCCTACCAACTCACCGAAGATGTATGCGCCGTCTTCGGCGGTAGCCCCGACTGGATTGCCGAGAACGCCGTTTTGCGACACAGCGACCATACCGCCCGAACGCATTCCTGGCATCAGGTCCGCGATAGGAGACAAATTTCCTGTCTCAGCAAGGCTCATGTGCACCAAATCGGGCGAAAGGTGCAGCAATAGGCTCGTTTCAGTGTGTCCGGCATGCGCGTCGGCACCCGGAACAGCGCACGGCGCCCAAGCAGCATCACGCCCCTCATACCGCAGAAGTGCCACCGCTTTGGCCAATGCGGGACCATTTCCGCCGTGGCCGTTGACGAACAGCACCCGCTTCGTCCATCTGAACGCCGACCTTCCGTATTCGACGACGACGGTTTCCATAGCCTCGGCACCGATCGAAATCGTGCCGGCAAACCCTTCGTGTTCGCCGCTCGCCCCGTATTCGATGGCCGGGGCCACGACGACGTCGGGCAGAGCCTGTGCGACTGCTCTCGCGATCCGAGTGTCGGTATCGAGAGGCAGGTGCGGTCCGTGTTGTTCGAAAGAACCGACCGGGACCACGACGGTGAGCGCAGTGCCCTCGAGCGCAGGACTCGGGATGGCAGCAAGGTCACGCGGAGAACTCATCCCCCGATCGTATTGGTGCGGGCCCCTCCCACCGCAACACTGCATGCGGATACACCGGGGGATTGTTGTGCCCCGGCGTATTCGTCAGTTGTCGCGGTTCACGCCGCTGTCGGTGGGCTGCTCCCACCGATCGGCTGCTGATACGGATCAACAGACATCGGTGGATAGAACACCGATTTGCGATCCGGCCCGATCTCCACCCGCCACTCCGTGTGATGCAGCGTCCGGTGATGATGACCGCACAACAAGATCAGATTGTCGAGATCCGTTGGGCCACCATCGTTCCAGTGAACAATATGATGGGCATCGCACCACCCCGACGGTGTCCCGCACCCCGGGAACGCACACCCACCATCACGAACCGCCAACGCCCGCCGCTGCGGCACCGTCGCCGTTCGCGCTTCCTTACCGCACTCGAGCGGAACCCCGTTCTCATCCAACAAAATCCGCGTGACCGTGCAGTCGCACGCCAACATCCGGGCAGTATCGATACTGATCGGGCCCACCCAATCCGCCCACGCAAATCCGAGTTCTTCGGTGGACGGCAGGAGGTCCTTCAACGCTTGCAGGTCCGTCATGTCTTTTGCGCTGGCGGTGACCGTGATGTGTGGTTTCACTCAGCCCTCGATCGGACCCAACCCCGCCCGCTCGTACCGGCGCAACAACTCGCAGAACCCGTCCGCCCGCCGCAGCGCCGGAGTACGCGTGTCCTTCACGCCGTCCTTCTCCGGCGTCGGCGCCGACAGGCTCGACAACAACGTGATCAACCGTGCCCCGTTCACAGCATCCAGTTCGCCCTTCACAGTCACTCTGCCGTACAAGCCTTTCGAGGCGTAGAACTCGTTACGTTCGGAATCCTCGCCGACCGGAACGCCGTCCTCACGCTTGCCGTACTGCTTCTCGATCCGCCGGATCGCTGCCCGCACCGCATCACAATCGGCGATGTTCTTCGACGCCAACCCCAACAAGATCCCGCGGGCCTTGTCCACATCCGCCGGCGTCATGTTCTTCGGTGGATGCTGACAAAACGACGCCACCTGACGGGCTTTCAACGCATCCACGTCACCACGATGAAACGCATCGCCCACAACGGGTTCGAGCATCAACAACCGCGCCAACCCGACCAGCAGACTGCACTCACCGATCTCCAGATTCGTCGACCCGTGCAACCACTGCGCGATCGCCCGAAAACCCTTCCCGCCGAGAACGTCCCGGGAAAACATCTGCACGATCAACAACACTATCTGCGACTGCAACTCGTGCCGGGCGCGCACCAGATCGAGAACCTCGCTCTTGAGGCCCACGCCATCCAGTTGCCACGCTTCCCGACTGTCCATGCTCAAAACATACTTTCGAGAACCAGGGACAAAACGGACGACTATATCGCCAACGCGGCCCGATGCCCCTCGATGACGGCCGCGTGCGAACGCCTCGGAGACAAGGCGTCACCGATGCGAAATTTCTCGAAACAGCTTCCCTGCAAGGTGTTCCACAACTCGTCGACAGGTTCCTGCTGTGTCGCGAAGACCACCCAGTCGACTGCAACTTCCTCGGTCACACCCGTCGGAAGGTGAACCAAGCTCACGAGCGGCGAGGCCCCAGCGCTCACCGAAGTCACCATCAGATCTGTCCGTTGACCGATCGACTTCTCGAACGCTCGGCGGTTCCACCCCTCGAAATCCAGGGTGATGCTCAGGTCCTGCGCGACCACCATGCCGTTGGTCGCGATCGTGACGGCACAGCCTCGATCAGCGAGGAACTCCGCCACCGACGTACCTTGATGGAATCCCAGTTCGTCGTAGACGAGCACCGTTCCACTCGGCAGAATCTTGCCGTCGAGAACGTCTCGAACACCCACCACACGCTCTGATCTACCCGCCCACGCCGGTCGCACAGGCCGCGCTCCGGTTGCAATCACGACCACCTCGGGCGCGCGCTCCTCCACGATCGCGAGATCAGCTCCAGCATCCAACTCGATCGTCACACCACTTCGGCGACACTCAGATTCGAGATTCCGGACGAGGTCGGCGAGCTCACGGCGAGCCGGTACCACCGAGGCGGTAAGAATCTGTCCCCCAAGTCTTCGTTCACGCTCGAACAGCGTCACCGCATGACCTCGCTGGGCCGCTGTAGCCGCAGCTTGCAGGCCGGCCGGGCCGCCACCGACCACCACCACCGTGCGGCCCCGTCGCCGCGGCATCGGCAGCGGTACCGATTCCCGACCGGCGCGCGGATTTTCGGTGCACCCCAACCAACGTCCCAGACCCATCCGCCCGACGCATTCCTGGTTGCAGGACAGGCAGGTTCGCACCTGTACCGATTGACCAGCACGCGCCTTGTTCACAAAATCCGGATCGGCGATCTGCCCGCGAACTACTCCCACCAGATCGCATACACCGTCCTCGAGTGCGGCTTCGGCTTGCTCCGGCGTCTTGAAACGGCCGACTCCGACGACTGGAAGATCGACGACCTCCCTGATCGCAGACGGGACGAAGTTGGCGTAGCCGGTGGGTACAGCCATCGATGCTTCGACCAGATGCAGTGTTTCCGTGGCCATTCCGACGGTGGTATTGATGTAGTCGACGTGACCGTCAGCTTCGATGAGTTGAGCGGTGGCTACTGCGTCGGACAGTTCGATGCCACCCCGCGTTCCTTCGTATCCACTCAGGCGCACACCGAGGACACGATCAGGGCCGATGGCCTTACGCAGTACCCCGAGCACTTCGAGAAGGAACCGTGCACGATGTGCCACGCCCCCGCCGTAGCGATCAGTGCGCAGGTTGGTCGAGGGGGCGAGAAACGCGCGCACTATGGACGACTGCGACGCCTGCAATTCCACCCCGTCGAAGCCACCGGCAACGCAGTTGCGCGCAACAAGGGCGAACCCTGCGAGAATCTCGGCAATGTCCGCGTCGTCGACAGCCTTGGGCACCTCGCGGAACAACGGATCCGCAACGGCGCTCGGCGCCAACAGCGGCGATCGCGAATAGGTTCCAGCGCCCTGACCCCCATTGTGGTTGATCTGCGCGAGAATCGACGAACCATGCGCATGAACGGCGTCGGTGATCCGCCGGTATCCCTCGATCGCTTCCGGCCGATAGCCCGCAATCATCTTCTCGTACGGTCGATCCGAAGGATGCGTCGAGTGCTCCTCGGTGATGATCAGACCCGCACCGCCGCGTGCCCGCGCCTCGTAGTAGCTCGCGTGCTGCTCCGTCGGCAACCCGTTCTCCGCGTAATTGGTCAGGTGTGCGGAGAACACGACCCGATTGCGGAGTGTCAGGTTGCCCAGGCGCAGTGGCGCGAAGAGGCGCGGGTACGGCGTCATCAGACCTTGGAGTTTCCTTGATCGAGAGCGATATGACTTGCCGTGACGGTGCGGGAACCGTCACCGGCGAGCCACAGGACGGTATCGGCGATCTCGTCAGGTTCGGCGAAAGCGATGTCCGAGAGGATCGGAGTGAAGTTGGGAAGGTACTGCGGAAACTTTGCAAATACCTCGAGAGCGCCCTGGTCGACCCCCATCGGCGTATTCACTCCGTAAGGATGGATCGAGTTGACCCTGATCTTGTACTCCCCCAGTTCCTTTGCCGCGGCCTGCGTCAGACCGACGAGACCGAACTTGGCGCTCGCGTAGTGCGCCTGTCCGGGCAGCGCCTTGAGTCCGGCCACCGAACTGACCACGATGATCGATCCACCGCGCCCACCCTCGATGATCGCCGGCACCGAGGCCTTGAGGGTTTTCCAGACTCCGGTCAGGTTGATGTCGATCAGGGTTTCCCACTGCTCGTCCGACATTTCCCAGAATCGATTCCAGTTGCAGACCCCGGCGTTGGCGACCACGATGTCGAGACGTCCGAACTGTTCGACGCCGTCCTTGACCACCGCGGTGAGCGCTGCGCCGTCACGGACATCGACCTCACGGGCGAGGATCTTCCCGCCCTCCGCTTCCACCAGACGTATCGTCTCGGCAAAGTCCTCGGAAGTTGCTGCGTCGTAGGAATTGTCCGACGCCACCGACGCGCATACGTCGACCGCGATGATCGCTGCTCCCTCGCGCGCCATCTTGACCGCGTGCGCACGTCCTTGACCGCGCGCTGCGCCGGTGATGAAAGCAACGCGACCTTCGAGCGAACGAACTGAACCCTGTGTCATGAGATAGCCCTCTCTGCAGAATTGAAACTCGTTCTAGTAGTAAACCCTGCAAAGCGCCCTTCGCGGATGGATTCGAGAACAGTTCTCGGGGCAACCGAGTCGCCCACCTGAATGTCGGCCTCTTCCTTCAGCGTTTCGTTCGGCAGACGAGGCGAGCAGTCGATCACCACTTCGCACTCGAGCTGTGACCGCTCGCCGGTATGGACGTGTTCGACGCAGACGGCCCCTCGAGCGATTTCGGTGACACGTGACGCGAGCACCCTGGTGATCCCGGCCTGCTGGATGCGCGTGTTGGCGCCGACCAGATCCCCACTCGCGCCGAGCCTCGAACCGACGATGCTGTCGGGAGTCACAATCGAGACGGAGATGCCATGGGCCGCGAGTGCTTCTGCGAGCGCCACCGCGATCGGTCCACCGAGGGGATCGATCAGCGCGACCGGACCCGGCCCCACGGTGCTCAACTTCTCGAAGGCTTCCGACGCATCCAACCACCGAACCGAATCGTCGACCGGATACGTCGGCGGCCTCGCAGCACTACCGGTGGCAACGACAACAAACTCGCCCCGGCTGCGTGCGTCACCCAGGTCTTGGGCGTCGAGCGCCGCCCCGGTCCGCATCGTCACGCCGCTACGACGGCATTCGTCCTCCAACCACTGCGCGAGGAGTGCGAACCGGCTACGGCCGTCACCTCGCGCAAAAGTTCGGATCATGCCGCCGAACTGCGATGAACTCTCGACGAGTGTGACCGAGTGCCCCGCCACCGCCGAGATCCGTGCGGCTTCCATCCCAGCGGGGCCACCCCCCACGACCAGCACGGCTCCCGGTGTCGAAATCTGCTCTCGCTCATCGGGGTCCACCGTCTCGAAACCCGCGCTCGGATTCCCGACGCACGTCACGACAGGATTGCGAGGATCAGGCACGAGGCACGTCTGATTGCAGAGCACACACGGCCGGGGACGATCGCCGCGCGCGGCTTTCACAACCAGGTCCGGGTCTGCGATCTGGGCCCGGGTCATCTCGACGAACTCACCTACTTCCAGCGCCGCGTGAGCGTCGGCGATGTCCACGACGCTCCCCTGCACGACAACAGGAATCGACAGAGCGGCCTTGACCTCACGGCACAGATCGAGGTTGAAGTTCGGCGGGCAGTGAAAATCGGGGCGGTACCGGTCAGACGAATAGAGTCCGCCACGAACGACGACAAGGAGATCGAGGAACGGAGACACTTCACGCGCGATACCGATGGCAAGATCGGGCGTCAGGCCCGCCCATGGAGCTTCCTCGTCACAGGACAACCGCAGGGAGACAACGTGATCCGACCCGACTTCCTCGCGCACTGCCGAGATGACCTCGCGAACAAGAGCAACGCGATCGCTACCGTATCGGTCTTGCCGAGTGTTGGTCAGACCCGAAAGGAATTGTCGCAGAATGCTTCGAGGACCGGCATCGAGTTCCACTCCGTCCATTCCCGAAGCGACGGCCAGCGCCGACGCCTCACGGAAGCCGACTATCAGCTGGTCGATTTCCGGCTGCCCCATTGCCATCGGCAACTCACGCGTCGCCGGGTCGGCCACTCTTGACGGTCCCCACAGCACCGACTGGGAGTATGCGCTCGATCCCTGCATGCCGGTATGACCGAGCCCGGCCAGAACCAGCGTTCCGTACGGAGCACATGCAGCCGCGATCGACTGCCACCCCGGGCCACATTGCGACGCCAACGGCGCCCGCTCGTACGGCCAGTCGTTCTCCGATACCGAGGCCACTTCGGTGACGACGATCCCGGTTCCGCCCTCGGCGCGGCGCTGGTAGTACGCACGGTGCCGATCGGAAAGCGAGCGTCCCACAGCAAGATTGGTCTCGTGCGGACCGAAAACAACCCTGGACCGGACGAGGCGTCCGGCCAGGGTCGTGTGTTCGTCGAGTGTCAACTCACAGCTCTATCGGAGCCGTAATCTCAGCTGGCACCCAATGTGCGTGTGAAGCCTTCCGGAATCACCAGGTCCGCCGGGCTCAGTTCGGTGATGGACGAGTGGCCGAGGCCCATCAGCCCCGAGTCGATGCCCATCCGCATGAGGTCGAGCACGTTCTCGACACCGGCCTGGCCGTTGGCCGAGAGGCCCCACAGGTAGGCGCGCCCGAGCATGACGGCCTTGGCTCCGAGTGCGAGCGCCTTTACGACGTCGCCGCCGCGTCGAATGCCGCCGTCGAGAACAACTTCCACCTGATCGCCCACGGCCTCGGCAATGCCCGGGAGCACACGGATCGGCGCCGGGGTGCCGTCGAGGTTGTTACCACCGTGGTTGGAGACCGAGATAGCGGAGACACCGGCGTCGACAGCTCGCTTGGCGTCGTCGATGCGCATGATGCCCTTGAGCATGAACGGTCCACCCCACTGCTCACGAAGCCAGGCGATGTCTTCCCACGTCGGAAGCGGAGTCTGCATCCACTCGCCGTATGCGCCGAAGAATGTCGGTGCAGGCTGGCCGGGAGCCGCGAGGTTGGGGGTGGTCAGGTCCGGGATCTTGCCGGTCTTGGCGAACTCGAGCAACCACTTCGGGCGCATGATTCCCTCGGGTGCGAACTGGAACATCGCCTTGAGGTCCATCTTTTCGGGGATGGACGGGCTGCCCCAGTCGCGACCGTACGAGAAGGACCAGTCGGTGGTGATGATCAGGCCCTTGGCACCGGCAGCGCGAGCGCGCTCCATACGCTGCAGGAGCACGTCGCGGCTGCCGACCCAATACATCTGGAAGAAGACCTGCGGGTTGGCCGCGGCAACTTCTTCGATGGACTTGCTGGCAAAAGAACTCAGTCCGATGGCTGTTCCCCGTGCTGCAGCCGCACGGGCTACCGCTACTTCACCGTCGGGGTGCACTGCCTGCACACCGGTCGGTGAAATCATGACGGGCAACGAAATGTCCTGACCCATAATGGTGGTGGACATCTCGCGCTTGTCCGACAGCCCGGCAGCGTGGGGAGCGAAACCCAATTCGCTGAATGCCGCGACGTTGTCGTCGACCGTCAGCCCTTTCTCGGATCCCGCTACCAACGCCGCGTACACGGACTTGGGCAACCTCTTCTTCGCACGGCGCTGTGCTTCTGCCACCGTCTCGAAGAAAGCATTCTTAGCCATTGAACTGACCTCTCTGGGGTGCAGCTTTCGCCGCACTGTCGGTATCGCGCAGTAGTTACTGCATTCCCGCAAGCGGGTTTTCGTCACAAATCTTGGCGGGCGGACGCATCATCAGTGTCAGTGGCACCGATGCACGTGGGGTCTTACGTTGACCGGAACGGGAGTGGTCGACACTGGACTTCGGGACCTCTCCCGCCGACGCCAGTGCCATTTCACCGTTGCCGATGACGCACTCGGGGTCAGGTCCGTCCATCGGCAGTCCGGTGAAGAACTTGGCCGCCATGCAGCCTCCGCGGCAGGAGTCGTAGTGGTTGCACTTGCTGCAGGCGCCACCGGTTTGGGGCGAGCGCAGCTCCTCGAACAGGTCCGAGTGCTGCCAGACTTCCTGGAATCCACCGTCTTTCACGATGTTTCCGGCGAGGAACTGCTCGTGAATCGCGAAGGGGCATGCGTACACGTCACCGACCGGGTCGATCAGGCACACGACGCGGCCCGCGCCACAGAGATTGAGACCGGGCAGTGCATCGCCGAAGGCGGAGAGGTGGAAGAACGAGTCGCCCGTCAGGACGCCTTCGCCATTGGCGACCAGCCAGTTGTAGAGCTCACGCTGCTGCTCCGGACGCGGGTGCAGGTCGTCCCACACGTCGGCGCCGCGGCCCGAAGGACGCAGTCGAGTGATGCGCAGGGTCGCGTCGTACTTGTCCGCGAGAGCCTTGAACTCGTCGAGCTGACTGACGTTGTGCCGCGTGACGACCACCGAAATCTTGGCGTCCTTGAAGCCGGCTTCCTTCAGGTTCGCGAGAGCGCGCTCGGCCATCGCGAACGAACCAGGCCCGCGCACAGCGTCATTGACCTCAGCGGTGGCACCGTCGATGGAAATCTGCACGTCGACGTAGTCACTGGCTGCGAGGCGCGCCGCGACCTTCTTGTCGATCTTCACGCCGTTGGTGGAGAACTTCACACCAACCTGGTGGTCGGTCGCGTAGTCGACGAGCTCCCAGAAGTCGGAGCGTACCGTCGGCTCGCCGCCACCGATGTTGACGTAGAAAACCTGCATACGCTGCAGCTCGTCGATGATGGACTTGCACTGTTCGGTGCTCAGCTCGTTGGGGTCACGACGACCCGACGACGAAAGGCAGTGCACGCAGGACAGGTTGCAGGCGTAGGTGAGTTCCCACGTCAGGCAGATGGGGGCGTCGAGTCCGAGTTCGAACTGATCGACGAGGCGACCCACCTTGGCGGGCGGGGAGGGCTGTTCAAGAACTGAGGTCATGGCTGTGTCCTCGCGAAGAAATGAAGCGGGCGAACGTGCGGAAGGGCTGTTCCGCACGTGGGGGCGAGCGTCTGGCTCAGACAGGCACGATCATGTGCGAGTCGGCGAGAGTGCTCAGCGCGCGGGCATATTGGGGAGCCGCGTCATCTTCGATGCCTTGCGCACGTAGTGCGGACCGGACATCAGGATGGTCTGGCAACGCCTTGACCACCGCAACGATGGTCGTGTTCTTCAGGAACGACAGCTTGCGTGTTCCGAAGTGGTAGAGCAACGCCCCGAAAGGTTCGGGGCGAAGCGCTACCTGCGGGTGGAGTTTCCACCCCGCATCGAGATCCAAAGCAGACACGGTCAGTACACGCCGCACATGCCGTCGATGGAAACTTCCTCCACGAGGGACTCCTCGACGAGGTCGTTCTCGAGCGCCTTGTTGTCACGATCTGACATGGATTCCTCCTGCGGTCGCACTCCGTCTGGAAGTCTGTAGATCAGACTTCCAACCTGGGAGTTGGTGGTCACTAGTGGGACTTCACTGTGACTCGGTTCACCACTGTAATGGCATCGAGTGCAGAATGACACACATGGAGCGAAAAAAGTATGCGTAGCCGCAAGAAACCGTCCGCTCGGATAGGTCGTCGCCCCTCCACAACGAAGGAGGGAATCAGCACGATCGGGATCGAACTGTTCTCGACAGTCGGCTTCAACGAGGTGAGCGTCGACCAGATAGCCGATGCCGCCGGCATCGCGCGTCGGACCTTCTTTCGCTACTTCCCGTCCAAGAACGCCGTCCCCTGGGGAGACTTCGACGGACATCTCGACGAGATGCGCGAGCACCTGGATTCACTGCCCGCTGATATTCCGTTGGTCGACGCACTCGAATCCGCATTGTTGACGTTCAACACCTTCCCACCGGAAGAGACTGCGGTACATCGCAAACGGATGGAATTGATCCTCGAAGTTCCGACGCTTCAGGCATACTCTGTGGTGATGTACGAAGGTTGGCGGCAGGTGGTCGCCGACTACGTCGCACGCCGAATGAATCTCGAGCCGACCGATCACGGCCCACGCACGGTCGGCTATCTTCTGCTCGGGGTCGCGATGTCGGCGTACGAGCAGTGGCTCACCGACGATTCACTCGAGCTACCGGAACTCTTGAAAACAGGTACGCAGTCCCTGCGGACCGGTATCAGCACCTGAGAAAGCATCACCACCTGAGAAAGGCGATCATGTCCACCATCACGAACGAACCCGTCCTGGATTCGCTGGCACCGTCGACGCCGGGCTTGTGGTCGTTCGGGCATGTCACCGTCGAACGTGTCGATTCCGGTCCGATCTCGCTCGATCGTCGAGGCGGCCGACTCCACGTCAGGCACTCCCTCACTCCCGCCGATCTGAGCGAGCGACTCGTAGCCGGAGTCACCTCGTCGATCCAGGACGCGGAGTTCGGTCAGGACGAATTCGAGTTGACGATGGTCGGACTGGTTCGGTCCACCGTGGACGGCGCTCTCGAATCCTGGACCACCTACTACCGGAACTCCCTTGCCGAACTATTGGACGGCACTGCAGATTTCGCGCCGATTCACGACAAAGCCGAAGAACTGGTTCGCGGTTCCGTACTCGATCTGGGTTCCTGCTTCGGTTTCCTGCCCCTGCGGCTCGCGCGCGCCGGAATGGACGTGACCGCCACGGACATCCTGCCCGGAACGATGATCCTGCTCGACGCGGTCGCCCCCGAACTCGGCATCACGATCGACACGGTGATCTGCGACGCGGGTGAAGTACCGGCACCGGACAACAGCGCCGACACCGTCACCGCGATTCATCTCCTCGAACACGTCGACGACGCAGCCGGCGAGGCCGTGATCGCGCAAGCACTCCGGATCGCGCGTCAACGGGTCGTCATTGCAGTCCCCTTCGAAGACGAAGCCACCGCGTGCCACGGCCACATCCGCACTTTCGATCTCGAGTCACTGCGTGCGGTCGGCCGGCAGAGCCGTGTGCCGTTCGAGGTATTCGAGCATCACGGCGGCTGGTTGGTGCTGGACGCATCGGCCGCCTGAAAAGAACTAGCCTTCTTTCAGCGTATGGGCGACAAGCGCATTCGCGTGCCCATGACCCATACCGTGCTCCGACTTCAACCAGTTGACCAATTCCATGTGCTTCGTGAGGTCTGAGCTTCTGATCAGCTCTTGCCATTCACCGATCGGCCGACCGTACTTCTTCTCGATCGACGGAAAATACGACGCCGGGCCTTTCACGGGTTCAGTCATGACCGGAATCTACCTCCACCGCCCGACAATATTCGCGCACCGGCGGCGCCCGCATGTCCGCACCTGCGGAATCGCTGGGTAGATACGCGACCATCGCATTATGGTCGAAGAACACCCACCCGAGAGCACAGGAGTTCAGCGATGCGACTGTCCACACGAAATCAACTCACCGGCACCATAACCGAGGTCAACCTCGGCACTGTCATGGCGACGGTCAAGGTGAAGTTGGACGGCGGGAATCAGATTGTGACCTCGTCGATCACCCGCGATGCCGCACTGGATCTCGATCTTGAACCGGGCCAAGCCGCAACGGTATTCGTGAAGTCCACCGAGGTGACGATCGGCGTCGAGTAACTGGCGAGCGATGTGATCAGGGCCGGGTGAGATGCGTGGTCATCGTGTAGTCCTTGCTCGGCCCCGTCACGGTCCAGACGACAGTCCAGGTCGATCGATCTCCGGCAGTGACGTCGATTCGCCCGCGGTAGGTATCCGCACCGCACAGGTGCTCGACTTCCTCCCCCGGCGCCCAGTCGTGGAACTCTCTGCCGTCTTCGAATGTCACGGCCCACTCGAGGCCGCGCTCGGCAACGAACAGAGTTCGGAACACGGGTAATTCCAGGTCGCCGTCACGCAGCGTGCCGCTCTCGTACCAGCGCATCCGACCGTCACCGGCGTCGGAGATAGTGGTCTCGCCGAATACATGCTTGGTGGAACCAGAAAGGCGGTCGACGATGTCCCGCTCGAAGTGCCACTTTCCTACCAGCGCCCTCGGCTCGATTTTCGCGTCGTCGACCATGTGGCGATTCTAGTGACCCTGCATTGCCCGACGGCACCGGAGACCGACTCGAACACACTGCGAGAGTATGTTCCGAGTACACCCGGAACACGCAGGAGATTTTCACAACCATGAACGATTCGGCCGCCCTTCACAAACGCGCAGTGTTCGCCGAGGATCTCGAGATCGGCCAAGTGATCCCATTGGGTTCGTATTCGGTGACCGAAGAGGAAATCGTCGAGTTCGCAACTCAGTGGGATCCCCAGTGGTTTCACGTCGACAAGGAAGCCGCCGAGTCCGGCGTCTTCGGCGGGTTGATCGCCAGCGGGCTGCACACCCTGTCGATCTGCCAGAAGTTGGTGGTCGCCAGTCTCTACGACCAGTGGAACGTGATCGCCGGGAAAACCATGCGCGACGTGAGCTTCCTCCGTCCGCTTCGCCCCGGTGACACCCTGAGCGGAAAGGTCACCGTCGACAACGTCGTGTTCGACAATCGCGCGCGAGGATTGGTGACCATCACAGCGAAATTGGTCGATGCACACGGCAATCGCGTTCTCGACGTGGTCACTGACGCCTACCTGCACTGCCGCTCGACTCGCGGACAGTGAATTATCGGTAAATTTCGCACCACACTGTTCGAATTGCCGTACTTTCAGTGACGTTGCGACGCAACAATACCCATCCCTGCAATCAGGAGTTCCTCACACATGAGCAGCCTCGGCGAGATCAATCCTCTCGGCATTCTTCAGATCCTCATCTACATGCTCTTCGGTGGGTCGTCCAGCACTCCCGAATAGACCCTAGCTTGCCATAGCCATAGTCAGCATCTAGGGTGCTGACTATGGCAATTACTAGTCAGGCATCAGTGGCGGCCGCGCCGTCGACCGACGCAGCGCGTCATCACACCGAATTCGACTCCAGTTGGCGGAGTTTCGACGGCATCCAGGGCGGACTCGCAATTGCACGGATGCTGCGGGTGGCGGCCGACGCGTCCGGAGCCGAACCGCTGGCAGTCACGGCGCATCTGGACCGCCCCGTTCCTCCTGGGCCGGCCGAGTTGACTGTCGGCGAGATGCGGGGCGGGCGGACCGTCAGTTGCCACGTCACGCTGACCGGTTCGGGATCCGCTCTCGTTCGGTTGGCCCGCGACATAGGAGCTACAACAATGTCCGCCCCTGTCGCCGAACCGGCTCCGGCCGACCCGTCAACCCTGCCGCCGCTGGAGATCCCGGTGGATTTTGTGCCGTTCGCCCAGCACCTCGACATCCGGCCGATCAATTCCGCGAGGCCGTTCGCCGGTGGCGACTCCCCTGAATTCGACGTCTGGATCCGCCTGCTCACAGACCTCGATTTCACGGCCCAAGAGCGCGCCGCGGTCCTTCTCGACGCGCTTCCGCCCGGACTGTTCGCGACACTGACGATGCCCGTGGCCATACCGACCATCGAGTTCACCGCGCATTTCACCCCGGAGCACCTCACGGCAGATCCCCGAACGCTGTCACCGTGGTATCGCCTACGCCACGGGACTGCCTGGGCGACGGACACTCTCTGTGTTGACGAATCCGAACTATTCGACTCGACCGGACGACTTGCTGCTCGGGCTCGCCAGCTTCGTCGAATTCTGAGTTGAGTTTCAGCTCTCCTACACCTGGAGGTCGCGACGACGGAACGCAACAAGCGATGCTGTCGAAAGCACCACTGCCACAACGATCATTGCCAGCAGTGGCAGAACTGTCACCGGCTCGGCAGGGGCACCCGGCACGTGAGTGTAGGGCGACAGATCCAGCACTACCTGCGGAAGCTTCAGCAACGTGCCGAGTTGCCCGAGCACGATGCATGCCGCCAAGATTCCCCAGGAGAGCGCCGACGCGTACGTCGGAAACAGTCCGAAAGCCAACGACACCAACCCCACGACTACGAGCACCGCAGGCAGATAGGCCAACGCGGCGCCAGTCATGCGAAGTGTGTTGCCGCCGATGTCGTCCGTGACGAGCCCGAAGGCAAATCCGGTGAAGGCACCCATCAAGACGTGCGCGAGGATCACGCCGCCCACAACCACACCCAGGTGGGAAAGCATCCACCTCCACCGCGACAAAGACGTTGCCAGCAACGGTTCGAGCCGTCCCGAAGTTTCCTCGCCCCGCATCCGGAGAAGACTCTGGACCGAATACGCCGCGATGACTATCGACGTGAGCCCCAGAGCAGTGGCCAAGTAGGAATCCACCAGATCCGATCCGCCGCCGCCAAGTTTCTCGAACATCTCCGCGGTCTGCTGCGACGATCCCACCATCGCGTCGATCTCGTTGCCCACAGCGCCGTACGCGAACCCGAGTATGACAACGGCAAAGATCCACCAGAACATCGTCATTCGCTGCATGCGCCACGCCAGGCCCCAAGCCGACGGTAGCCACGATGCCGCGACTGGCGGGCCGGGTCGGGGCTGAACGAGTCCCGCTCCCTGATCGCGATGGCCGATGAGAACAAAAGCCACCACCACGTGCACAGCCGCGAATCCGATCAGCAACAACAGGATCCACCAGGCGTCGTCGTCGAAAGGTCTGATCTGTTGTGCCCATCCGATCGGCGAGAGCCACGACAACCAGCCACTGACCACGCGAGTTCCGTCGTCGACGACCGTACTGTTCACGTCGCCGATCGCGCGCAGCATGAAGGCAACGCCGATCGCGGCACCCGCCAGGCCGTTGGCCGTACGAGCACCGTCGGTGATCTGCGCCGTCACGGCTGCCACTCCGGCAAACGCGATTCCGGTCCCACCTATCGAGGCGCCCAACGCGAACGAACCGACGACAGGCAAACCGACGGCGATCGATCCCAGTGCAATTCCCAGTGCAAGAACGACGTTCGCACCGACCGTTACGATCAGTGCGGAGGTCAGGAGCGCTCGTCGACCTACCACCGCTGCACCGATCATCTCGGCTCGGCCGGTCTCCTCGTTCTGTCGCGTATGGCGAACCACCGCGAGGGTGCTCATCAATGCGGCCACCAACGCGAACACGAGCACCGACTGGCTGGCGACTATCGCGCCCTGCGAATCACCGGACACGATCCCGTTGGTCGCCAGCGCGACCGGCGATACCGCGGAACTGACTGCGATGTTTCGTAATTCCTCGGGTGTCGAGTACAGCCCGGTCACACTGGCGACAACCAGCAGCATGAACAAGACGATGGAGATAACCCACACGGAGAGCTGAATTCGGTCCCGCCGCAAAGCCAGCCGAACCAGTCGGCGTGTGCCGGTGAATTGACTTGCCGAGACCGATACCGGTGGAGCGGCCTCGACAACAACGGTCACGGCCGTACTCCGGTCTCGGCTCGCAGGTGTACCGAAGTCTCCCTGGCCCGTTCGTCACCGTAATGCCGCAAGAAAAGTTCTTCGAGAGTCGGCGGAGTGGAAGTGAGCGCCACGATTTCGAATCCGACCAAGTACGTCATGAGTGGTCCGAGTTGCGCGCTGTCGACTTCGCAGGTGACGTGGTTACCGTCGATCACCGCGTCGTGGACACCGCCGAGTCCGTCGAGTCCACCGATCGGACGCTGCGTCTCCGCCGCGACGGACGTGCGCGTGAGATGCCTGAGTTCGGACAGTGTTCCCTCTTCCACCGTTCGCCCGTCGCGGATGATGCTCACGCGATCGCACAGCGCTTCGACCTCGGCGAGGATATGGCTCGACAGCAGTACCGTCTTTCCGGCGTGAGCCACCTCCTCGACGCAGTCCTGGAATACCGCCTCCATCAACGGGTCGAGCCCCGATGTGGGTTCGTCGAGGACGTAAAGGTCGACGTCGGACGAGAACGCGGCCACGAGTGCAACCTTCTGCCGGTTACCTTTCGAGTACGTGCGCGCCTTCTTGGTCGGGTCCAATTCGAAGCGATCGAGCAACTCGCTGCGGCGTTTTCGGTCCAGGCCACCGCGCAGGCCCGCCAACAGATCGATAGCCTCACCGCCGGTGAGGTTGGGCCACAGATTCACGTCGCCAGGCACATAGGCGAGACGTCGATGCAAAGTGACAGCGTCTCGCCACGGATCGCCGCCGAGAACGGTTGCGTCTCCGGAGTCCGAGCGGAGCAGGCCGAGGAGCACCCGAATAGTGGTGGACTTTCCGGAACCGTTCGGCCCCAGGAATCCGTGCACTTCACCCGTCGAGACGTCGAGGTCGAGGCCGTCCAGCGCGCGGGTGGTACCGAAGGTCTTGACGAGGCTTTTCACTGAAATTGCCGCACCCATGAATTTGACCGTACGCCGATTTCACAAATGTGTGAAGATAGAAAAGACGGAAAGATCGAAGGGTTCCGATGACCGACACCAGCCACACCGTTGCACCGGACGAGAGCCGACACTATGTCGAGCGACTCTCACTCGTACTGAGCGACATGGGTTTTCCGCCGATGCCCGCCCGCGTCTGGGCCGCGTTGATGACCAGCGAGACACCCTCGTCCACGCCAGGAGATCTCGGATCTCGGTTGGGAGTGAGCCCCGCCGCCATTTCCGGAGCCGTCAGATACCTCCAGCAAGTCGGATTGATCGAGCGTGTGGCCGTCCCCGGATCGCGGCGTCAGCACTACTGCGTCAGCGTCGACATGTGGGCCGACGCGTTTGTCACGAAACAGTCCTCGCTCTACCAGGTCTCGGCAGTTGCGGACGAGGGCATACGAGTCCTCGGTGAAGGAACAACAGCCGGCGATCGAATGGCAGATCTGCGCGACTTCTTCGACTTCATGGCCGCGGAAATGCCGCGAATGCTCGCGGACTGGCGCTCCCGGCGAAAAGACAGGACACCTGGCAGGTAACTTCAGGTTTACCCGCAATTTCGGCGGGGTACCTCAATTCTCGTTCCAGCATGATCAGGTGCGGTGTAATCGAGGAGTTGCTGATGAAGCTGTCGATCAGGGGCGCGAACACTTCACCGACTCCACCCTTCGCGCGTACCGCTTCACCCGAAACCTGTGAACGATCGATTTCCCTGAATCGCACCGCCGCCGAGGCATTCGCCGGTGATCACCATGCACTGTCGAAACTACTGGCCCGGTTGCACCCTCGCGTCGTTCTCTACTATCGCGCCAGACTCCTCGGGACGCCCGTCGCGACGTTCGCCGACGATCTCGTCCACCAATGCACCCTGGACGTCGTCACACGAATGTCCGACACGATCTCGGCCGACACACGCATCGAGACCTTCGCGTACGAGTTGGCCTCTCGACGAATTGCGTCAATTCCCCAGTCACGCAACATCGACGGACAATTCAAACGCCCGCGTCGCCTGACCGACGACCAACGTGAGGTTCTGGTACTACGAATCGCAGTGGGTCTGACTGCCGAGATGACCGCGTCGACTCTGCGCACAACTCGTTCGAGCGTGCTCCTCGTACAGCATCAAGCGCTGCGCGCCTGGACGGTCTCCGAGCGGAGCTAGATCAGACCTTGCTTACTCGCGGCGTAGACGGCCTCTGCTCGACGGCTCACCTCGAGTTTGCGCATGATGTTGCTGACGTGAAACTTGACGGTGGTCGGTGAGATGAACAATCTCTCACCGATCTTGATGTTGGACAAGCCGTTTGCGAGGAGTCTGAGCACTTCGAGTTCGCGATCGGTCAATCGTTCTTTCGACGACGACTGCCCATTGAGCGATCGCACGACAGCTGACGCGCTGCGCGAATCGAACGCACTCTCACCCCGCGAGACCGCCCTGATCGCACGCACCAATTCGGTGGTGTCGACGTCTTTGACGACATAGCCGCGAGCACCCGCGTGCACCGCTCGCACCACCAGTTGATCGTCGAGAAACGTGGTGAGAACCAACAGTCCGAGGCCGGGATGCGCCGAGGACAGCTGGCCACACAGGGTCAGTCCCTCGTAGTCGGAACTGGCGGAGAGTTTGAGATCCATCAGGACGATGTCCGGGCCGACCTTGTCGACCACGGCGAGGGCCTCGGCGAGGGACGACGCCTCCCCCACGATCTCGAGATCGCTTTCGCGCTCGAGAACCGAGCGGAGCCCTTGCCGCAGAATTGCATGGTCGTCGACCAGGACGATTCGAACCAATCCCTGAACCGGCGATGCTCCGCGGGTGATGACGGGACGCGCAGTGGTCATGATTCCTCGCTCTCGATTTCAGTGGTGGAGCAAAGGTTTTCCATGCCCGAGTCGAACAGCAGTGGTAGTCGCACGAGAATCTGAATCCCACCGATCCGCGCGCGCCGTACTTCGAGCGCACCACCCAACTCGAGTGTTCGCGCCTGCATGTTCGCGAGACCGCGATGGCGGCCGTCGACGTCGTTGGTGGCTGCGAGTTTGAGGATCAGACGCATCCGCGCAGGGTCGCCGTCACCGTCGTCGGAGACCGACAGCAACACGGAGTCCGCCCGATAGGTCAGACGTAGCACCGCCCGATTCGCGTGAGCATGGACCGCTGCATTGAAGAGAGCTTCTCCCGCGATCCGGAGAAGAGCGTGTTCGGCATCGCCCGGAAGTTCGGTCGGGGTACCGCCGACGCGAACGCTCACCGCCAACTCGTCCGGCATGTGAACCACGCCGAGCTGCTCGAGCATCTCGGGCAACGACGTCCGGTCCGCGTCCGACGAATGATTGAGCGCGTAGATCGCCGAACGAAGCTGCTCGACCGCCCTCCTGGTCAAATCCTTTGCCAAGTCCAGTCTTTCACTGCGTTCAGCCTCCGGGATGTCACTCCGGCAGACCTCGATCTGCATGCCGGCCGACAACACCGCCTGTGTCACACTGTCGTGCAATTCGCGGGCGATCCGGTGACGTTCGTCGTCGACCACTTGGTGCCGGTGCGCCACTCCGAGTTGACGCTGAGTGGACTCCAATTCGCTGTTGCGCACCGCAAGGTCGGCTGCAGTACGATTGGCCTCCGCATACGCATCTTCGGCACGCTCGAGCAGTAGTTGTCCGCGCTGATAGAGCGCCGAATTCTGCAGAGCCACAGCAGTCTGGCTGGCCAGAATGCTGAGCACGGCTCCGTCCGTCGTGTCGAGGGTTCGGTTGGCCGGCGTCCAGGCTGCAAAGGCACCTACCACGCCGCCACCGAGCACGATCGGCACAAACGCGTAGTGCGCGTCGATCACCGAGTTGGATTCGATTCTTCCGTACCGGATGTCGTCGAGGCATTCGACGACATCCTCCGGAAGTGGCGGTCCCTCCACATTGTCGACCAGAAAAGGGGTGGCGTCCGGGCCGAGAACCAGTCGCCGTGGTCCGGCGTCGGGCAAAGTTCCGTCAGCCAAGGCGAAGACAATCCAGTTGGCACTCAGATGCGCACGGGCAGCTTCCGCGACCGCGCAGACGAGGGTTTCCGGCCCCTCGACGGTGCGCACCAAAGCCCGCGAGATCAACTCCAAGGCATGCACGACGCGTTCGAGGCGCTCGGCCGCACCGCGATACTGCGGGTAGAACGAACTCTTACCCGATCGTAATCCGGTGAGCCGGGACAGGTCCGCGGTCATCGCCTGCACCAATTCACAGCGTCCCTCTTCACAGCGTCCATCTTCACAGCGTCCATCTTCACAAGGCACCTCGGAACAACGCCACCATCTGTTCCTGCGTCGCTTCCCTGGGATTGGTGGACATGCAGGCGTCGAGCAACGCGAAGCTGGCGAGCCTACTCAGGTCTTCCTCGCGAACACCCAACTCCCCCAGCCCCTTCGGCACACCGACCTCCCGGGCGAGACGCTCGACCCGGTCGGCCACCGCCAGCGCTGCTTCCTCCGGGGTGCCGCGTTGCTCGGGAAGACTCAGTGCCGCAGCGATGGCGACAAAGGGGGCGGCGTCCGTGGTGGAATTGAACCGGATGACGTGGGGCAAGAGAATTCCGTTGATGACGCCGTGCGGAAGGTCGAGCATGCCGCCCACCTGATGGCTCATGGCGTGCGCGGCTCCGAGTATCGCGTTGGTGAACGCCAACCCGGCCTCGAGGCTCGCCTGCGCCATCACCGATCGAGCTTCCATCTCCATCGGGTCCTGGATCGTGTGCACCAGATTCTCGGTCACGAGGCCGACAGCGCGGAGCGCGTGATGATCGGTCAACGGATTGTGCGCCAGTGAGACGAAGGCTTCGATTCCGTGCGTCAGTGCGTCCAATCCTGTTGCCGCATTGAGCCACTCGGGCATCGTCGTGAGCAACCGCGGATCGATGACCGTCACATCGGGAACCAGCGCCCGGCCGATGATGGTGATCTTGGTGCCGCGGGTCGTGTCCGTGACGATGCAGAACTGCGACACGTCCGCGCCCGTGCCGGACGTGGTGGGAACCATCACCAAAGGCGGGATCGGTTTGGTCGCCTGATCTACCCCCTCGTAGTCGAGTATGTTGCCACCGTTGGCAGCGAGGACGGCTACACCCTTAGCCGCGTCGATGACCGAACCGCCGCCGAGCGCGATGATGACGTCACACTCGCCTTCCTGGTACACCTCGAAACCGGCCGCGATCTCGAAGTCCTTGGGATTGGGCGTCAGCCCTGACCACACCGTCGCCGTCAATCCCTGCTCCGTGAGATGGTCTTCGAGTTCGCTGACCCACCCCGCGTCGATCAGACCGGGATCGGTGACCAGGAATGGCCGGAACCCGCCGAACCTCAGAGTCGCGTGTGCTGCCTCGACCAGGGAACCGATACCGAAGACGATCTCGGGGGCGTGAAATTTGACCAGTCGAGCAGCAGTGCCGCGGCGATGAACACCGTGGTTCACAGCATCCGGGTATGCCACGGACACGACCCCACTCTCCTCTCGCTGCTCTGAGATCTCCGGTCGGGATTTCGCATCCGTCGCTCTCAGCGCATCAACTCCCACGTGCACAAACTGGTGTGATCCACCTTACAATCGCTGGCCCCGAGCCTACGCGGACAGCAGTCGGGGCACACCCACCGAAGGAGAGGCGCTTACCTACCCGTTCGGGCAGGTAAGGCGTCTCGGGAAAATGAATGGCGCGGCGGGAAGGTCCCGCTGTACTTTCGGTTGCGGCCAGAGTGGCCCGTAGAACCGATTCAGAAGGTGTTTATGACCCAGCCCGCGCCGAGCGCGCCTCTCGCCCCTGCACTGCCGGCAACCTCGAGGGTCACATGCTGATCCTCGAAACGTCGGACTGACAGCCGCGAGGCCCCCTCGGCCTGCTCCTACTGCTTTGTTCACTCAGCTAGGAGTTCTCCAGTGCCTCAATCACACAATTCCATCTCGAAAACCGACACCTTCTCGTGCATTCAGTGCGGACTCACAGTCATGACGTACGGCCCCGATGGTGATCGCCGAAACCACTGCCCCAGTTGCCTGCATTCCCGACACCTGTTCGACCAGGTGGAAGGTGGACCGTCGGACTGCGGAATGCGGATGGCTCCCATTTCGATCGCAGTACTGCGCAGTGGCGATTGGATGATCATCCACCGCTGCGCACAGTGCCTCGAGCTCACCTCCAACCCCGTCAGCCGAGACGACAACCAGTTGTTGTTGATGAGAATGGCAGTGCGACCGCTCGCGCAACCGCCCTTCCCGCTCGAAGCCTTCGGCGACTTGTGAGGGGGAATCAGATGCCACGTAGGAATCCCAGCACCCGCGCGCGGCGGGCACCGCAACGGGCCAAGCACGTACTGCACGGAATCGGCGGAGAACAAGGATCGAGCTTCCGTTGTCTCACATGCCGTTTGGACATCTCCACTGCGGCGCCGGGTACCGCTCATCGGAACCACTGCCCGAACTGTCTGGCCAGCCGCCACGTGGACGGTCGCGTTCCGGGCGACCGAGCACAACAGTGCCGAGGTGCCATGGCGGCGCTGTGCCTGTCGGTCCGTCAAGACGGTGAATGGATGCTCGTTCACCAGTGTGTCGAGTGCAATACGTTGAAAGTCAACAGGATTGCCGGCGACGACAACGTCTTGGTCCTGCTGCGCTTGGCGCTACGTCCGTTGGCAGACCCCCGCCTGCGCTCGCGCGCGTTGCTAGCGCTCTGATGATTCGTCCGGTGTACTCGCGCGGTTCTGCGCACGATTACACCGGACGAAGACCACGAACACGATCCCGGCGAGCAAGCCGACCACAGTCGGTCCGAGGACCAGTCCCGAGTACAACCACGGGGCAGGTTCTGCCGGAAAGAGGTCCATGAATATGGGTCCGGTGTATGTCGGTTCGGAAAACGGCTCCCGATAGGATCCTCCGGTGAGAATGTGCGGTGACGCCAACGACTTCCACCACCACTGAAACACGCCGAGCGCCACAACCCCACACACGGCGCCGAGCACTGTCAGCGCCGCGATCGGTCGCCAGATCGATCCCCTGATTTCGGACATGAGATCAAACTAGTTCACGACAGATCGCGCAGTGACATCGGTGAAGTGCACTGACATCAGCGAAGTGCGTGCCCCAGCTCGGCGGCCTTTGCCATCAGTTGCGCGGCATCTCGGGCAACAACAACCTCGTCGCAGATCTCCGAATACTCCGGCATCGCGCACGACGCCTGGTTCCAGTAACGCTGTGGTTCAGGCGTGATCCATGCCAGACGGTGGACCTTTCGGCGGAGTTCCTCGAGCTTGTCCGCCTGCGGGGGCAACCCGTTGCACCGACCGTCGCCCACGATGATGACAGACGTCCGTGAGTTCAAGGTGTTTCCGTGCTCGTCCAACAATTCTGTGAGCACCCGCCCGTAATCGCTGCTGGCTTCCAGATCCAGACCCGGGTGCGCGAGTACCGCGGCCAGTGCGCCGTCACCACTACTGGCGAGAAGGGTGTCGGTCACGTCGACCGGACGATCGACGAAGGCGAGGACTTCACAACGATCTGCTCGGCGATGCATTGCCTGAGCCAAGCGCAGAGTGAACGCGGTGATAGGGCGCACGGACAGCGACACGTCGGCGATGAGAAGTAGTCGAACACGATCGGGGCGAGGAGCTTTCACGACGAGATGGAAGGGTATCCCGTCGGTGCGCAGGCTCGAACGCACCGTGCGCCGCATGTCGAGATGCCCACGAGAGCGCTCACGGGGCCGAGGTCTGGACGGTCCTCTCATCCGCCGAAGCACTTCGTGGCACGCGAGTTCGATGTCGTTGTGCGTTGCGCCCGCGGCAGATTCACTGTCGGGCGCATCGGGAGCGGTTTCGGCGAGTGCAGCTGCCGAGAGTGCTTGCACGAACGCTTCGACCGCCTCGACGAGCCGGTTCAATTGTGCTTGCGTCAACGGCCCGTCGTCGGAGACCTCTGCATACGCTTTGCTCGGGTCGTAGGCATCCAACCAGGCGAGGATCGACGTCGGATCGTCCCAGGACAGCGAGCCGACCACTGCTGCAGCAACACTGGTGCTCAGGTCACCGACCACCGCCGATGCTGCACGGTCCACGTCGACCGTGTAACTGACTCCGCGTCGACCGGTCTCCGAACCGGTATCGACCGACAGTTCGGCATCGCTCGACGTCATCGACACATCGTCGTCGTCCTTGTGCGGGTTGAAGCCCTTCTCCGCTTCCGGAGTGTCGAAGTAGTCGCCGACCTCGGCCGCACGCTCGTTGTACTCGGCGTACCGACCAACTTCTTGATCCTCGTCGATCCCCAGCGCGGTAGGTAGACCGTCCGCCACCTCGGCGCGCGAACCCATCCGCTCGCCGTGCGCTTTGCCTGCGGCCGGCCGGAACAGCGCGTCGAACGCCCGATCGAAACCGGCCTGCTCGTGAGAGTACTTGGCGCACACTGCCCGAAGACATGCTCGCAACGTCTCACGATCCGAAGCGCCGACCATCGCGAGAACACGCCGAACCTCGATGACCTCGGCCGGTGACGCGGAAACTCCGGCCGCCCTCAGCAATCGGCCGAAACTCGCGGACACCACGTCGAGAACAAACGACGGTTGCCACACGGCAAGGCCACCGAGCGTCGTCATCGCGTCGAACGGATTCCGCTGCCGCCGCGGATTCCCTGTTGATGAGGGTCACGTCCACCCGTGCCCCGGAACACGGCCGTCGTCGTGTTGGCGGGTTTGCTTGCCACCGTGGACCGCTCGATCGGCTCGCCGCCGTCACGCGACGGTGATTCGAGACGCTTTCCGTCGAATCGTTCCTTGGCCAGCGTCACATCGGACGAGTACTTGAGCAACGCCGTGAGCAGGATGTCGCGCACCTTGGCGTCGGAAGCGGTGTCGAATCCGCCGGCCGCGAGCACTGTTGCCGCTCTGGCCGCGTCGATGACCTCCGAGATGGACGGGCTCTTGCGCAGCGGGAGGTCACGCAGGATGCGAGCCAATTCGACGACCTCGGTGGCCGTAGCCGAATCCACCTCCGGCGCTCGGGCCGTGACGATCTCGCGTTCACGCTCCGACGTCGGATAGCCGAGATGGTAATGCAGACAACGACGCTTGAGTGCGGGCGAGAGCTCGCGGGTGTCGTTGGACGTCAGAATGACCCAGGGCTGCGAGCGGGCAACGAACGTACCGACCTCGGGAATGGTGACCTGCTGTTCGGCGAGAATCTCCAGGAGCAGTGCTTCCATCGACTCCTCGGTGCGGTCCACCTCGTCGACCAGAAGTACTACCGGATCGGGTGAGAGGATTGCTTCGAGCAGCGGCCGTACGGACAGGAAGTTCTCGGAGTACAAACCGAAATCCTGATCGGCCAGAAACTTGGACGCTTCGGCGACGCTGTCGAATTCGGAAACCTGATCGCTGATCCGGTCGCGGAGCATCTGCACGTGCAGGAGTTGCTTCGCGTAGTCCCATTCGTACAGGGCGCGATTGTCGTCCAGCCCTTCGTAGCACTGCAATCGCACCAGTTTGCGGCCCCCGATCGCAGCCAGAGACTTAGCCAGTTCCGTCTTGCCGACACCGGCCGGCCCTTCGAGCAGGAGCGGACGCCCCAGCGCCGTCGCCAGATGAACGACTACCGCGAACTCGTCATCGGCAATGTAGTCCTGCTCTCGCAGAGCATCTTTCACTTCGATTCCGCTGGAGAAACTGCGACCGGACATGGAACACCTTTCGATAGGGGCACAGCCCATGTGCGCCTTTTTGGTAGTGCGGGCTACCAAAAAGGCGCACGGGGCCGAAGGCCCTGCTAGAAGTACGACTTGTTGATCGCGTGATCGACAACCGGGATCATCGACTCCACGGTCACCTCACGGGGATTGCCCGGGGTGCACCAGTCGTCCTGAATGTGCTCGGAGATGGCGCGCACAGTCTTCTCGTCACCCTTGATGACATCACCACGGCCCTCGTACTTCTTGGTGTTCATCTGGTTCTTCGCGTACGAGTCGGTGCGAACCTGACCGAAGTTGTCGGGGATACCGACGTCCTTGGCCAGACGGATGGCAGCCTCGACGGCAGCATCTGCGGCCTGAACCGTGGTGAGGTTGCGAGTGTCGACACCGAGTGCGCCGGCCAACTGGGCGTAGCGCTCGTAGCGCGAAGGCAGGTTGTACTCCCACACACGCGGCAACGCGATGGCGTTGTTCAGACCGTGGTGGCTGTCGAAGAAGGCACTGACCGCGTGCGAGATCGAGTGAACGATGCCGAGGCCACCGGAGTTGAAGGCCTGCCCGGCAATGTACTGCGCGTTCATCATTCCCTCGCGGGCCTTGAGGTTGCGCGGCTCGAAGACGGCCTCGCGCAGGTTCTTCGCGACCAACTCGACCGAGTAGATCGCGTTACCGAGCGAAGGCGCGAAATCGAGACGAGACACGAAAGGCTCACTGCCGTGCGCGAGTACGTCGAAGCCGCAGTACGCGGTGAAATGCTGAGGGCAGGTGTAGTAGAGCAGCGGATCGTCGATCGCCAGGGTGACGATGGTCGCCTCGTCGAAGCCCACCCACTTGTGCGGGTTGTTCATGTCCGACGTGTCGGTGATGACGTACGCCCACGACGTCTCGGAACCCGTTCCGGCCGTGGTGGATACGGCGATATGGGGCGGGTTCTCCTTGTTGGTGGACTTGGCGAAGCCCTCGAACTCGTTGATGTTGCGACCGTCGTGTGCGATCACGACGCGAGCACCCTTGGCGGCGTCGTGGCTCGAACCACCGCCGATCGAGATGATCGAGTCGCACTTCTCCTTCTGGTAGAGAGCCGCGGCCTCCATGACGTTGTAGTCCTTGGGATTCGACTCGACCTTGTCGTAGAGCACGACCTCGACACCCTGGTACTCGATCTTGCCGACGAGTTCCTCGATGATGCCCGAACCGCGCAGACCGGTCGTCATCAGAAGGGTGCGCTTGAAGCCGAGGTTCTTGGCCTCCACCCCGATGATGTCGTGAGCGCCCACACCCATCAGGGCGCGAGGGAAGGGGTGGAACTCCTTGATGGGAAAGTCCCAGATCTGGTTGAGCTCGATAGCCATCGGTATCTCCTCAGGGATGTGCACGAATGTGACTGCGGGAGGGATTCGAGCCGATTCTTTGTGACCGGCGTCTCACCTGGTTCCCACTGTGTACCGACAAACAGCCCGTGCACAGACTTCGGCAGCTCAACCGCCCGGACGCCGCCCACGAACCGCCCGTTCGGGCAGGTCGACGCCACCCCGGACTGCCAGGACGGCTGGATCAGACCGCCGTGGTTCCCGCTGATCGGGAACGTGTTGCTCGGCGACTACGATCCCCAGTAGCTTTTCATCACTGCTAACATTGAACTAGAACACGTTCTAGATGTTGCACTTCACTGACCTGCGCTTTACCCAGCTTCACGAGAGGACTAGCTTCGCGATGACGACAGTCGAGGTACCGCACAGCTCGCGATCGGCGGTACTCACCGTGTCCGGAGTCATCGAAGAGACTTCCGACGCCCGGTCGCTGGTGTTCGAGATTCCCGCAGAACTGAAGGACAAGTTCGACTACAAGCCAGGTCAATTCCTGACCCTGCGCATCCCGAGTGATCAGACCGGCTCGGTCGCACGCTGCTACTCGCTGGCCAGTTCCCCCTTCACCGACGACGCCCCCAAGGTGACCGTCAAGCGAACCGTCGACGGCTACGGCTCCAACTGGTTGTGCGACAAACTCCAGGTCGGCGACACCATCGAAGTGCTGCCGCCGTCAGGTGTCTTCACGCCCAAGTCGCTCGATCACGACTTCCTGCTCTTCGGTGCAGGCAGCGGTATCACTCCGGTGATCTCGATCCTCAAGTCCGCCCTCACGCAGGGCAGCGGCAACGTCGTGCTGATCTACGCGAATCGCGACGAGAAGTCCGTCATCTTCGGCGCCGAACTTCGCGAATTGGCAGCGCAACACCCCGGCCGCCTCACCGTTGTCCACTGGATCGAAACCGTGCAGGGACTCCCCGCCGTCTCACAGTTGGCGACACTGGCCAAGCCATTTGTCGCGTACGAGGCCTTCATGTGCGGTCCAGGACCCTTCATGGACGCCGTCCACAAGGCACTGGCAGAGGCCGGCATGCCCCGCACGCAGGTTCACGCCGAGGTCTTCAATTCACTCGCGGGCGACCCGTTCCGTGACGTCGAGGTAGCCGAGGTCTCCGACGAGGAAGCAGCCGACGCCGCAACCGTCGAGGTCGAACTGGACGGTGAAACCCACACCCTCGTCTGGCCGCGCAAGCAGACGCTCGTCGACATCATGCTCGCCAAGGGCCTCGACGTGCCGTACTCCTGCCAGGAAGGCGAGTGCGGGTCGTGTGCCTGCACCGTCACCGAAGGCGAAGTTCAGATGGACAACTCCGAAATCCTCGACGCCGAGGACGTGGCGAACGGCTACATCCTCGGTTGCCAGGCGAAGCCGATCACCGATCACCTGAAGATCGAGTTCTGAACCCTGCTTCGATGCATGACGGCCCCTGATTCCCTGCGGAATCGGGGGCTTTGTCATGTTCGGAGTCTCCCGAGTCATCTCCCGAGTCATCTTCCGAGTCCCGCCGCGAAACCCACGCAGGCTCCGTTGTGGGCAACCTCCACAGCGCAAGAATCAGTGCGAGGGTCACGATCAGGAAACCCTCACGAAGGACCAACCCGAACGGCAGCAGGAGCGGTGACGTCTCGATGAACTGCTGTCCCATACTCGGCCCGCAGTAGACGATGGCCAACCCCAGAGCGGCCGCACCGAACTGCAGCGGCGATCGAAGCCGAAAAAGAACCGTGACGGCGGCAGGCACGAGATACACCCAGTGGTGAATCCAGCTGATCGGCGAAAGAATCGGCGCGCTCAATCCGATCACCAACGCCGCATCGACCGCTCGCCCGACGCGATAGACATCTCGGGCGATCCATAGCGCTACCCCCGCGCACAGCACGGTCGACGGCATCGCCAGAGACGCTGTCCATGGGCCCAGCGCGGCAAGTCCGCCCTGCAGCGAACTGTTGCCGGCACTCGCGATCGCCTGCCCGCTCAAATCCACCCGGTCGCTGAGGTTCCAGACGACGTCCGACCAGAAGGTCCAGCTGACGGCCGGGTCCACCACTGCTGCGACGGCGGTCGCCGCGGCAAATCCGATCGAACTCCAGATCGCGAGTCGCCACTGCTTCGTGACGACGAAGTAGACGATGAAGAGAGCCGGAGTCAGCTTGATCGCGGCCGCGACGCCGATCAGCAGTCCTCGCGGAAACCACCGGCCGAATCTCGAATCCTCTCGGCGAGTCACATCGAGCAGTACGAGCACCATCAGCACCAAGTTCACCTGGCCGAATGAGATGTGCGCACTGACGATGGGGGTCACCGACACGGCCAGGACCAATGCCGCCATGACGAGCGGCCGCCTGGGGACGCGAGCGGGAGTGAACCTCGCAACCGTCCACACCAACGCCGCGATGCACAATCCCGACCACAGCAGATAGGCAGTCCACCAGTCGAAGAGGACAGTCGGCCAGAGGAAGATCACCGCGAATGGGGTGTAGGTGAACGGCATACCCTCGTCGACGATCAACGGGCCGGACAGATTGCCCTCGTAGATGTTCGATCCCGCTGCGAACGCCTGGGCAGCGTAGCGGTAGACGAGAAAATCAACGGGTTCGACGGCTCGAACGGAGTACACGAGATAACACAGAGCTGCGACGCCGGCAGCGATCAGTGAACCGATCGTCACAATTCGAGACGCCTCGACACGGGTGGCGGGCATACCGAGAATCGTCCCACAACCTACCGAGCGGTACTTCGCTAGCGGGCCGCCCGGAAGTGCGCTCGCTCGTCTGCGGTCAGGTGTTCGCACGCGTAGCTCAGTGCCGTGCGTCCCATGTCTGCTGCATTCTCCGCGAGGAAACCGGTCAACAAATCCCGGTCCACCCGCTTGCCCACCTCGCGGAGCATCCAGCCCATCGCTTTCTGGGTCAGGTCTCGTCGATCACCCAGCACCTGCGCGGCAAGCTCGAGCGTGGTCGACCCGTCGCCGCGAGTGATGAATCCGTAAGTCGTCAGCAGCGCCACCCGTCGTCGCCACAGGTCACCCGAATCGGAAAGCTCGAAGATCAGCCGGCGATCTCGGTCGTACAGCCAGCCGCCGAGGATCTGTCCGGCGGACGAATCCACGAGATCCCAATTGTTCACCCGCCCGTCCTCGACAGCGCTGAGATAGAAGTCGGCGATGCGGGCGCGACTCTCGTCGTCGAAAAATTTTGGGCGACTGACCTTTTCGAATCGAGCAACCAGGATCAACAGACCGGCCAACCGATGCTCGTGGACGTCGCTGTCGAGAAGGAGGCGTACCTGAGGCAACTCGAGACCGACATGCTTCTTCACCACCGAGCGCGTCTTCGGTACTCGCACGCCGATGAAGACGTCACCCTCGCCGTACTCCCCCGGCGCTGTCTTGAAGAACTTCTGTAGCTGGACGGCATCCGCGGGATCCGCGAGGTCGGCCAACTGTTCGATCACGTCCTGGGCACTCGATTGCGTCACCCCAGAACCTTCTCACGGGTCGTCTGTGCGGACTCTTCGATTCTCTCAGCGTCCTCACACCGTGTGCCCTGCTCGGCCACAGGTCGGCAGACGACACTCGAGGACAGTCAGTGAAAGGACCACCCATGATCACCGCCGCTATCGCATTCACCACTCTCACCCTCATGGCACTCTCGGGACATATCGCGGCCAGCGCTCCGCGCGGGCTCGTGGCAATCCGGACGAATAGTCACAAATCTTGATATTCGAGCCTCCACATCGCCTCTAACTGCAACGCGAATGCAATTGGCGGAGAGTTGATCTCGATCTGCCGCGGGCGTGTACTACAGGTGGACACGCTCTCGTCTTTGGAGGTCTCGTCATGAAGTCGTGGAATCGAATGCAAGATGCCGTCGCGGTGGTTCTCGGCGTCTTTGCGGCTCTCTCGCCGATGTGGCTCGACACCACCGATCGGGCAATGTGGTCACTCGTCGTCCTGGGTGTCCTGGTTGCACTGTCGGGTCTGGCGCACATGGCACGTCCGGACATGGCCATGGCGGATTACGCGATGGGCGTTTTCGGCGTCTTGATGTTCATTTCACCCTGGGTCATGAGCTTCGACGCTCTACGCGGTGCGTCGTGGACGGCCTGGGTGGTCGGGGTCCTGACCGTTGTGGTCGCGGTGAGTGCGATGCCGGTGATGAGTGCGCGGATGCATCACGGGGGTCACGGCGGAGTAGCCGCCCATTGACAGAGCGGAGTAGCCGCCCATTGACGGAGCGGAGTAGCTGCCCGTTGATGAATGGCTGGCTGCAGGCTGGATCAGGCTTTGATCGCGCCCAACAACCGCCCGGCGTCGAAGGCTTCGGCGCTGGGCGGTAGCGCGCCCGGACGTCCACTCACGAAAACCTCGACGGTTCCCGATCCTTCACCCGCATCACCGAGCCCGTCGATCCGCCGCAGGGTCTGTCGTGCAACGGCTTCGGCACTGTCGAAGAGTGTGACGCCGGCGGGTAGCCGCGCTGCGATTTCGTCCGCGAGCAGTGGGTAGTGCGTGCAGCCGAGGACAACGCCGTTGACGTCGTCCGGCGTCCGGGCCACTGCGGATTCGATGGCTGCAAGTGCGGCTGCACGATCACCGAGGTCTATCGAATCGGCCAGGCCGTGGCACGGCACCCCGACGACCTTGGCGCCGTTGCCGAACTGTTCGATCAGATCGGCTTGGTACCGGCTGGCAGTCGTCGCGGCGGTAGCCCAGATCGCCACTGAATCGCACGCGGCGGCCGCGGGCTTGATCGCGGGCACCGTTCCGATGACCGGCACACCCGGTCCGACCAGTTCGCGGACGTGTGGGAGAGCGGTGACGCTCGCGGTATTGCATGGAAGAACGATGACCTGAGCCCCACGATCGAGGCTCCGCCGCACCGCACCGAGTACCCGGTCGACGACCCACGGCTCGGGCTTGGGCCCCCAGGGGGCGCCGTCCGGATCGAGGGACAGCACAAGATCGAGATCCGGGCGCAGGCGTCTGAGCCACGCAGAGGTAGGGAGCAGGCCCAGTCCCGAGTCGATGAGTGCAACGATCACCGCACAAATCTATCGCCTCGGAACCGGTCCTGCCTCATCCGTTCAGGCCGGTGTGGACTCCAACACGTCCGAGATGGGCGTGCCGGCTGCGATCTTCGCGCGCATCTTCATCACAGCTCCCGCGCTACCGCCGCCGACGACAGCTGCCAGCACACCGTCGCGCTCGTAGTAGGCGACGAACTTTCGGCCGTCGTCCTTCACGATGTGAACGGTGTCCGTGGGTGCGACGGTCCCCAATGCCTGGATCTTGACGTCGTACTGATCGCTCCAGAAGTACGGAACCTGCGCCGGCGCATCCGGATCACCCGTTCCGGTGATCGCTCCCGCCAGGATCTTGGCCTGGTCCCCAGCATTGGTCCAGTGTTCGACACGCTTGCGTCGATCTCCGATCTGCCAGGACGCGACGTCGCCGACCGCCCAGACGTGTTCGGTGCTGGTGCGGCCGACGCCGTCGCAGAGCACTCCGTTGTCGAGTTCGATCCCCGAACCGTCGAGCCATTCCGTGACCGGCACCGAACCGACTCCGATCGCGACCACGTCGACCGGGATTTCCGAACCGTCACTCAAGGTCGCAGCGGCAACCGCTCCGTCGCCGGACAACGAGGTCAAGCCCGTACCGACTCGGACGTCGATGCCCTCGTTCCGATGCAGACGTTCGACGAGGGCGCCGACGGTGGGGCCGAGCACCGACGCCAGCGGCGTCGGCTGGGGTTCGAGCAACACGACGTCGACGCCGTGAGACTTCATGCTCGCGGCCAGTTCGCAGCCGATGAAGCCGGCCCCGACGATCAGCGCACGCTTACCGGGAGCAAGGTCGGCGCGGAGGGCCAACGCTTCCTCGATGGAGCGCAGAACGTGCACTCCGGACAACTCCGGAAGGCCGGCGATGCGACGCGGAGTCAGTCCGGTCGCGATGACCAACTCGTCGTAGTCCAGGGTGGATCCGTCGGCGAACGCCACCGACTTGGCGACCGTGTCCACCGAGGTTGCCGGCGAACCGAGCTTGAGATCGACCTTGTTCTCGACGTAGAACTCGGCCGGACGCAAGGTCGTCTCGTCCTTGTCGCCGCGGATCACTTCCTTCGACAACGGAGGCCTGTCGTAGGGCAGATGCGTTTCCCCACCCGCGAGCGTCAATTCACCTTCGAAACCCGCTCGTCGCAGTTCCTCGACGGTCCGCAGTCCCGACAAACCCGCACCCACGATCACTATCCGTGCCACCACGTACCACCCTGTCCGACCCACGTCACTTGCAGCGCTCACTATGAACGCCGTCACTATTTGCCTCCGACTCTGCCATACCAAATGCCGGAGTAGGTGTGGTGCATCCCGCATGGTCACCTACCAGTCACTACAGTTGGAGGTACTTCAGACGCACGCACTGACACATGAGCAGGGAGCCCCCATGACCAGCGATTCCAGTGAAAAGAACAGCGTCCGATTCGGCGCCGACGGTGGCGCGGAACTAGTCAGCACCCAGGGTAAGACGATCATCGCCGACGCCGTGGTCGCCAAGATCGCCGGTATCGCGACCCGCGAGATCAACGGCGTGTACGACGTCGGCGGGGGCACAGCGCGTGCGGTGGGGGCACTTCGCGACCGCATACCGGGCGCCCGCGTCAACCATGCCCAGGGCGTGGCGGTGGAGGTAGGCGAGAAACAAGCCGCCATCGACATCGGCATTGTCGCCGAGTACGGCGTCGCACTCCACGAACTGGCGGTAGGTATCCGCCGCAACGTCATTGCCGCAGTGGAAAGCATGACGGGTCTCGAGGTCACCGAGGTCAACATCACCGTCTTCGACGTCATGCTCTTCGAGGATGCAGAGAGCGGCGGCAGTACCGATCCGGAAGCCAAGCCGAGGGTTCAGTGAGTACCGCCGACGCCGGCCGCGAGATCGACGCGGCCGAGGTAGTCGCCGACGCGGTTCTTGCCATCCCGGAAGTGGCAGATCTGCACGGAGGACAGTTCGGCGAAGTGGGAACCTACCTCCCCGGACGCCGCATCACCGGCGTCGTCGTCGACGAAAACTCTTGTGCTGTACACATTTCCGTTCACTATCCGGCAGACGTTCGCAGCGTCGCCGAACGCGTACGAGCGGTGGTGGCGAGATTGGTCGACGTACCGGTGAACGTGACCGTCGGCGACCTGTCGACAGCGGGATATCTACCCGTTGATGCCGAAAATGCAGTCACCGAGCCTGCCACCGTCACAGACATTGCACCGAACATTCGAGAAGGGAACTGACATGAACAGCACCACCGTCGGACTGCTGGTCGGTCTGCTCCTCGCACTCGCCGGAATCATGGGTGGGTTCAGCGGTTTCGTCTTCGCAGTCCTGCTCGGCGCCGCCGGTATGGCGATCGGAGCACACCGCGACGGACATCTCGACCTCGGCGCGATCCTCCGAAGCCGTGGCCGTGGCTGAGCCGTCCGATCCCAGCGCAGCGGACGATCCTGGCCTACGCGGCTCCTTGGTCATCAAGGACCGTGCGATGGCCAAGATCGCCACGGCCGCAGCGGTGAACGTCCCGGGGGTGGTCCGCCAGTCCGGTGGCTTGACCCGCCTGACCGGACGCGATCTTCCGCGAGCCGACATCTCGATGGGGAGCGACGCCGTCGCGATCAATCTCTTCCTCGCCGTGTCCTGGCCGTGTTCGGTCACCGAGTTGACCGGCCGGGTGCGAACGGAAGTCGGTCGCAGCGTCGAATCGCTGACCGGGCTTCCACTCCACGACATGAACGTGATGATCGCGGCAACCGAGGGTTCTGACGACTCCTGTGTTTCCGGCGTCGAGATCGCGGAGGGCCCGGCACAGCAGGCACTCTCGGATCCGATTCCGCCGCGGGTCCCGTCTGCGAACCCGGCGGCCGCGGTTTCGGCCGTCGTCATCGCGTGTGGTCTACTCGCACTCGCCTTCGTCGTCTCGCGCGAATGGTTCATCAACCGTGGAACTTTCGAATCGGCACCCTGGATCCGAAACTCCGTGGAGTGGACGTCTCGTCTGCACTGGCAACCGTGGCTACTTCCGGTGGCAATCGCTGCCGTTGTCGCGGGTGTTGTCCTGATAATGTCGGCGATCAAACGCCGTGCGAAAACCCATGTCCCACTCGGGAACCCGAGCGCATCGACGGTGTGGATGCGGCCGACTGACATTGCACGTCTGTGCAGTAGCCACGCAGCGGTCGTTCCCGGCGTCGGCTCGGCTCACACCAGCGTCGACCGTAAACACGTCAAGGTCCACATCGAATCGACCGGTGGCGATCGAGCTGAACTTGCCGCAGCCGTCGACGCGGCGGTTCGGCCCCACCTCGCGATACTGCAGCGGCCACTGCAACTTTCGGTTGTCGTGCGAGAAACTGTAGTACGACGAAAGGACGCCTCGTGAACCGTTGGATCTCCGCGGTCGATCGGATCATCGTCCTCATCGTCGGAATCGCACTCCTCGCGGCGGGCGCATACGCCATCGCGTGGGACGCGGGCGCGTCGCTGATTCGAACCTGGGTGTCACGCTTCGATCGGGAGGTCCTCTTCGGCCTTCCGGAGGAGCCGTGGTGGCACTGGGTACTGTCGGGCACCTTCGTCCTCTGTGTCTTCGCCGGTTTCGGGCTGTTGTACCTGAACCTTCGCCGGCGCCGCACAAGCGCAGTCACATTGCGGCACAACGAATCCGGTACCGACGTCAGCGTGGATCTCGGACCCGTCGCAGACGGCGTAGCGGCCGAGCTCGCTCAGCTGACCGGCGTGCGGAGCACCAAGAGCAAAGCGACGGTCGATCGCGGATTGCCGACGCTGTCGATTGTCGTCACTGCAGATCCGTCGATCGACGTCGCCGGATTCACCGCTTCGGCCGAACGTATCGCCGGCGCAACCAGGCGCAGCCTGGACGGCTCGACCGTCGCAGTACAGGTTCTGCTGCACCTCGACAGGGTGGAAGCCAACAAGTAAGTAAGAACCACGCAGGCACCCGATCACCGAACACTCGATCACAGGCCCCCCGATGGAAGACACAGAAAAGGCGCTCACTCCCCGAAGGGAATGAGCGCCTTTTTCAGTGCTGTGAATCAGCTAGCGAGACAAGAGTCTCACTTGATGATCTTGGCAACCTTGCCGGCGCCGACCGTACGGCCGCCTTCGCGAATTGCGAAGCGCAGGCCCTCGTCCATGGCGACAGGCTGGATCAGCTTGACGGACATCTCGGTGTTGTCACCGGGCATGACCATCTCGGTGCCCTCAGGCAGCGTCACGACGCCCGTAACGTCCGTGGTACGGAAGTAGAACTGCGGGCGGTAGTTGTTGAAGAACGGGGTGTGGCGGCCGCCCTCGTCCTTCGACAGGATGTATGCCTGGCCCTCGAACTCCGTGTGGGGAGTCGTGGTGCCCGGCTTGACGACAACCTGTCCACGCTCGACATCTTCGCGCTTGATGCCACGAACGAGCAGTCCGACGTTGTCGCCGGCCTGGCCCGAGTCGAGCAGCTTGCGGAACATCTCGATACCCGTGACCGTGGTCTTGGTCGAGGTTTCCTTGATGCCGACGATCTCGACCTCTTCGTTGACGTTGACAACGCCACGCTCGATACGACCGGTGACAACGGTGCCACGGCCGGTGATCGTGAAGACGTCCTCGACGGGCATGAGGAAGGGCTTCTCGGTCTCACGAATCGGGTCCGGGATGGACTCGTCGACAGCAGCCATCAGGTCGAGAATGGACTGCGTCCACTTCGGGTCACCCTCGAGTGCCTTGAGTGCCGAGATCGGAATGACGGGGGCTTCCTCGTCGAATTCCTGAGCGGCCAGCAGTTCGCGGACCTCCATCTCGACGAGCTCGAGGATCTCGTCGTCGTCAACCATGTCGGCCTTGTTCAGGGCGACGAGGATGTAAGGAACGCCAACCTGGCGAGCGAGCAGGACATGCTCGCGCGTCTGGGGCATCGGGCCGTCGGTAGCTGCGACGACGAGGATAGCGCCGTCCATCTGAGCTGCGCCGGTGATCATGTTCTTGATGTAGTCGGCGTGACCCGGTGCATCGACGTGCGCGTAGTGGCGCTTTTCCGTCTGGTACTCAACATGCGAGATGTTGATCGTGATGCCACGAGCCTTTTCCTCGGGAGCCTTGTCGATCTGATCGAAGGCCGAAGCCTCGTTCAGGTCGGGGAATGCATCCGCGAGAACCTTGGTGATGGCCGCCGTCGTCGTGGTCTTGCCGTGGTCGACGTGACCAATGGTGCCGATGTTCACGTGCGGCTTCGTCCGCTCGAACTTCGCCTTCGCCACTTTGTGTCCTCCTGGACTGTTGTTGCTTGCCGTATGCAGCAGTGCGGTTGGTTGTTACTAGGTCGTGCTTCGTGCCGGAAGAAACCGAGGTTACTTGCCGGCGCGGGCTGGGGAGCTCGCTGTGCTTACTCGCCCGTCGCCTTGGCGATGATTTCCTTCGAGACGTTCGCGGGAACCTCTGCGTAGGAATCGAACACCATGGAGAAGTTCGCTCGGCCCTGGGTCTTCGACCGCAGGTCACCGATGTAACCGAACATCTCCGAGAGCGGAACCAGCGCCTTCACGACACGGGCACCACTGCGTTCCTCCATGGCCTGGATCTGGCCACGGCGGGAGTTGAGGTCGCCGATCACGTCGCCCATGTACTCCTCGGGCGTTGTGACCTCGACAGCCATGAGCGGCTCGAGAATGACGGGGCCAGCCTTGCGGGCGGCTTCCTTCAGTGCCTGCGAACCGGCAACCTTGAACGCCATTTCCGAGGAGTCGACGTCGTGGTAAGCACCATCGAGCAGCGACAGCTTCAGGTTCACGAGCGGGTAGCCGGCGAGAACACCGTACTGCATCGCGTCCTGCGCACCGGCATCCACGGAGGGGATGTACTCGCGCGGGATACGTCCGCCGGAGACCTTGTTCTCGAACTCGTAGGTAGCACCGTCTTCGCCCACGAAAGGCTCCAGAGCGATGATGACCTTTGCGAACTGGCCCGAGCCACCCGTCTGCTTCTTGTGGGTGTAGTCGTGCTTCTCGACCTTCTTGGTGATGGTCTCGCGGTACGCAACCTGCGGCTTACCGACGTTCGCTTCGACCTTGAACTCGCGACGCATGCGGTCGACGAGGATGTCGAGGTGGAGCTCGCCCATACCGCCGATGACGGTCTGACCGGTCTCTTCGTCGAGCTCGACCGAGAAGGTCGGGTCCTCTTCGGCGAGCTTCTGGATCGCGACGCCCAGCTTTTCCTGGTCGGACTTGGTCTTGGGCTCGATGGAGACCTGGATGACCGGCGCGGGGAACGACATCGACTCGAGGACGATGGGGCTCGCCTGATCGCACAAGGTGTCACCGGTGGTGGTGTCCTTGAGGCCGATCATTGCGTAGATGTGGCCGGCTACGGCCTCGTCTACCGGGTTCTCCTTGTTGGCGTGCATCTGGAAGAGCTTTCCGATGCGCTCCTTCTTGCCCTTGGTTGCGTTGAGCACCTGAGCACCCGGATCGATACGACCCGAGTACACGCGGACGAAGGTCAGCTTGCCGAAGAACGGGTGAGCAGCGATCTTGAAGGCGAGAGCCGAGAACGGCTCGTCCTTGCTCGGCTTGCGAGTGATCTCTACTTCTTCGTCACCGAGCTTGTGGCCGATGACCTCGCCGATGTCCAGCGGGTTCGGAAGGTAGTCGATGACAGCGTCGAGCATGGGCTGAACGCCCTTGTTCTTGAACGCGGAGCCACAGAGAACCGGGTACAGCTCGGAGGCGACCGTCATCTTGCGGATGGCGCCCTTGATCTCCTCGATGGTGAGCTCTTCGCCGCCGAAGTACTTCTCCATGAGAGCTTCGTCGGACTCTGCAACCGTCTCGAGCAGCTTCTCGCGGTACTCGGCAGCCTTCTCGACGAGATCCGCGGGGATCTCCTCGATGGTCGGAGCGGTTCCCGTCGGGACCACGCCGCGCCAGGTGATGGCCTTCATCTCGACCAGGTCGACGACGCCGTCGAAGTCGTCCTCAGCGCCGATGGGCAGCTGGAGAACGAGCGGCTTCGCGCCCAAGCGGTCGATGATGGTCTGGACTGTGAAGTAGAAGTCCGCGCCCATCTTGTCCATCTTGTTGACGAAGCAGATGCGCGGAACGTCGTACTTGGCAGCCTGACGCCAAACCTGCTCGGACTGCGGCTCGACACCCTCTTTACCGTCGAAGACAGCAACTGCGCCGTCGAGCACGCGCAGCGACCGCTCCACCTCGACCGTGAAGTCGACGTGGCCGGGGGTGTCGATGATGTTGATCTGGTTGTTGTTCCAGAAGCAAGTCACGGCGGCAGACGTGATCGTGATGCCGCGTTCCTTCTCCTGCTCCATCCAGTCCGTCGTCGACGCACCGTCGTGCGTCTCACCGATCTTGTAATTGACACCGGTGTAGAACAGGATGCGCTCGGTGGTGGTGGTCTTGCCGGCATCGATGTGCGCCATGATGCCGATGTTGCGGACCTTGTTCAGGTCAGTCAGCACTTCCTGTGCCACAGGTTTCTTCCCCGCTCGTTGCTTGGTTTTCGGGTGTCGGCCTTATCGGTGTGTTCCACCGTCAGGGCCATGGTCTTTCAATTATGTCTCTGTCGAGGCGAACCTGGCCACCTGCGTCCGGAATCCGTCGCGATGATCAGGCCGCCAACGGCGACAAGCGTCGGAGCCCCACCCGATGGCAGTTGCTCCGACGCTTTACATCACCAGCGGTAGTGGGCGAATGCCTTGTTGGCTTCGGCCATCTTGTGAGTGTCTTCGCGACGCTTCACAGCTGCACCGAGGCCATTGCTGGCATCGAGGAGCTCGTTGGCGAGACGCTCGACCATGGTCTTCTCACGACGTGCACGCGAGAAGGTGACCAGCCAGCGCAGTGCCAGCGTGGTGGAACGACCGGGGCGAACCTCGACCGGCACCTGGTAGGTAGCGCCACCGACGCGGCGGCTACGAACCTCGAGTGCAGGCTTGACGTTGTCCAGGGCGCGCTTGAGGGTGACGACCGGATCGGTGCCGGTCTTCTCGCGTGCCTGCTCGAGAGCCTGGTACACGATTCGCTCTGCGGTGGACTTCTTGCCGTCCAGCAGGATCTTGTTGACGAGCTGCGTCACCAACGGGGAACCGTAAACCGGGTCGTTGATGAGCGGGCGCTTCGGAGCGGGGCCCTTACGTGGCATTAGCTCTTCTCCTTCTTGGCGCCGTAGCGGCTGCGTGCCTGCTTGCGACCCTTGACACCCTGGGTGTCGAGGGAGCCGCGGATGATCTTGTAACGGACACCCGGGAGGTCCTTCACACGACCGCCACGGACGAGCACCATGGAGTGCTCCTGAAGGTTGTGACCTTCACCGGGGATGTACGCGGTGACCTCGACCGAAGTCGTGAGGCGAACGCGTGCGACCTTACGGAGCGCGGAGTTCGGCTTCTTGGGGGTGGTGGTGTACACGCGAGTGCACACGCCACGACGCTGCGGGCTGCCCTTGAGGGCTGCCGTCTTGACCTTGGCGGTCTTGTCGCGGCGACCCTTGCGGACCAGCTGGTTGATGGTTGGCATTTACCGGCTTTCTTGTGACGAACAGACTGCTCGAGCGAACTCGGGCCGTTCGAAAACGTGGCTGTTCTGAAATTAGGGATCTAGCAGTTGGAGCAAGAGAGCTGCTGCTCCTCACCCACCTCAGAGTCTGTACTCAGCACTTTCATGCCGCGCACTGCCCCCGAGGTCGGGCGTGTCGCATACCCCCACACAGGCAGCCGGATGCTCGTTCATCAGCAGTTTCTGCTCGAACGCGCGCACGGCAATACCTAGCTAGGCACACAGATCGGCCCGGGCATGCCGGACACGACCCATAACGATACCTGTCGGCGCGCCACGAGGTCAAAGCGAGGCCACGGTGATAGTGACCTCACGCTCTGACCAGAGACTCTGGCTGCACACTCAGACCACGCAGCCGGACCGGTCGCGATCAGATGCTGCGGTTCAACGTCAACGCGCCGAGCTTTGCCGCAGCCTCGCACGGATCCGCGCCGCCTTGCGGCTCGGTGACCCACCAACCGAACACTCCCCCGGCCGGTGCGCTCGCGCTCACCCCGCAGCTCTGCGGATCGGCCGGCTGGCGAACCTGGTACCCGCCACTGCCGTTGATGTCGATTTTCGCCACCACGTATCCCAGGTGCTCGAATGCAGCGCGCTCGTGATCGAGGGTGCCCGTCTCGAACCAGTTGAAGGTGATCTTGATCGGACCCGCGGCCCCGATGCCGTCCCAACGGCAGATGGCGCCGAAGAACCCACGCCCGACGGCGTCGGCACCCACCGCGCTGGCGATCTGCTCGTCGGTGACGGCTTCGCATTCTTGGAGGACGTTCGCGAATTCCTGGCTGTCACTACCGCCGTAGCTGCCCTCCGCACGAGGAGTCCCGGTGACCACGGAGCCGCACCCCGTGAGTAGAACCAGCGACCCAGCCAGGGCGAGCCCGATCCTTACGCGCTTCACGGCGCCCTCGAACTTCACTGTGCCCTCGAAACTGTTTTTTCCATCAGATCCCGCGCCACCGTGCATGGATCCGCGGTCGGTGGCAGCAAACCGTAGGTGATCGACCAGTGCACGAAGTCTCCGCCGAACGCGATACCCAACTCGCACAACGAACCTGCCGTGGACGCGATGAAGCCCTGGTGTCCACCGATCGTGATGTCGTCGGCAGGACGTCCGAGCAGGTCGGACCCGGCCCGTTCGCGGCCGATCGGGCTACCGCGGTACCAGGAGAAACTGACGCTCGGGCCGTTCGAACCGGCGACTTCCCACTGGCAACCGACGCCGTTGCGCGTCGTCGTCGCAAAAGCGCCGAGATTGAAGGCGTTGACAACTTCCTCGTCGGTCACCGAGCCGCATTCGGCGAACATCGGGCCCGGATCCGTAGGTGCGAGTGCCTGCGAACCCGCACCGTCGCCCGGCTGATCGACGGACCCGTCGCCGGAGCTGCAGCCGACCACGGCCGAGAGCACGGCAGCCGAGACCAATACCGAAGTCCCGATCGAAGTGAGAGTGCGTGCGGCCATGGAGCCGACTGTACTTCTCGGTGGCCCCCGACACACGCCACGTGCGCGTCGAGAGCACCGGCGCCGGCCCCGCCGCTACCGATTCAGGGAGTTGCCACCGGTACCCGAACAAGCGTGGAATCCAATTGCGCCGCCCACTGTTTGACCACCTCGGTGCGTCGGCGCGAGTCGTCTGTCAAGACATCAGCCAGCCCCAGCCCGCGGGCCAGGTCCAGGGTCGCCTGTACCAAGCGGTGCGTCACCGGGTCGGAGTCGTCGACACCCAGACTCTCGACGGCCATGCGGTGCGCGATGCGCCCGAATCGTTCCTCGAGGGGCAGTACGCGGGCACGCAGGTCGGGGTCGGAGGCAGCGGCCGTCCACACCTGCAGTGCTGCTTTGAACAGAGTCCCGGTGTAGTACTCCACCAACCGCGAAATGATCGCCTCGGTTCGTCCGGCACCCACCGGAAGGTCGGTCGATTCCTTTCGTGCCTGATCCATCCGGGCGTCGAACATCACCTCGAGCGCCGCAGTGATGAGGTCCTCGCGGGTCGGGAAGTGATGCTGCATCGCGCCTCTGGACACCCCGGCACGCTGCGCGACGACGCTCATCGTCGTTGCGCTCCACCCGAGTTCGGCGAGACACTCCACAGTCACTTCGAGCAGGTGGGAGCGCGTGACTCGACTTCGGTCCTGCTTGGGCTCTCGAGTCATCGCGCCGCCATCCCTTCAACTTCTGTGTTCCAGCGCTTCTGTGTCCCAGCTGCGCAGTTTCTACTGCGCCCAGGCCGCTGGACGCTTCTGCAAGAAAGACATCATGCCCTCACGAGCCTCGTCAGAGGAAAACAGCCGAGCCGACTGCGCGATCATCTCCTCGCCGTCCCGGTCGAATCCAGCCAGGACCGAACGCGTCGTGATCCACTTCGATTCGGCAAGTCCCTGCGGTGAACATTGGCGCAAGGTGCCGAGCAGTTCGGTGATCGACTCCCCCGTGTCCTGAGACGCGGCGGTGACGAGTCCGATGGATTCGGCCTCGTGCTGGCCGAACTTCTCTCCGGTGAGCAGATAGCGGCTCGCAGATCGCTGGTCGAGCCTCGGCAGGACCGTGAGCGAAATGATGGACGCTGCGAAACCCAACCGTGATTCCGTCACCGCGAAGGTGCTCGCCGGTCCGGCGACGACGATGTCGCACGCCCCGACAAGACCCATGCCTCCGGCCCGGACGTGACCGTCGATCCGCCCGATCACCGGCTTGGGAAGCTCGAGAATGCTGCGCAAGAGTGTCAGCATCCCCCGTCCTCGCTCCTTGACGGCGTCCTCCGGTGATGCGGACGAACCGGAGGCCTCACTCAGATCGGCTCCCGCACAGAATGTTCCACCGGTGTGGGTGAGTACCACCGCTCGAACTGCCGGATCGGCGGCAGCCGCCGTCAACCCAGCCTGCAACTCCGTGACCAACCGCGTCGAAATCGCGTTGCGGTTGTGGGGTGAGTCGAGAGTGATCGTGGCAGCACCGCCCGATACTTCGTACCGTACGTATGGCTTGTCCTGATCCGTCATGAGTCGCCTCTTCCTAGTAGGACCGTGGCAGACCGAGGGAATGCTGTGAGACGAAGTTGAGGATCATCTCGCGGCTCACCGGCGCGACACGGGCGATACGAGCCGCACCGAGCATGGCGGCCAGTCCGTATTCCTTCGTCAGGCCGGCGCCGCCATGCGTCTGGATCGCCTGATCGAGCGCCTTGATGCTGGCTTCAGCGGCGGCGTACTTTGCCATGTTCGCGGCTTCGGCAGCACCGAAATCGTCACCGCTGTCGTAGAGCACCGCGGCCTTCTGCATCATCAGCTTGGCGAGCTCGAGTTCGATCTTCACCTGCGCGAGTGGATGCGAAATACCTTGGTGCGCACCGATCGGCGTCTTCCACACCGTGCGCTCGTTGGCGAACTTCACTGCGGCGTTCAGGGCGTAACGGCCCATGCCGATGGCCATCGACGCACCCAGGATGCGCTCGGGGTTGAGGCCGGCGAACAACTGCATCAAGGCGGCATCGGCTTCGCCGACCAGAGCGTCGGCCGGCAGACGGACGTCGTCGAGGAAGAGGATGAACTGGTGGTCCGGTTCGATGATGTCCATCTCCATCTGCGTCTTCACGAATCCCGGAGAATCCGTGGGGACGATGAACAGAGCGGGCTTGAGCTTGCCCGTCTTGGAGTCCTCGGTCCGCGCAACGACGAGGACCGCGTCAGCCTGATCGACACCCGAGATGTAGATCTTGTTGCCGCTCAGGATCCAGTCGTCGCCATCCCTGCGTGCCGTCGTGGTGATCTGATGAGAGTTGGAACCAGCGTCGGCCTCGGTGATTCCGAACGCCATGATCTTGGAGCCGTCGGCGAGGCTGGGTAGCCACTGCTGCTTCTGCTCCGCCGTGCCGTACTTGCCGATGATGGTGCCGCAGATGGCCGGGGATACGACAACCAGGAGCAGACCGGCACCCTGCGCCGCCAATTCCTCCTGCACCAGCGCGAGTTCGTAGATGCCTGCACCGCCGCCGCCGTATTCCTCCGGCAGGTTGACGCCCAGGAATCCGAGTTTGCCCGCCTCGTTCCACAATTCGGTGAGCGGCTCCCCCTTTCGCGCCTTGGGCAGCACGTAGTCGACGTAGTTGAAGCGCTCACCCAGTTTGGAAACGGATGCCCGCAGTTCCTTCTGCTCTTCGGTTTCGATGAAACTCATCATGCTTCCTCTTCTGTAGCGGGTTCTTCCACACGTGCGAGCACCGATCCGACCTCGACCTGCTGGCCGACGGCGACCGGAAGTTCCACCAGGACACCGGCAGTCGGCGCGGTGACGGTGTGTTCCATCTTCATGGCCTCCAGCCACAGAATCGGCTGGCCGGCGGTGACGGTGTCACCGAGTGCGGCACCGAGGCGGATGACCGATCCCGGCATCGGAGCGAGCAACGAACCGGCGGCGACTTCTGCCGACGGATCCACGAAGCGCGGTGCTGCCGTCAACGCGACGGGTCCGAGCGAGGAGTCGACAAAAATCTCACTCCCGTAGGCCGCAACGTCGAACGAGCGCTGTACTCCGCTCTGCTCGAGCACTACCCGGGTCGCAGTTGCCGATACCAGGCGCACGTCGTCGAAGCCTTCTGCACTCAGCACGCCGCTTCGGCTCAGGGAGTAGCGGACGTCGTAGTCGCCCGACGCAGTGGAATAGCTCTTGCTCTGCGGCTGCGACGGGAGGTTGCGCCACCCGCTGGGCAAGCGGCCGATGACGCGGGCCGACGCCCGGTTGTGCGCGGCATCGGCAAGTGCCGCCGCCAGCGCCGAGAGTTTTTCGGCGTCGGTATCGGCCAAGGGCGTAGACAGCTTCTCGAGGTCGTGAGTCTCGAAGAAGGCAGTGTCGGTGTCTCCGGCAATGAAGGCGGGGTGGGCCAGGACGTTGACGAGCAGGTCGCGGTTGGTGCGCAGCCCGTGAATCCTGGTGCGCGCCAGCGTCGATGCGAGCAGCCGGGCAGCTGCGGTCCGCGTCGGCGCGTACGAGATGACCTTGGCCAACATCGGGTCGTAGTGGACGCCGACAACACTGCCGTCGACGACGCCGGAGTCGAGGCGAACGCCCTGCTCACGCAGAACACTGAATTCTTGCGGGTCACCGGGCAACTCGATGTGGTGGACGGTTCCGCTCTGCGGCTGCCAGTTCTTGGCGGGGTCCTCGGCGTACAGGCGCACTTCGATCGAATGCCCACGGATCTCCGGCTGATCGTCCGGAAGTGCTTCACCTGAAGCGACCTGCAATTGCAGTTCCACCAGATCGAGTCCAGTGGTGCACTCGGTGACCGGATGCTCCACCTGCAAACGCGTGTTCATTTCCAGGAAGAAGAAGTCGCCTTTTTCGTCAGCCAGGAATTCAACGGTTCCTGCCCCCTCGTAACCGATGGCGTTGGCTGCGAGCCGCGAGGCGTCGAACAGCTTGTCGCGCATGGCGGGGATGCGTTGCACGAGCGGCGACGGGGCCTCTTCGACCACCTTCTGATGCCGACGCTGGATCGAGCACTCGCGCTCCCCCACCGCCCACACCGCACCGTGGCGGTCGGCCATGACCTGGACCTCGATGTGCCGACCGGTCTCGAGGTAACGCTCACAGAAGACTGTCGGGTCGCCGAAAGCGGACTGCGCCTCACGCCGCGCCGCTTCCAGTTCGCCGTCCAGCGCCGACAATTCACGAACGACACGCATTCCGCGTCCGCCGCCGCCCGCCGACGCCTTGATCAGCACCGGCAGATGAGCCTCGGTCACCGCGGCGGGATCGAGTTCGGAGAGCACCGGCACTCCGGCGGCGTCCATGATCTTCTTGGACTCGACCTTCGACCCCATGAGCTCGATGGATTCGACGGGCGGGCCGATCCACGTCAGTCCCGCGTCGATGACGCTGCGCGCGAACTCCGCGTTCTCGGAGAGGAATCCGTATCCGGGGTGAATCGCGTCGGCGCCCGAAGCCTTGGCGGCGGCGATGACGAGCTCACCCCGCAAGTAGGTCTCGGCAGGCGTGTTACCCGGCAGGCGAACCGAAGCATCGGCTTCGGCGACGTGCGGGCTGTCGGCATCTGCGTCGGAAAATACCGCGACCGTGCCGATTCCGTTCTTGCGGCAGGTTGCAAAGACACGGCGGGCGATTTCGCCACGATTGGCGACCAGTACTGAAGTGATTGTCACGGCGTGCCTCACATACGGAAGACGCCGAAGTTCTCGGTGCCTTCGATCGGGGCGGTGGCGATGGCCGACAGGCACATTCCCACCACGGTGCGGGTGTCTCGGGGATCGATGACGCCGTCGTCGTACAGACGACCCGACAGGAACATCGGAAGTGACTCGGCCTCGATCTGGTTCTCGATCATCGCGCGCATGCCGGCGTCGGCCTGCTCGTCGAAGACCTGGCCGCGGGCCTCGGCAGCAGCGCGTCCCACGATGGAGATGACGCCGGCGAGCTGCGCACCGCCCATGACGGCGGACTTGGAACTGGGCCACGCAAAGAGGAACCGCGGATCGAACGCGCGTCCGCACATACCGTAGTGACCGGCGCCGTACGACGCTCCGAGCAGGATCGAGATGTGCGGAACCTTGGAGTTGGCAACCGCATTGATCATCATCGATCCGTGCTTGATCATGCCGCCCTCCTCGTATTCCTTACCCACCATGTAGCCGGTGGTGTTGTGCAGGAACAGCAACGGCGTGTTGGAACGATTGGCGAGCTGGATGAACTGCGTGGCCTTCTGTGATTCCTCACTGAAGAGCACTCCACGTGCGTTCGCCAGGATGCCGATCGGGTAGCCGTTCAGCTCGGCCCACCCGGTCACGAGGGAGGAGCCGTAGAGCGGCTTGAACTCGTCGAAGTCGGAGCCGTCGACGATACGGGCGATGACCTCACGCGGATCGAACGGGATCTTCAGGTCGGCCGGAACGATGCCGAGCAACTCTTCCGGATCCTCGAGCGGTTCGATGATCTCCGCGCGCGGCGCCGGCCCCTTCTTGGTCCAGTTGAGCCGCTTGACGATCGAGCGCCCGATGCGGATCGCGTCCTGCTCGTCGGCGGCGAAGTAGTCGGCCAACCCGGACTTGCGAGCGTGCATTTCGGCGCCGCCGAGTGCCTCGTCGTCGGATTCCTCACCGGTGGCCATCTTGACCAGCGGCGGGCCTGCGAGGAACACCTTGGAGCGTTCCTTGATCATCACGACGTGATCGGACATGCCCGGGATGTACGCACCGCCGGCCGTCGAGTTACCGAAGACCAGTGCAATGGTGGGGATTCCGGCTGCGGACAGCTGAGTGAGGTCACGGAACATACGCCCGCCCGGGATGAACACCTCTTTCTGCGTCGGCAAGTCTGCGCCGCCGGACTCTACGAGGGAGATCACAGGGAGGCGGTTCTGCATGGCGATATCGTTGACCCGGAAACCCTTACGCAGCGTCCACGGATTGCTGGTGCCGCCGCGCACGGTGGGATCGTTGGCGACGATCAGGCATTCGACACCTTCGACGACGCCGATACCGACCACGGTGCTGGCTCCGACCGGGAAGTCACTCCCCCACGCAGCGAGGGGACACAGTTCGAGGAACGGTGAATCCTGATCGAGCAGGAGTTCGATCCGCTCGCGTGCCAGAAGCTTTCCCCGCTTGTGGTGCCGCTCGGTGTACTTCTCGCCGCCACCCGCCAACGCCTTGGCGTGCTCGACCTCGATCTCGGCGAGCTTGGTGTTCATGGTCGATGTTGCGGTCTTGTACACCTCGGAATTGGTGTCCAGTGTTGACCGGATGACACTCATGACTGATACCCCAATCGCTTGGCCGCGAGGCCGGTGAGGATTTCGGTGGTTCCGCCACCGATTCCCAGAATTCGCATGTCCCGGTACTGCCTCTCCACTTCGCTTTCCTGCATGTATCCGAGGCCGCCGAACAGCTGAACAGCTTGGTTCGCAACCCATTCGCCCGTCTCGACTGCCGTGTTCTTCGCAAAGCACACCTCGGCGATCAGATCGCCGTCACCGGCCATGTACCGCTCGATCACCGAGTGCGTGTACACCTTGGCGACGTCGATCTTGCGGGCCATCTCGGTGACGGTGTTCTGGACGGCCTGCCGACTGATCAGGGGGCGACCGAAAGTCTCACGGGCGCGGCACCATTCGAGCGTCAGCTCCAGGCAACGTTCTGCACTGGCATACGCCTGCGCGGCGAGCGCTACCCGCTCGGAGACAAATGCCTGGGCGATCTGCGCGAAGCCGCTGTTCTCTGCACCGACCAGATTCTCCACCGGAACCCGGGCGTCGACAAAGGAGAGTTCCGCGGTATCGGATGCGCGCCAGCCCATCTTCTCGAGTTTGCGCGAGACGGTGAATCCCGGTGTGCCCTTCTCGATCACGAGCAGTGAGACACCACCCGCGCCGGGACCACCGGTGCGCACCGCTGTAACGACGAAGTCCGCTCGAACGCCGGAGGTGATGAACGTCTTGGCGCCGTTCACGACGTAATGATCGCCGTCGCGCTTGGCTGTAGTTGTCAGGTGCCCGACGTCGCTGCCTCCGCCGGGCTCGGTGATGGCGAGCGAGCCGATCTTGTCGCCGCGCAGGGTCGGCTTGACCCACTTCTCGATCTGCGCCTCGTCGCCGGCCGCGATCAGGTGCGGCACCGCGATGCCGCAGGTGAAGAGCGATGCGAACAGCCCGCCCGACGCACCTGCCTGATGCATCTCCTCACAGATCACGATGGAGTCGACGGCGTCGCCGCCCTCACCACCGGCCGATTCGGGTGCGCTGGCCCCGAGGAGTCCGAGAGCGCCTGCCTTGCGGTGCAATTCGCGCGGAATCTCGCCGTCTCGCTCCCACTGCGTCAGATGCGGCAGAATCTCCTGGTTCACGAATCCGCGTACGGTCTCGCGAAGCGCAAGCCTTTCCGGTGTGGTCCACACGGTCACCGTGAATCCTCTTTCTCGTCAGTTACGGGGAGTAGCGAAATCGGGATGTCGATGTGGCGCGAACGCAGCCATTCACCAATTCCCTTGGCCTGCGGATCGAACCGCGCCTGCGAGGCGACACCCTGACCGAGAATTCCCTCGATCACGAAGTTGACGGCACGAAGGTGCGGAAGCTGGTAGCGAGTGACGTTCAGGTCTGCTGCTTCCGGTAGCAGTTCCTTGAGCATCTCGACGGTCAGTGTGTGCGCCAACCACTTCCACTGATCGTCCGTGCGAACCCAGACGCCGACGTTGGCATTTCCGCCCTTGTCGCCGCTACGGGCACCGGCGATCGTGCCGAGTGGTACTGAAAGCGACGTCTGTGGCGGCAACGGCTCCGGACGCTCCGGTTCGCCGACGGGTTCGAGGTCCTGCGTCAACGTGGACGGAGCGATGTCCACGCGCGTGCCGTCCGGCAGTACGGCCACGTGCGGCACCGATCCCGCGTCGACGTAGCCGGGGGTGAACACTCCGTACGGTTGGCCGTTGCTCGGCGGAGCCGTCAGCGAGAAGCCGGGGTAGCTGGCAAGTGCCATTTCCACCGCAACCGCGGAGAAAGGGCGACCGATCACCTTGGGGTCGGAATCGCGAACCACGCAGCGCAGCAACGCACTCGCGGTTTCCTCGGTGTCGGAATCCGGATGATCCGTGCGAGCGAGAGTCCAGACCAGTTCGGCGGGCTTCTTCGTCAGCCAGGATTCGAGCTGAGTCTTCGCCAGATCGGCCTTGGCCTCGATGTCGAGACCCGTGAGGATGAAGGTGGCCTCGTTACGGAACCCGGCCAGCGTGTTCAGGGAGACCTTGTACTGCGGCGGCGGAGCCTCGCCCGTGACGCCGCTGATCAACACCCGGTCCGGGCCTTCCTGGGTGAGCACTGCGTTGTCGATGCGGGTCGTCACGTCCGGGCCTGCATAGCGTCCACCGGTGATCTCGTACAGCAGCTGCGCCGTCACCGTGCCGACGCTCACCTCGCCGTCCGTTCCGGCGTGCTTGGTGATGACCGAGGTTCCGTCCGCGTTGATCTCGGCGATCGGGAAGCCAGGCCGGCCCAGATTGGGAATCTCTGTGAAGAACGCGTAGTTGCCGCCGGTGGCCTGGGTTCCGCACTCGATGACGTGGCCCGCCGCGACAGCACCGGCAAGCTGATCGAAATCATCTCGCTTCCAACCGAAATGGTGAGCGGCCGGACCGACGATCACCGACGCATCGGTGACCCGTCCGGTGACCACGACATCGGCGTCGGCCGACAATGCTTCGACGATGCCCCAGGCGCCGAGGTACGCATTGGCCGTCAGTGGGGAGCCGAGTCCGAGTTCGTCTGCCCGAGAGATCAAATCGTCGCCCTCGACGTGGGCGATCTTCGCGTTCAACCCCAGCTTGGTGTTGACCTCGCGCAACGCGTCGGCCAGTCCGGCGGGATTGAGACCGCCTGCATTCGCGACGATCTTCACCCCCTTGTCGAGCGCAAGGCCGAGCGTGTCCTCCACCTGCCGCAGGAACGTCTTCGCGTAGCCGAGCGACGGGTCCTTCATCCGATCCCGCCCGAGGATCAACATCGTCAGTTCGGCCAGGTAGTCGCCGGTCAGGTAGTCGAGTTCGCCGCCCTCGAGCATCTCGCGCATCGCCGAGACGCGGTCGCCGTAGAACCCGGAGCAGTTACCGATCCGTACCGAACTCATTTGCCCACCTTCGATGCTCGTCCCTCACCGCTGGATCCGACGGCGGCTCGTCCCTCACCGCTGGGTCCGGCAAAGGCCTGCGCGAACCCGAGCCACTCGTCCGCGTCGGCACCCACGGCGACCAGATCGAGATCGGCGCGATTGGCGCGCTGGGTGACCAGCAAGCAGAAGTCCAACGCCGGCCCGGTAACCTTCTGCGGCGCATCTTCCGGCCCCCAGGTCCAGAGCGACCCGTCCGGCGCGGTCAACTCAACCCGGAAATCGTCGGCGGGCGGCGTCTTCTCGTTGACCGAGTACGCGAAGTTTCGCGTCCGCACACCCAGGTGAGCGATGTTCTTGATGCGCGCCGTCGGAGCGCGTTCGACGCCGAGTGCGTCGGCAACGTCCTGCCCGTGCGCCCACGTCTCCATCAGTCGCGCGGTAGCCATGGAGACACCGCCCATGGGCGGGCCGTACCAGGGGAACTTGGTTCCGGCCAGGGCGGCGGTGAGCGCCTCGACGAGAGCGGTGCGCCCCGCTCGCCAATCGGCGAGCAACTCCGCCGGCTGGCGGGCCGCCTGTTCGGCAGCACCGTCGTCGACAAACCCTGCCGGGTTCACGAACGCCGCCTTCAACTGCTCCGCGAACCCGTCCGGGTCGGTGATCGCCAGGATCGCTGCACTGTCCGTCCAGTGCAGGTGCCCGATCTGATGTGCGATGGTCCACCCTTCCGCAGGCGTCATTGTCGCCCACTTCTCCTCGGGCAGATCCGCAACCAGGGCGTCGAGGCTCTCGCCTTCGGCCCGCAAGTCATCGATGAACGTCTGAAGTTCGGCCATGCGACCAGCATCACACTCACATCCATAAAAATCAAGCACGAATGATTGTTATTGCGAAATCCTGTGGTGAGAGACTGAGCTCAACTGCCATCGACAACCAGGAGCACCCATGAGCGACGCCGTACTGATCTCGCGAACCGGCGATGTGGTCACGTGGACCCTCAATCGCCCGGACACCCGCAATGCGATCTCCGAGATCGACATGATCGAGGCCCTCGAAGACGCAGTCACCGCGGTTAACCGAGATCAGAGTGTGCGCACGGTCATTCTGACGGGGGCCGGATCGGCCTTCTCCTCCGGCGGCAACGTCAAGCACATGCGAGACAAGGAGGGCATGTTCGGTGGCGCACCCGGCGAGATCCGCCAGGGCTACCGGCACGGCATCCAACGCATCCCGCTCGCGCTGTACACGTGTGAGGTGCCGACCATCGCGGCGGTCAACGGCCCGGCCATCGGAGCGGGCTGCGACCTCTCACTCATGTGCGACCTCCGTATCGCCTCGACCGCCGCGGTCTTCGCCGAGAGTTTCGTCAAGGTAGGACTCATCCCCGGCGACGGCGGAGCGTGGCTGCTCCCCCGCGCGATCGGCAACGCCCGCGCGGCCGAGATGGCGTTCACCGGTGAACCGATCGATGCTGCGAGAGCACTCGACTGGGGTCTGGTCTCGCAGGTGACCGAACCCGAGGAATTGCTTTCCGCAGCGCACGCTTTGGCAGCTCGAGTAGCCGCCAATCCCCCGCAGGTACTCCGCATGACCAAAAAGCTCCTCCGCGAGGGCCAGCACCAGAGCCTCGAGAGCCTGCTCGAACTCTCGGCCGCCATGCAGTCGATCGCCCACCACACCCGAGATCACCACGAAGCCGTCGCCGCGATGCTCGAGCGTCGAAGTCCCGAGTTCACCGGAGAATGAAGGCGGGCAGTCAGCTACTGCCGGTCGGAGCAGTCCTCACCTCGATACTGTCGCTCCAGTTCGGAGCGGCATTCGCGACGACATTGTTCTCGCAGATCGGGCCGGCCGGAGCCACGACGCTGCGGCTGACGATCGCCGCGATCATCCTCGGCGTCATCGTCCGCCCGCGATGGAGCAGATGGTCGAACCGGCAGCGCAAAGGCATCTTCGCACTGGGCATCGCCCTCGCCGTGATGAACGGCGCCTTCTACCTCGCCCTCGACACGGTGCCCATCGGAACGGCCGTCACCATCGAGTTCCTCGGACCGCTCACCCTGGCCGCAGTTCTGTCTCGTCGGTGGGCCGACGGAGCATGGGTGCTGCTCGCCTTCGGCGGAGTGTTGCTGCTCGGGTTGGGCGATCACGGCGAATCCGGTTTGGACCCGATCGGGGTGATGTTCGCGTTGATCGCCGCTACTGCGTGGGCCGGATACATCGTGGCCGGTTCCCACCTGGCCGCGACGCTCCCGAGCGCCGACGGGTTGGCAGGCGCAAGCATCGTCGCGGCCGTATTGACGCTGCCCTTCGGCGTCGTCTCGGGCGGAAGTGAACTGCTGGATCCGACGATGCTCGCCGCAGGCGCAGCCGTCGCCGTCCTCTCGTCCGTCATCCCGTACAGCTTGGAAATGTGGGCGCTGCGCTCTCTAGCCAAGAAAGTCTTTGCCGTCCTCATCGCCCTCGAACCCGCAGCGGCCGCACTGGCCGGAGTCCTCGTGATCGGGCAAACGCTCGACGCGTTCACACTCGTGGCCATCGCACTGGTGGTGGCCGCGGGCGTCGGCACAGTCGTCATGAATCGAAAACCCACAGCGAAGTAGTCCAGGTACCGTCAGAGCACGTCATTCCAACGCACAGGAGAACCATGACCAACCCGATCATCGCCACCGTTCTCGGTAACACCCCGCAGATCGACGAAAGTGCGTTCATCGCACCCAACGCCACCGTTGTCGGCGCGGTGACCATCGCTGCGGGAGCCAGCATCTGGTACGGCGCGGTTATCCGCGGCGACGCAGAATCGATCTCCATCGGCGCTGACACCAACATTCAGGACAACTGCACCGTGCACGCCGACCCGACGTTCCCCGCAGTGCTGGGCGAACGAATCTCGGTCGGCCACAACGCAGTGCTGCACGGGTGCACCGTCGAAGACGACGTTCTCGTCGGCATGGGTGCCGTGGTGCTCAACGGCGCACACATCGGCTCGGGGTCACTGATTGCAGCCGGCGCCGTCGTGTCTCAGGGGATGCAAATCCCGCCTGGATCACTGGTCGCCGGCGTGCCCGCCAAGGTCAAACGTGAACTCTCCGAAGGCGAAAAGGCCGGTATCACCGCCAACGGCGCCGGCTACATCATGCTCGCGAAGGCTCACCAGGACATCGAACAAGCCTGATCGAAACGACGCTCGCGGCCGGTAGCAGCAAGAGCAACGACTAGCCTCGGGGCCGCAACGTACTGTTCGGCAACTCGGGTGCCGGGAGCGCCGGACCGTCGTATCCCGGCACGACGCCGAAACGCCGGTCCGGGACGCTGCCGTCGAATCCGGAGGCAAGCTCGGCCTGCCACTTGCGTCGATACTCGACGATCTCTTCGTGTGTACGGCCCATGAAGTTCCACCACATGATGACCTGCTCGCCCAACGGTTTCCCGCCGAGAAGTAGCAGTCGAGCCGGTTCGGATCCCGGATTGCGCAAAGTCAGTTTTCCGAAACCCGGTGCTTGATAACCCAACTCGGCCCAGCCGACAGTGGTACCACGCAGAACAACCGATCCTTGATCGACGATCACGCCGTGCTCATGTGAACGATCGACATCGAGGGCGATCTCGGCCCCAGGATCGAGAATCACCTCGGCACCGAGTAATTCGGTGAAGGTAGACACCGGAGACGTTTCACCGGCGAGCGAACCGAGGAATACACTGAGCGTGACACCATCGGTGGTCACCGGCTCCGGTCGATAGTGAACGAACGCGGGTGCGGTATCGCGCGCCGCATCCGGCAGCGCCACCCACAACTGCATCCCGTGCAGAACCTTCGTATTCGGCGTCGACACCTCGGAGTGCGCGATCCCACTCCCGGCCGTCATCAGATTCAGTTCACCCGGCCTCACCATCGCATGGGAACCGATGCTGTCACGGTGCTCGATCTCTCCGGTGAACAGCCAACTCACCGTCTGCAAACCGGTATGCGGATGCGGCGGCACATGCATGCCCGGTCCTGAGCCGACGTCATCCGGACCGTAATGATCTGCAAAACACCATCCCCCGATCAGCGAACGCTCGCGTTGCGGGAGGGTGCGTCGCACTCGCATGGCCCGCGGGCCACCGAGCGGTACGTCGCGCGGGGTGAGGATCTGAATCTCGCTCTCCGCCGGATGGCCTTCGCATTCCTGCTCGACGGGCTGCGCTTCGAGGTTACTCATATCGTCCATCCTGCCTCCAGTCATGACTGCGCGAGACGCAGACGCGTGCACAATTCGGCCAACAGTCGAAGTTCATCAGCGTCCAGGGCCGGTCCGACGTGGCGGCGGATGCTCGCGGCATGACGGCGACCCACTGATTTCTGCAGCGCTGCACCCGTTTCGGTGAGTTGCACGATCGTCCCGCGGCGATCCTGTGGATCAACACTTCTCGTTACCAGACCTTCGCCCTCCAACCGTTCCACCAGGCGACTGAGCGAAGGCTGGCTCAGCAATATCTCCCGATTCAGGTCATGCAGGCGAAGGGAACTACTCGACGCAAGACTCAGCGTGAACAGCACGTCGTACTCGCGCATCGACACCTGATCCCAGACGTCGTCGGCAGAGAGCCGCCGCAGCACCGACACCTGGGCGCGAAACAAGGCTTCCCAGGCGTCGGTGGCGAGTTCGGTGGTGCTGACCGGAACCTCAGGCGGTTGCTCGTCAGGCAGTGACACTGCTTGCCTCACGAGCCGCCTTCATCGACGCGTGAGTGGGCGGGTTGTCCGGCACATGTGCTGGCCGCCTGGCCGCGAACTCACGGCGCAGAACCGGAACAACTTCCTCACCGAGCAGATCGAGCTGCTCGAGCACCGTCTTGAGCGGCAGCCCGGCGTGATCCATCAGGAACAGCTGGCGCTGGTAGTCGCCGAAGAAATCGGCAAACGCCAACGTCTTCTCGATGACCTGTTCAGGGGAACCGACGGTCAGCGGCGTCTGCTCGGTGAACTCTTCGAGTGAGGGCCCGTGGCCGTACACCGGAGCATTGTCGAAATACGGACGGAATTCCTTGACCGCGTCCTGACTGTTCTTGCGCATGAAGACCTGACCACCGAGACCGACGATCGCCTGATCCGCGGACCCGTGGCCGTAATGCTCGTAACGCCGGCGGTAAAGATTGATCAGCTCGATGTAGTGCTCTTTCGGCCAGAAGATGTTGTTCGCGAAGAATCCGTCGCCGTGATACGCCGCGATCTCCGCGATCTCGGGGCTGCGGATCGAGCCGTGCCACACGAACGGCGCGACGCCGTCCAGCGGGCGCGGGGTGGACGTGAAGCCCTGGAGTGGAGTGCGGTACTCCCCTTGCCAGTTCACGACCTCCTCGTCCCAGAGCCGGCGAAGAAGTTGATAGTTCTCGAGAGCCAACGGGATACCGGCGCGAATGTCCTTGCCGAACCACGGGTACACAGGCGCGGTGTTTCCGCGACCCATCATCAGATCGACGCGCCCCTCGGCGAGGTGTTGAAGCATCGCGTAATCCTCGGCGATCTTCACCGGGTCATTGGTGGTGATCAGCGTCGTGGACGTGGAGAGCGTGATCTTCTCGGTCTGGGCCGCGATGTATCCGAGCATCGTGGTCGGAGATGACGGCACGAACGGCTTGTTGTGATGCTCGCCGGTCGCGAAGACGTCGAGACCGACTTCCTCGGCGTGCTTGGCGATGGTCGTCATGGCCTTGATGCGCTCGTGCTCTGTCGGGGTCTTACCCGTCGTGGGATCAGTGGTGACGTCACCGACCGTGAAGATTCCGAACTGCATGGTTGCTCCTCCGCGAACTAGATCCATGCGTTGGCATGTAACTGATCAAACATTCAACCATCCAGCTGTATTCCACGGCAAAAAGGTGAGGGCGGCACACAAGATGTGTGCCGCCCTCACCTGGACGAACGATCTACCGAAAAGCGGTCAGTGCATAACGATCGGCGTTGCCGTCTCGCCCTCGGCCACCGGCCTGGTGGTCTTGCTCCGCGGCAGGAAGAACGCCGGGATGAGGGTCAGGACGATCAGCACAGTGGCAACGAGGAAGGTGTTACCGAAGGCATCCGACGCCGCACTGAGAATCGAATTCGCAGCAGACTCCTGCGGACTTCCCGGTTCGGTCGGAATGTGCGAGGCCGCACCGACCATCGTCGTGTCGAGGCCACGATCGAGAAGCTGGTTGGTCAAGACCACCGACATCACGGCGGTACCGATCGAACCTGCGGTCTGCTGAACGATGTTCATCAGGGTGGAGCCGCGAGCAATCTGCTCGTTGGAGAGCGTCACGATAGCTGCGGTCATCAGCGGCATCATGGTGCAACCCATACCGAGGCCCATGACGAACAAGGCACCCATCAGCAGCCACGTCGGGGAATCCGAGGCAACCTGTGTGAACACACCCAAGCCGATCAGAATCAACGGCAAACCGGTCAGGACGATCTTGCCCGGGCCGATCTTGTCGACCAGTCGACCAGCGATCGGCATGGTGACCATAGCGCCGAGACCCTGCGGAGCCATCAACAATCCGGCAGCGAGCGTGGTGTGACCGCCGACCTGGATGAAGTAGCTCGGGAACAGCAACCCGGCGCCCATGAAGGCGACGATGAACAGCGACGTCGTGATGACGGCGGTGGTCAACTGACGGTTCTTGAACAGGTGCAGGTCGATCAGCGGGTGATCCTTGTTGAGCGCGTGGAACACGAAGGCGATGATCAGCGCCAGACCGATACCGGCCGACACCAGAACCCGAGCCGACGCAACCGTTCCCACCTCAGGGATGGACGACACACCGAACAGGAACAGCGCCAGGCCGGGCGACAGCAGGATCATGCCGAGGAAGTCGAAGGACTCCGAAGGCTTCGCCTTGTCGGACGGCAGAATGATGAATGCTGCTGCCAACGCGATGATGCCGATCGGCAGGTTGATCAGGAAGATCCAGTGCCAGCTCGCGGCCTCGATCAGCCAACCACCGAGGATCGGGCCACCGATGGGGCCGAGCAGCATCGGGATTCCGAGAACTGCCATGACGCGACCGACGCGGTCCGGACCGGCGGCCCGGGTCATGATGGTCATACCGAGCGGCATCAACATGCCGCCGCCGAGGCCCTGGAGCACACGGAAGCCGATGAGCGAGGTGATGTCCCACGCCATCGCACAGGCGACCGAACCGAGCACGAACAGCACCAGGGCCGTCATGTAGAGGCGCTTGGTGCCGAAACGGTCGGCAGCCCAACCGGTAACCGGAATGACCGTCGCCAAAGCGAGGGTGTAGGCCGTCATCGTCCACGCGACGGTGGCGTACGAAGTTTCGAAGTCCTCGGCAAAGGTGGTGAGCGCGACGCTCACCACGGTTACGTCGAGAATCGACATGATGGCGCCGAGCACCACCACGGAAGCGATCTTGAGGACCGCCCCGTCAAGTTTGTCGGACGCCGGTGCCGGCGCGTTCGGCGATGTCATCGCGAAGTCTCCTGGTTAAGTGCTCGCAGATAGTCACCCGCGAGAATGGGCTTGAGAGCCTCGAACAAACGAATCCGCTCTGGCTCAGGAACACGCGACGCGAATTCGCGAAGCTGGCCGCGCTTGCACTCGATGTGGTTGGTCGTCACCTTACGACCGGCCTCCGACAAGGAAACCCGCTTGACGCGTCGGTCCCGCTCGTCTTCACGGCGATCGACCAGACCCATGTTCACGAGCTGATCGATGTTCCGCCCCGTAGCTGCCACCGAGAGCCGAAGCTCGTCGGCAACCTCGTTGATCGGGATCGCCGCATCACGTTGTGCAAGTACGAACAGCACACGCACCTGAGAGAACGAGAGATCCAGTTCGATCAACGCATCGATCGACTCCGAATCACCGGCGCTCATCAGGCGAGTGAACAACTCGTCGAGTGCTCCATACAGGTCATCAGAATCGGAAGCGATCACCTGGCAAATGGTAGTGCGGTTGCAACTATTGCCCAAATGAAAACATGTTGCAACTTATTATTTGGTGACCACCATCACGTTGCGAAGAATCATTCCTGCAGCAAGATGGCCTTTCCGAGAACTTTGCCGCTTTCGAGATCAGCCAGGGCAACTGCTGCGTCGGCAAGCGGATACCGTGCCTTGACCAGCGGACGCAAGCCGTTCCGGACGTGTTCTACCAGCGATGCGTGTACCTCGGCTACCGCTTCGGGATTGGTACGCGTGAACTCACCCCATGCCGCGCCGACAATGCTGATATTGCGAAACAGCACCCGGTTCACCTTTACCTCGGGAATACCGCCGCCGGCGAATCCGATCACCACGAGTCGTCCTTCGGGTGCCAGAACCCGGACCGCGTCGTCGAACGCATCGCCGCCCACCGGATCCACCACGATCTGAGCGCCGACGCCGTCGGTCAGTTCCCGAATCCGCTCTCCCCATCCCGGAGCCAGCGCGACCACCTCGTCGGCACCGAGCTCACGCAAGAAGTCATCGACGCCCTCGCGTCGTACCACGGCGATCACCCGGGCACCGTGCGCCTTGGCCAGCTGGATGGTTGCCGTTCCGACTCCGCCTGCAGCGCCGAGCACGACGACAGTCTCCCCCGCGACGATCTTCGCGCGACGAGCGAGCGCGAACTCCATCGTCTGATAGTTGATGATCAGCGAGGCCGCCTCGTCGAAGGCGAGTCCGTCCGGAATTCGGAGTACCTGCGCCGGGTTGACGGCAATCCGCTCTGCATACCCACCCAGATACGCGGCCGCGAGAACACGATCGCCCGGAGCGAAACCCGACCCTTCCGGCGCGGAGACCACGACGCCCGAGATCTCCGCGCCGGGAATGAACGGCGGTTCCGGGCGGATCTGATACTTGCCGTAGGTGATGAGCAGGTCCGGAAAGCAGACGCCACTTGCCTTCACATCGATGAGAACAAGACCTTCGGCTGCGGGCTCGGGAACCTCCTGCGCGACAATTCCTTCGGGACCGGACAGTTCCGTAACCACCATGGCGCGCACAGAAAGCTCCTCTTCGGGACATCTGAAGTCTGGACCGGTAACCCGGTTTTCTCGACTTTAACCCGGTACTCACGTCAGATCATCGTTCGCTCCCGATGTGCAGACGTTCGAGTCCGTCGAGAATCAGATCGAGACCGAAAGCGAATTCGGCGGCGTAGCTGTATCCCGGAGCAAGGACGTGCTTGGTGGTCAACTCGGCCAGGTGCGGATACTGACCGCTCTCGAACGAGCCCATGATCGCCTTCGCCAGTTCCGTCGTTTCCTGCGCTGTTTCGAACGGCAAGCTCACTTCTTGCAGCACGAAGCCGTAGATGTACGCATCCATGATCGAAAAGGCATGCGCAGCAAGGGCGACGGGAAAGTCGGCAGCGCGTAGCGTTCCGATGACGGCATCGTGGTGGCGCAGGGTCGCGGGACCAGGCGTCGTTCGGGACTCCATCAACGGAGTTGCCCACGGGTGCCTCCCCAACACTTCCCTTGTCGATACCGCTCGCACGTGAAGTTCCGTGCGCCACGGGCGTCCCGGCGTCGGCAGATCGATCTCCGCGAAGACCGCATCGACCATTCCGTCGAGCAGATCCCCTTTGTCCGAAACATGGTTGTACAGAGACATCGCTTCGACGCCCAGTTCGGTGCCCAGCTTCCGCATGGTCATCGAATCGATTCCGACGGAATCGGCAAGCGCGACAGCAGCGTGTACGACGTCGTCTCGGGTCAATCTTGCGCGCTTCTCCACGTTGACAGAACTTACACCGTAAGTGCAATACTTACGCTGTAAGTATTCGACGAACGGAGACTCGCATGCCGAAGGAACTGATGACCGCCGTCGTACAGGATCGCTACGGCGAGGCCGACGTTCTCTACGTCGACCACATTCCGCGCCCCACTGTCGCCGACAACGAAGTGCTGATACGCGTCGAGGCCGCGTCCGTCGACCGCGGGGCATGGCATCTCATGGCCGGACTGCCATATCCGTTGCGCCTCGCGGGTTTCGGGCTGCGCAGACCTAGGAACCGGGTACGCGGACTGGACGTATCCGGCCGAGTCGAGGCCGTCGGCAGTTCGGTGACCCGCGTGGCAGTCGGCCAGGAGGTATACGGGATCGCGGTCGGTTCGTTCGCGGAGTACGCACGCGCACTCGAGACGAAGATTGCCGCAAAACCTGCCCGGTTGTCGTTCGCACAAGCAGCAGCGGTGCCGGTCTCCGCCCTCACAGCGTTGCAAGCCGTGCGCGACCACGGCCGCGTGCAGGCGGGCCAATCCGTCCTCGTACTCGGCGCATCCGGTGGCGTCGGGATCTACGCGGTGCAGGTGGCAAAAGCCATGGGCGCTCACGTCACCGGCGTGTGCAGCACCTCGAAAACCGATACCGTCCGCTCCATCGGTGCCGACGAGGTTCTCGACTACCGCGTCGACGACGCCACCGACGGATCGCATCGGTACGACGTCATCATCGACACCGGCGGCAACCGCCGACTGCGAGATCTTCGACGGGCGCTCACACGCACCGGAACGCTGGTGATCGTCGGCGGCGAGAACGGCGGACGGTGGCTCGGCGGAACCGATCGCCAAATACGCGCACAGTGCTTGTCTCCGTTCATATCTCAGAAAATGGGCACCTTCATCGCTTCGGAGAACGCCGACGATCTGGAGGTCCTGACGCAGATGATCGACGCAGGTGACATCACCCCGGTGATCGACTCCGTTCATCCCCTTGCCGACACCGCCGTCGCCGTGGCACGAATGGTCGACGGCTCCGGCTGCGGAAAGCAGATAATCGCCACTCGCTGAAAAGCCTGACAGAATCGGCTCACTCCAGCGAACAGGAATCTCACGTGAACCCAGATCTCACGCTCGCGCAACAGCCGGACCGAGGACCGATCTTCGTCAAGTCCCGCCCGGTCCGCACCGGCGACATCGACGTCGCCAAGCAGGTCAGGCTCGACGCCGTCGCCCGCTACCTGCAGGACATCGGCAACGACAACATCGAGGCCGCGGGAGCCATCGACACCCATCCGCTCTGGATAGTGCGTCGTACGGTCGTCGACGTCGTACGCCCGGCGATCTGGCCGGAAGAGTTGACGATGACTCGCTGGTGCTCCGGCTTCTCCACGAGATGGGCGAACATGCGTGTGCGCTTCGACGGCAGCAACGGCGCGCTGATGGAAACCGAAGGCTTCTGGATCAACATCAGCGCCGAGTCGGGCATGCCCACGCGGATGAGCGACGACTTCATGCGGCCACTGGAGGAATCCACCGACGAGCATCGCCTGAAGTGGAAGCGGGTACTCGCCGAGAACGCACCGGAGGCGGACGACGCCGGTGTTCTGGACACGCCGTTCGCTCTGCGCGCCACGGATATCGACCCGTTCGACCACGTCAACAACGCCGTCTACTGGCAGGCAGTCGAAGAGGTCCTCAGCGCTCGCACCGAACTACGGACAGTTCCGCATCGAGCACTGATCGAGTACCTCTCCCCCATCGTCTCCAGCGACGACGTCGTCCTGCGCAGCCGCGTCGACGACAAGACCGTCACGGTCTGGTTCCTGGTCGGCGAAGCGCTCCGCGCAGTTGCGCAGGTGAGCGCCCTCTAACGCAGTTTCTGGGTCGCGACAGCCGCGACACCGAACACCAACGCAAGAAGAATCGCGGCCCAGAAACCGAAGAGCCACCACACCACGCCGAACACGACCACTGCCGGGGCAACGGTGATGAAAGCGATGGTGGGGCTTTCGCGTACCACCTCGAGTGCAGTTCGGGCATTAGTTCGATCGAGCTTCTTACCGGCCATCGAAAACCTCCTTCAAGGTCCTGACCATCCAGAGTAACCGGACTGACGGGCACAAAGCGGATACCGTGAACGCATGGCCGACCACCGCACCCTCGTCCTCATGCGACACGGCAAGTCCAGCTACCCCGAGGGCATCCGTGATCACGAGCGTCCGCTCGCCGAACGGGGCCTACGCGAGGCCCGCATCGGCGGCGAATGGATCCGCGAAAACGTCCCGCCCGTCGACGCCGTTCTGTGCTCCACCTCCCGGCGGACCGTCGAAACCCTTGCCTCGACGGGAATCGAAGCTCCCGCCGGGTTCGAGAAGTCCATCTACGGCGGCTCACCCGCAGACGTCATTGCAGCTGCGCGAACCACGTCCGACCACGTCAAGACGCTCCTGATCGTCGGACACGAACCCGGAATTCCCTGGACTGCACTCGATCTCGCATCGAACGAAAACTCCGAAGCGGCCCAACGTATCCGCGACAAGTTCCCCACTTCGGCGATCGCCGTCCTCTCCGTACCGGTGCCGTGGACCGAACTCGACGACTCCGTCGCCACTCTGCTCGAGTTTCACGTGCCCCGTTAGATCAACGACACCGCTAAAGCACCTCACGTAGCAGGCGGTCCGAAAGTGCAAGCGCGTCACGGTCGTACGTCGATGTCGACGCCAACACTTCGTCGGCACCGGTCCGTTCGGCGAGATCGTGAAGTTGCTGTTTCACCTCGACGGGCGTCCCGTGCAGCGCCGACGCCATGAACGACTCGATCCGCCTGGCGTTTCGATCACTGCGCGGGGCAAGCCTGATCTTGTCCAGCGACGCGAGCGGCGGGAACTCCCCCGTCCGTGACGATTCTGCGAGCGCGTATGCCTCCGGGATCAGCAACTCACGCGCCGCGTCGGTGGAATCGGCAACCGCCACTTCGAGAGAAACCACCACATAGGGTTCGGGATGAGCGTCGGTGGCCCGGAAAGCTCGGCGGTACTCGTCCAACGCCTCCACCCGGTCGGTGCTACCGATTCCGAGTATCGGCCCACCCACGACCACCGGAAGCCCCAGCTGCGCTGCCACTTTCAGACCTGTGCGCGTCGCCAGCACGAAGATCGGGACTCCAGACTGCGACGCCGGCCGTGCCGTCACTGCGGCGGAACCGTCCAGATAACGCCTCACCTCGTCCAGGTCCGACACAAACGTGTCCGGAGCGTCCTTGCTGCGTCGTAGTGCCTGACGTACGGGCTCCGTGAATCCCAGCGATCGGCCGAGGCCGAGATCGATTCGCCCCGGGTAGAGAGCCTCCAGCATCAGGAACTGCTCGGCGACGATCAGCGGTTGGTGATTCGGCAGCATGACTCCACCGCTGCCGAGTCTGATATCGCGCGTATGCGCGCCGATCGCGGCAAGCAGTACTGCCGGCGACCCGCTCCCGATCCCGGGCACCGCGTGATGCTCGGCGACCCAGAACCGGTGGTAGCCGAGAGCGTCGGCGTGCGCGGCACGTTCGACGGAATGCGTCAGAGCTGCGGAGTCGGGGTATCCGCTCCTGGTTCGGGATCGGTCGAGCAGTGAGAGAAGCACCCTCGGAGCAACAAGGAATTCGGAAAGTTTCATCCGGACGCCGAACGAGGACCGTTTCTGACCGCAATACCCGCAACACTGGACCTGTCGCCGGAATTCACCATCACATGAAGGGCACACGTCATGGACATCAAGCTCGAACTGGTCGCCATTCCCGTCACCGACATCGACCGCGCCAAGGACTTCTACGTCCGCCTCGGATTCAATGCCGACCACGATCACACGGTCAGCGAAGACCTGCGATTCGTCCAGCTGACCCCTCCCGGTTCGGCCTGCTCGATCTGCATCGGCAAGGGAATCACCGACGCCGAGCCCGGCTCGGTCGTCGGCATGCAGGTAGTGGTCAAAGACATCGAAGAGGCCGAGCGCGAGTTCAAGAGCCGCGGCATCGACATCAGCCCGATCGACGACCAGGCCTGGGGGCGGTTCATCTACTTCGCCGACCCCGACGGGAACAAGTGGGCTGTCCAGGAGATCGTCATCCCGGACCTCAGCGGCAGCGACTCCTGAAAACGTCCCACTCCTGACATGAAAAATCCCCCCACCTCTTTCGAAGTGGGGGGATTTCTACGAACTAACGCTTAGCGGTAGTCGTTGCTGAAGCCGTAGTCGTCCAGCGGAACTGCAGCACCGGTGTTCTGGCCGAAGCCGTCCGGGCTGTAGTACTGGTCGTCGTACGACGGCACTGCGTAAGCAGCGGCGCGTGCCTCTTCGGTGGGCTGAACCTGGATGTTGCGGTAACGGTTGATACCGGTACCGGCAGGGATCAGCTTGCCGATGATGACATTTTCCTTCAGACCGATCAGCTTGTCCGAGCGGCAGTTGATAGCCGCATCGGTCAAGACACGAGTGGTCTCCTGGAACGATGCCGCGGACAGCCACGAATCCGTCGCGAGCGACGCCTTCGTGATACCCATGAGCACCGGACGGCCGGCTGCGGGCTCGCCACCCTCGGCGACAACGCGGCGGTTTGCCGACTCGAACTCGGCGCGCTCGGTGAGCGAACCGGGCAGGAACTCGGTGGCACCGGAATCGATGATCGTCACGCGACGAAGCATCTGGCGCACGATCACCTCGATGTGCTTGTCGTGGATCGACACACCCTGGCTCCGGTACACCTCCTGGACCTCGTTGACCAAGTGGATCTGAACCTGACGCGGACCCATGACTCGCAGGACCTCGTGGGGATCGGCAGCACCTTCCATGAGCTGCTGTCCGACCTCGACGTGGTCACCGTCAGCCAAGAGGCTTTCGCGACCGTCGGCGTGCTTGAAGACACGCAGACGCTGACGCTTGCTGAGCTTGTCGTAGACAACCTCTTCGCCGCCGTCGTCCGGAACGATGGTGATCTTGTAGAAACGATCGCCGTCTTCGAGCTGTACCCGACCGGTGACGTCCGCGATAGGAGCCTTGCCCTTGGGCACACGTGCCTCGAACAGCTCCTGGACACGCGGCAGACCGCCGGTGATGTCATCTCCTGCGACACCACCCTGGTGGAAGGTACGCATGGTCAGCTGGGTACCGGGCTCACCGATCGACTGTGCGGCGACGATACCGACAGCCTCACCGATGTCGACCAGCTTGCCGGTGGCCATCGAGCGGCCGTAGCAAGTGGCGCAAACGCCGGTGCCGGTGGTGCAGGTCAGGACCGAGCGGACCTTGACCGTCGTGATGCCGGCTTCGAGCAGAGCATCGATCGCGGGGTCACCGAGATCGTGGCCACGCTCGACGATGACGGTGCCGTTCGCGTCGACTGCATCGGCCGCCAAGGTACGGGCGTACGTGCTGGTCTCCACGTGAGCATCGCGGATCATCGTGCCGTCGGCCTGCTTCTCGGCGATCGTGGTGACGATGCCGCGCTCTGTTCCACAGTCGACCTCGCGGACGATGACGTCCTGCGAAACGTCCACCAGACGACGGGTCAGGTAACCCGAGTCGGCGGTGCGGAGTGCGGTATCGGCCAGACCCTTACGAGCACCGTGCGTGTTGATGAAGTACTCGAGAACGGTCAGGCCTTCCTTGAAGGAAGACTTGATCGGACGCGGGATGAACTCACCCTTCGGGTTTGTCACCAGGCCCTTCATACCGGCGAGCGAGCGAACCTGAGTCATGTTGCCGGCTGCGCCGGACTTCACGATCATCGGGATCGGGTTGCTGTCGGGGAAGTGAGCCTCCATGGCCTTGCCGACCTTGTCGGTCGCTTCCTGCCAAATGGTGACCAGAGCGCTGTTGCGCTCCTTCTTGTCCAGAGCACCACGCTGGTACTGCTTCTCGATCTTGTCGGCCTGAGCCTCGAAGTCCTCGATGATGGCAGGCTTCTCCGGCGGCACGAGCACGTCGGAGATCGAGACCGTGACACCCGAACGGGTGGCCCAGTAGAACCCGACGTCCTTGAGCTTGTCGACGGTCTGAGCAACCACGATCATCGGGTACCGCTCGGCGAGATCGTTGATGATCGTCGCCTGGCGCTTCTTCGGCATCTGCTCGTTGACGAACGGGTAGTCCGCCGGAAGCAGCTCGTTGAAGAGCACACGGCCGAGTGTCGTGGTGGCGGTCCAGCCGTCACCGTAGTTCCAGCCCTCGGGGAACAGTTCGTTCTCGAGGTCGCGCGGCGGACGCTGCTGCGTCAGACGCACCTTGATCTGAGCCTGAACCGAGAGCGCGCCGCGGTCGACTGCCATCTGAGCCTCGGCGGGCGAGGAGTACACGCCCTGCTCTGCCTCGTCGTTGGTCGGAGCAACGAGCTCACCGGTGACACCCTCGTCGAGACGGGTCAGGTGGAACAGACCCGTGACCATGTCCAGACGCGGCATGGCGAGCGGGCGACCCGAAGCAGGCGAGAGGATGTTGTTCGAGGACAGCATCAGGATGCGTGCCTCGGCCTGAGCCTCTGCCGACAGCGGGAGGTGAACAGCCATCTGGTCACCGTCGAAGTCGGCGTTGAAGGCCTCACACACCAGCGGGTGGAGCTGAATGGCCTTGCCCTCGACGAGCTGCGGCTCGAATGCCTGGATACCCAGACGGTGCAGCGTAGGTGCACGGTTGAGCAGCACGGGGTGCTCGGCGATGACCTCTTCGAGGACGTCCCACACCTGGACGCGCTTGCGCTCGACCATGCGCTTGGCCGACTTGATGTTCTGCGCGTGGTTGAGATCGACCAGACGCTTCATCACGAACGGCTTGAACAGCTCGAGAGCCATCAGCTTGGGCAGACCACACTGGTGCAGCTTGAGCTGAGGACCGACGACGATGACGGAACGACCCGAGTAGTCGACGCGCTTACCGAGCAGGTTCTGACGGAAGCGACCCTGCTTGCCCTTGAGCAGATCGCTCAGGGACTTCAGCGGGCGGTTACCCGGTCCGGTGACCGGACGTCCACGACGACCGTTGTCGAACAGGGCGTCGACCGACTCCTGCAGCATCCGCTTCTCGTTGTTGACGATGATCTCGGGAGCACCGAGGTCGATCAGTCGCTTGAGGCGGTTGTTGCGGTTGATGACGCGGCGGTACAGGTCGTTGAGGTCGGACGTCGCGAAACGTCCACCGTCGAGCTGAACCATCGGGCGAAGCTCCGGCGGGATCACCGGAACAGCGTTGAGGACCATGCCCATCGGCGAGTTGCCGTTGGTCTGGAATGCCGCAACCACCTTGAGGCGCTTGAGTGCACGCAGCTTCTTCTGGCCCTTGCCGCTGCGGATGGTCTCGCGGAGAGACTCTGCCTCGGCGTCGAGGTCGAAGTTCTGCATCAGGATCTGGATGGACTCTGCGCCCATCGCACCCGTGAAGTACTCGCCGTAACGGTCGACCAGCTCGCGGTACAGGAGCTCGTCGATGATGAGCTGCTTGACGCTCAGCTTGGTGAAGGTGGTCCAGATCTCGTCGAGACGATCCAGCTCACGCTGCGCGCGGTCACGGAGCTGACGCATTTCGCGCTCGCCGCCGTCCTTGACCTTGCGGCGGACATCGGACTTCGCGCCCTCTGCCTCGAGCTCGGCGATGTCGGCTTCGAGCTTCTGCGCACGTGCCTCGAGATCGGCGTCGCGCTGATCTGCGACGGTCTTCTTCTCGACCTGCATCTCGGCTTCGAGGGTGGACAGCTCGTTGTGACGGAGCTCCTCGTCGACACCGACGATGACGTAGGCAGCGAAGTAGATGATCTTTTCGAGATCCTTCGGAGCCAGGTCGAGCAGGTAACCGAGACGGCTCGGAACACCCTTGAAGTACCAGATGTGCGTGACCGGTGCGGCCAGTTCGATGTGACCCATGCGCTCACGACGAACCTTGGCGCGAGTGACCTCGACGCCACAGCGCTCACAGATGATGCCCTTGAAGCGGACACGCTTGTACTTACCGCAGTAGCACTCCCAGTCCCGAGTGGGGCCGAAGATCTTCTCGCAGAAGAGGCCGTCCTTCTCGGGCTTGAGCGTGCGGTAGTTGATGGTCTCCGGCTTCTTGACCTCGCCGTAGGACCAATTGCGGATGTCCTCTGCACTGGCCAAGCCAATGCGGAGTTCATCGAAGAAGTTGACGTCGAGCACGTAACTTCCTTTCCCCGTTGGGGTTACGGTTGCCGGTCACCCGGCAACCTGACTGCCAATTCAAATGTGAACTACGCCCCCGGGCCGCTCTCTCAAGAGCAACCCGGGGACCGAAACCTAGTTCGCGAGGTCGTCGACCGTCGCAGCTTCGTTCCTGGACAGGTTGATGCCCAGGTTCGCTGCGGCCCGCTCCAAGTCCTCGTCGTCGCCGTCCGCCATCGTGATGGCCGCGCCGTCCGAGGACAGCACCTCCACGTTGAGGCAGAGCGACTGGAGCTCCTTGAGGAGCACCTTGAACGACTCGGGGATGCCGGGTTCGGGGATGTTCTCGCCCTTGACGATGGCTTCGTACACCTTGACTCGACCGACCACGTCGTCAGACTTGATGGTCAGCAGTTCCTGCAGCGTGTAAGCCGCGCCGTAGGCCTGCATCGCCCAGCACTCCATCTCACCGAAGCGCTGGCCACCGAACTGGGCCTTACCACCGAGAGGCTGCTGCGTGATCATCGAGTACGGACCGGTCGAACGAGCGTGGATCTTGTCGTCGACCAAGTGGTGCAGCTTGATGATGTACATGTAACCGACCGAGACCGGGTACGGGAACGGCTCGCCGGAGCGGCCGTCGAACAAGGTGGCCTTTCCGTCGGGTCCGACCATCTGCTCGCCGTCACGGTTCGGCAGCGTCGCGCCGAGGAGACCGGTGAGCTCGTCTTCCTTCGCACCGTCGAACACCGGGGTGGCGATGTTCGAGTCGGCCGGAGCGGACAGCATCTCTTCCGGCAGGGTCGCAGCCCAGTCGGGACGAGAGCCGTCGGACGCGATCTGAACGTTCCAGCCGGTCTTGCCGATCCACCCGAGGTGGGTCTCCAACACCTGACCGATGTTCATACGACGCGGGACGCCGTGCGTGTTCAAGATGATGTCGACAGGCGTGCCGTCCGAGAGGAACGGCATGTCTTCCTGCGGCAGGATCTTGCCGATGACGCCCTTGTTACCGTGGCGGCCAGCGAGCTTGTCACCGTCCTGGATCTTGCGCTTCTGTGCCACGTAGACGCGGACCAGCTCGTTGACACCGGGAGGCAGATCGTCGTCTTCGTCACGCGAGAACACGCGGATTCCGATGACCTTGCCGGTCTCACCGTGAGGAACCTTGAGGGACGTGTCACGAACCTCGCGAGCCTTCTCACCGAAGATGGCGCGAAGGAGGCGCTCTTCGGGGGTCAGCTCGGTCTCGCCCTTCGGCGTGACCTTTCCGACCAGCACGTCGCCGTCACGAACCTCGGCACCGATACGGATGATGCCGCGCTCGTCGAGGTCGGCGAGGACCTCGTCGGAGACGTTCGGGATGTCGCGAGTGATTTCCTCGGCACCGAGCTTGGTGTCGCGGGCATCGATCTCGTGCTCCTCGATGTGAATCGAGGTCAGGACGTCCTCTTCCACGAGACGCTGCGACAGAATGATCGCGTCCTCGTAGTTGTGGCCTTCCCACGGCATGATCGCGACGAGCAAGTTCTTGCCCAGCGCCATCTCACCGTTCTCGGTGCAAGGACCGTCGGCCAGAACCTGGCCGGCCTCGACACGCTGTCCCTCGTCCACGATCGGACGCTGGTTGGCGCACGTGCCCTGGTTGGAACGCGCGAACTTGCGCATCCGGTACGTCTTGCGGCTTCCGTCGTCAGCCATCACCGTGACGTAGTCCGCGGAGATCTCCTCCACGACACCGGTCTTCTCGGTGATGATGACGTCGCCGGCATCCACAGCTGCACGCAACTCCATGCCGGTACCGACGAGAGGTGCCTCGCTGCGAACCAGCGGGACAGCCTGACGCTGCATGTTCGCGCCCATCAGGGCACGGTTTGCATCGTCGTGCTCGAGGAACGGAATCATCGCGGTTGCGACGGACACCATCTGACGCGGCGAAACGTCCATGTAGTCGATGTCGGAGGACGCGACGAACTCGACCTCGCCACCCTTACGGCGGACGAGAATCTTCGAGTCGGTGAAGCGACCCTCGCGGTCGATGGCCGAGTTGGCCTGCGCGACTACGTGGCGGTCTTCTTCGTCAGCGGTCAGGTAGTCGACCTCGTCGGTCACCTGTCCGTCGACGACGCGACGGTACGGGGTCTCGATGAAACCGAACGGGTTGACGCGGGCGTAGACCGACAGCGAACCGATCAGGCCGATGTTCGGGCCTTCCGGGGTCTCGATCGGGCACATGCGGCCGTAGTGCGACGGGTGAACGTCGCGAACCTCGAGGCCGGCGCGCTCACGGGACAGACCACCCGGGCCGAGGGCGGACAGACGACGCTTGTGCGTCAGCCCCGACAGCGGGTTGTTCTGGTCCATGAACTGCGACAGCTGGGAGGTTCCGAAGAACTCCCTGATCGCAGCGACGACGGGACGGATGTTGATCAGCGTCTGAGGCGTGATTGCCTCGACGTCCTGTGTGGTCATGCGCTCACGAACCACACGCTCCATGCGGGACAGGCCCACGCGGATCTGGTTCTGGATGAGCTCGCCGACGGTACGCAGACGACGGTTGCCGAAGTGGTCGATGTCGTCGACCTCGACGGGAACCTCGACGCCGCCCGGAGCCGTCATCGAGGTGTCACCTGCGTGCAGACGCACGAGGTACTCGACGGTGGCGACGATGTCTTCTTCGGTGAGCGTGGATGCAACGATCGGCTGACCCGCGTTCAGGCCGAGCTTCTTGTTGATCTTGTAACGACCCACGCGAGCGAGGTCGTAGCGCTTGTCCTTGAAGAACAGGTTCTCCAGCAGGGTCTGCGCGCTCTCCTTGGTGGGGGGCTCGCCCGGACGCAGCTTGCGGTAGATGTCGAGCAACGCCTCATCGGTGCCGGCTGTGTTGTCCTTCTCCAGCGTGGCCATGAGGATCTCGGAGAAGCCGAAGCGCTCCGTGATCTGCTCGGTGGTCCAGCCGAGTGCCTTGAGCAGGACGGTGACAGGCTGACGACGCTTGCGGTCGATACGGACACCAACGGTGTCGCGCTTGTCGACGTCGAACTCGAGCCATGCGCCGCGACCCGGGATCACCTTGACGCTGTGCAGATCCTTCTCGGTGCTCTTGTCGACGCTCATGTCGAAGTACACACCGGGGGAACGCACGAGCTGCGAGACGACCACACGCTCGGTGCCGTTGATGATGAAGGTGCCCTTGTCGGTCATCATCGGGAAATCTCCCATGAAGACCGTCTGGCTCTTGATCTCACCAGTGTTGTTGTTGATGAACTCCGCGGTGACGAACAACGGCGCCGCGTAGGTCATGTCCTTGTCTTTGCACTCGTCCGTCGAGGCCTTGACCTCGTCGAATCGAGGGTCGGAGAAGGACAGCGACATAGTGCCGTTGAAATCCTCGATCGGAGAAAGCTCCGCGAGGATGTCCTCGAGACCACCGGACACTGCATTGTCGCCGAGTGCCGCTGCTCGTTCACGCCAACTCTGCGCGCCGATCAGCCACTCGAACGAATCTGTCTGTACGTCAAGAAGCCCGGGAACTTCGAGGGGTTCGCGAACTTTCGCGAACGAAACCCTCTTCGGGGCTCCGGGGATTCCGGAAACTGCCTTGGTCTGGCTAGAGACTGCCAAGATGCGTCCTTCCAGCACCTCACGCGGGCCGCTCCGTGCTGTTGCGACCGCCGCTGTATCTGCTTCGAATTTCGCTGGTTACAACCCGAACGAAACCCGTCGCAGAAAGCAAGAAGTACTTGACTTCGCAGCGGTTGAGACGAGGGGTGGACAGGAGGCAGCCAGCGCAACGTCCAAAAGTACACCCTTACTCTGGAAATGTCGAGTCGGGTGTAACTGAGGGTCGAATTCAGATACTGACGTGAGACTGCCGATCACTCGTCCGTGCATGTTCACCGATCAGAGTGGACCTTGCGGACCGCTCCGTCAAGGGCGAGAGCGCGTGTCGCAGCATTCGAACATTCGTGACGCGCATTCGAACACTGCCACCGGGAGTGTAGCCAGCAACGGCGTCACATACGAAAAATCTGGACCGACATCGTGCGTCGATCCAGATCTTCGCGCTGGTGCGCAGGTGCTACTGGTCGCGAATCTCCGAGCTACTGGTCGCGAATCTCCGAGATCAGCCAGTTTCCGTCCTGCTTCTCCAGACTCACGATGACCATTCCGGAGCGAGAGTCTGCCGCCACGCCGTTCTGCGTCGAGCTGACGTTCAGTTGGGCGAGCAACTGCGCCCGGTCCTTCTCGAGCCGTGTGATCCCGATCAGCGGGACATCAGCGGTCGTTGCCGTCTGGGTTTGTTCGACGCCGGCCTTCTGCGTGTCCTTGTACTGCGTCAGCTGATCGCGCATCGACTGGTTCAGGCCCTGGACACCCTTGTCGAAATCGGCGTCGAAGGTGTCGGGAGAAAACGTGAAGACTGCAGCCAACGCCGACGGCGTCACACGAAGAACCTCAGCCGTGGCACCTTCGTCCACCCAGGCGATGTCGTCCGTCTTCGCGCCGACTTCGAAGAAGGCGATGCCGGCGAGGATCGCGACGATGACCGCTGCGGCCCCCAGGATCGCGACCAGGCGCCAACCGGCCTTGGATTGTGTAGGTGTTGTCGCCGACTCCCCCGCGCCCGTCTCCGGGGTAGCAGGGGCCTTGGGCTCGTCTGCGACGGTTTTCGCCGGTTTGGTCAGATCGGGGCCCGGTGTGGATTCCGGAGCGTCGGTTTCCGTCTTCGGCGGCTCGATGTCTCCGGACTCTGCCTTCGTGAGCGTCGGCTTCGCAACCTCCGGCTTCGCAACCTCCGGCTTCACAGCCTCCTGTGTTTCCTCTTCGGGCTGTTCGATCGTGGGCTCGACCGGATCCGAATCGGACGTCCCCGCGGGGACGTTGAGCGAGCGAGCGCTTCCCGCGATCTTCGGCCGACGGTTCTGCGGGGAGGACGGTCCGCCGGTACGACGTTTGGGTGGCATTACGCGCTTCTCCTTCGAGGGATGTCGGTGTGCAGGTTCGACGAACTACTGGCCACCGGAATCACCACCCTCGGTTGTCGGTGCGGGAGCACCGGAGGCAGGTGCCTCGGTCCCCGAACCGGGTGCGGGCGTTGCGTCAGGAGCAGGCGTGGAGCCGTCGGTGGCCGGCAAGGTGCCGGAGCCGAGATCGAGCCGAGAGCCGATCGGATCAGCCGACTGAGCCTTCCAGACCCCGTCGACCTCGACCATGCCCAGCCGCATGCCGAGCTGATTCTTGACGAACTGGTTGCCCTGGGTCGTGGTGACTCGAACGACGACCAGTGCCGTGGCGGTCCGGTCATCGGTATTGAGCTCGGTCAGCGCGGACTGAACGACTTCGGTGTCAGCCTTCGAGCCCGAGTTACGCAACTCGTCGGTGATGGAATCCTGAACGGTCTGCAGATACGTCGTCATCTCGTCACCGGTCACCGAAGAACGCATGTTCTCGATCGACTGGTCGAGATTGGCCGAATCCGCGTTGTTGAGGTTGATCGCGACTTGCTGCGCACCGATAAGCGCGTCGTCACGCATCTCGGCGGTGGTGCGGTCGGTGGTGAGCGCCCGAACGTACGGGACGCCGAACACACCGAGCGCAACCACTGCCGCCAGAAGCAAGACACCGACCGCAATCAGAGACGCTGTCAGCCCCTTCGGTCTACCGGTTGTCGGCGCTCCCGATTCGACTTGCTCGGGCCCGCCGGACTGCGGGGAACTGTTTCTCTGAATCACACTCACTACCCTACTTACCTGTTTTGCCCAGCCTCTGGCCGCGAATCGTCAACTGCCACAACTCAGTAGCCTGAACTGCACAAACTCGACCACATTCGGATCGGTCTACTTCGGTGTCACTCCGAGCAACGGCGCCAACTGCGTCGCGATCGGGTTGAGGTTCAACTTGTCCGGATCGACCTTCGGCTTGAAGTCCCAAGGCTGGATCGTGTCGGGATCGGCGTACACCACGCGGTTGGCACTGCGGACGCCCGTCTCGCTGCCCAGCGGCGTCTCACACGACGCGGCGGTGTTGAGCGGGAAGTCCTGCTGGGTGTCGTCGAAATTGGGATTCTGACGCTTCATCTCGTCCAGGATCGCCATGGTGCCTTCGTAACCCACCGTGCACGAGAGCGGATTGTTGGTCTCCAGCACCAAGCCCAGATGGACCGTTCCGTCGCCGGGAGCAACCGTCGGTGCGGCAGCGGCCAGACCGGGAAGGAAGATCAGGAACGGCTGCAGCGCGATCGTTCGCGGCGCAAGCGTCTTGGTGGTCGCGGCAAGATTGGTCAGGTCAGTCGTCAGGCTCGGGCCCGCCTCGTTGATGAGGGCACCGATCTGATCGCTGGCCGGGATGCCGTTGTCGATCAAGCGACGGATGTCCGGATCACTGGTCCGCAACTGCGCCGTGACAGCATCGAGATCGGTACTGAACTGCTTGATCGCGGAGGACTGATCCGACTGCGTCGTCAGTACCGTCTCACTGTTCCGAATCAGCGCGAGCGTCTGAGGCAGAGTGTCGAGCCCGGACTGCGAGAGGCCGGACAGCGAATCGGCCAGGACCTGAATGTCCTCGCCCTTGCCGTTGAACGCTGCACCGAGTTCGACGGCGACGGTGTGGAGCGCGTCGACGGGCACGGACTTGACCAAGCCGTTGGCACTGGTCAGCACATCCTCGATCGGGATCGGAGTTGTGGTGTCCCCCACCGCGATCACCGAGCCGTCCTCGAGAAACGGTCCCTGGTCGGTATCGGGCTGAAGGTCGACGTACTGCTCACCGATGGCGGAGCGGTTGGCCACGACGGCACGGGCCGACGCGGGAATCTCCGGAGCACTGTTGTCGATCTTCAGGTCGACCTGAATTCCGTCCTCGGTCAACGACATGTCGCCCACTCGCCCGACCGGCACGCCGCGATACGTCACCTCGGCGTTGGTGAAAATTCCACCGGACGTGGCCAATTCGGTCTTGACCGTGTACTGACCGAACCCCATGAGGTTGTCCAGGCGCACGTACTTGGCGCCGACGTAGATGAGACCCAGGAGCGCAACCACGACAAAGCCGACGAGCTGCCATCTGACCAGAGCTGATCTCACTGTCCATCACCGCCGATTCCGAACTGTTCCAGCATTCCCTGGATGGGGTTGAGTGGGTTCGCCGCGGGCGCCGGCGTTGCCGGGTCACCCGCTGTTGTGGCGGGAAGGCCGGCGACAACGGGAACCTGCGGCAGGATCGGAGCGATCGGCAGCAGTGACACTGTCGGCCACCCCGGTCGCGGCCCGTTGCCGTTGTAGTACGGGTTGGAGGGGTCGACCACCGGCTTGGGATTGCCGAACTTGGGCTGGCGGTATTCCGGTTCTCCCTGCCCGACACCGAGACCCGAGAGTGTATTGCCGATCTGCAGGTCGACACTCAGGAAGAGGTTGACGGAACCACCCTGTGCAATTTTCTCGACACCGTCCGGGAACGGGAACGTCGGGAGGAACGGAAGTGCCCCCACGAAGTCGTCACCGGAGTCTGCGAGCGCCTGCAGCGTCGGACGCAGAGCCTGAAGATCAGCGATCAGATCGTCCTTGGACTGCGTGAGGACGTCGGTTCCCACTGTTCCGAGTCGATCCACCTGAGCGAGCATCTGCGTCAGCTGCGGACGCTGCTCGTTGAGAACCTGTGTCGCAACGGGGAGTTCCTCGAGAATCTTCCCGATCTTCTCGTTCTGATCGTTGACGCGAGTCGAGAGCACATCCAGGCCGTCGAGCGCGCGTGTGATGTCGTCACGCTGCTCGTTGAGTCCACCGATGAGTGTGTTCGCCTGCTCCAGAAGACTTCTCGTCTTGCCTTCGCGACCGTCGAACGCGGCACCGAGTTCTTCGACGATGGGCTGCAACTGGCCCACACCGCCGCCGTTGAGCAGCAGCGACAATGCGCCGAGAACCTGCTCGATCTCCGTGGCGTGGCGAGTGTGATCCAGCGGAATGAGGTCACCGTCGGCCAGCTTCGCAGAGTCCGGTCCGGACGGCGGGGCCGACAGCTGGATGAACTTCTCGCCGAGCAGGTTGGTCTGCTCGACCGCGGCAATTGCGTTGGCGGGCAGATCAACCGACGAGTCGAGGATGATGCCCACGTCCGCGGTCCATCCGTCCGGTCCGACCGACACGTCGTCGACTCGACCGACGGGAACGCCGTCGACCTTCACAGCGGACTGCGGAACCAAGTCGAGCACGTCGTCGAACTGAATGGTCAAGTGCATCGGATCGGAACCCACGTCAGGACCGCCGGGAAGCGGGACAGCGTAGATCCCCTCGGACGAGCAGGCGGTTGCCGAGATCAGGACGGCGCACAATCCGGCGCCGACTATCAATGAACGCTTCACTCGCCCTCCCCGTTTCCACTGGTCAGTCGCGGTGACACGACGCCGGGCACAGTGCCCGGAACTACCTGCATCTGTCGTTCGGAACCGGCAAGGATGCCGAAGGGAAGGTTCAGGCCTGCAGCCTGATTGGCTGCGTCGGTCATCGCAGCGACGTTTGCGCACTGGTCGATAGCCGGTTGCATCTGCCTTCCCAATGCCTCGAACCGCGGATCACCGGGCAACAGCTTGCCGAGGTCCATCAACTTGCAGAGCACGCCGGCCGGGTTCTGAAGATCAGGGAACGCCAGACGTGAAGCCAGCACACCTGATTCGGCGTCGTACGAGTTGACCAAGTTGGAGATCGCCAGCGGAAGCATGGTGAGCGTGTTGGCCAGTGCTTCCTTGTTGTTCGCCAATGTCTGTGTCGGTTCGACGAGACCTTCGGTTGTCTGGACCAGTTGATCGCGGTTGTCGGCCACGAACTTCGCGACGTCGCCGAGCGCAATCGAGAGCTGGTTCAGAGCGGCACCGAGATCGTCGCGCTCACCTGCCAGGAATCCGGTCAGGTCCGACAACTGCGTGTTGAACTGGCGCACCTGCTGATCGTTGGCCGCGAGAGCGCCCACAAAAGTATCCAGGTTCTTGATGGTGAGCGAGATGTTGTCACGCGAATCGTTGAGCGTCCGTGCGGCATCCGAGAGGTTGGTGATGCTGTCTCCCAACGCTTCACCGTTGCCCTCGAGGTTGGCCGCACCTGTCTCGACGAAATCGGACAGTGCTCCGTTCTTGTTGGCACCTTCAGGACCGAGAGCCGACGCGAGTTCGTCGATGCTGGAGTACAACTGGTCGACCTCGACAGGCGTCGCCGTCTTCTCGATCGGAATTACTGCACCGCTGGCCATCTTGTCGCCGCCGGTGAAGACCGGTGTCAGCTGGATGTAGCGGTCGGCAACCACCGACGGCGTGATCTGAGCGGCACTGGCACCCGCGGGAATGTCGATCCCACGATCGACACGCAGCTCGACCTTGACCTGATCTCCCTGGGGTTCGACGGATTCGACGGTGCCGACCTTGACACCGAGAACACGAACGTCGGAACCGTCGTAGATACCCACCGACTTGTCGAAGTAGGCGGTGATCTTGGTGGTACCGGCGCGAGTGAACACCCACCACAGCGCGCCACCGATTACGAGTAACCCGATCAGAACAGCGGCGATGATCGCGACCGAGCGCTTCTTGGAGCCGCTTCCGGCTTCGGCAGTATCAGCCATCAGTTGCCTCCCAACGTACGAACGGGGTCACGGTAGCCCGGAATGTCCGGCAGACCCGGCGGAAGGAGGTTCACGACGACCTGGTCGAACCAACGGCCGTTGCCGACCACGTTGGCGTACAAGCGAATGAAGGGTTCGTAGAGCTTCAGTGCCTTGTCCAAGTTCTCGTTGTTGGCCTTCAAGATGTCGATGACGCCGTTGAGCTGCGTCAGCGCCGGCCCGATTGCCGCCTCGTTGTCACGAACGAGACCGGTGAGCTGCTGAGAGACGCGCTGAGTTCCGGTGAGCAGCTGCGAAATCGCTTGCTGGCGATTGTTGAGTTCCTGCACCAAAAGTCCGCCGTCTCGGATCAGCTGGGTGAATTCCTTGTTGCGGTCAGCAAGAATCTGCGACGTCTTCCCGGTGGCGGCGAAGAGCTTCTGCAAGTCCTGATCGCGGCTCGCGATCGTCTGCGACAGCCGACTGACACCGTCGAGCGAAGCGCGGACATCGCCAGGTGTCTCGGAAAATGCCTGGGACAACGTCTCCATGCTCTTCGCCAACTGGTCGGTGTCGATGTCGCCGACTGTGTCTGCCGCGGCCGAGAAGGCCTGAACGACGTCGTACGGAGAGGTGGTGCGCTCGAGCGGAATCCGATCCTTGGGATCGAGGTTGTCGGTTCCGCGCGGATCTAGTGCGAGGTACTTCTGTCCCAGAATGGTCTTGATCTGAATGGACGCAGAGGTTTGATCTCCCACCCACGCGTCACTGACCTTGAAGTCGACGAGAACACGGTCACCGTCGAGATCGACGGAAGTGACCTTGCCGACCTTCACGCCGGCGATACGAACCTCGTTACCAGGCTTGAGACCCGCGGCTTCGGAGAACTCGGCGGAGTAGGACGAGCCTGCTCCCACGAACGGAAGCGAATCGAGGAAGAACGCGGACAAAGTGGCCAGCAGCACCACGAAGATACCGATGGCTCCGGCCATTGCCGGACTGCGACGTTTACTCATCGACCTTGCAACTCCCTCATACCGTCTTGAGTGCATCGCGTGGCCGCGTTGGTGTAAATCGGCTGATTGACCGTCGGCAGGCCGGTGGGCAGATTCAGCGAGGCAGACTGTCCTGGACCGGCAACGATGTCGATTCCGCACAGATAGAACTGGAACCAGGAACCGTAGCTCGCTACGCGTGCGAGCTTCTCGAGCTTGACCGGCAAGGTCTCGAGCACCGCGTTGACGTCGTCACTCCGACGATTGAGTGTGGTCGCCAGCGTGTTGAGTGCCGTGATCGAGCCCTGAATCGACGGCCGCGTCGGCTCGAGCAGGTCTGCCGTCGCGTCGGTCAGGCCGGCGAGTGAGGTGACGGCCGAACCGACCACCCCACGCTCGTTGGCCAACCCGGTGACGAGTTGCTGGGTGTTGACGATCAGTGAATCGAGGTTCTTGTCGTTCGCGTTGACGGTGTCGAGAACGTCGTTGAGGTTCTTGATCACCGCGCCGATGACCGCGTCCTTGTCCGCGACGGTGTTGGTCAGGCTCGCGGTGTTGCGCACGAGCTCACTGATGGTGCCCGATTCGCCTTGGAAGACCTGGATGATCTGGTACGACAGCTTGTTGACGTCGTCCGCGCTCAGGGTGGTGAACAGCGGCTTGAAGCCGTTGAAGAGTGTCGTGAGGTTGACTGCCGGGCGCGTCTGAGACAGCGGCAGGGTATCGCCGCCGGTGATCTTCTTGCCTTGGCTGCCTTCACCCTGCGAGAGCGAGATGTACCGCTGCCCCACCAGGTTGCGGAACCGGATGGTGGCGATGGAACTGGCCGGCAACCAATCACGGTCGGATACCGAGAACTGGACCTCGGCCTGGTTGTCGTTGACGATGGCAATCTTCTCGACCTGGCCGACACGAACACCGGCAATGCGAACCTCGTCGCCCTCGTTCAACGAAGTGACGTCGGAGAAGACGGCGTTGAACTTGGTGCCGCCACCGCCGCCGAGGTTGGCGATACTGGCTGCCAGCAGTCCTGTCGCCAGGACCGTCACCACAACGAAGATGATGAGCTTTGTCAGCGGAGCTGCGAGTCCTCTCATTGGACGCTCACCTCCGCACCTGCGAATGCCGGAGCGCTGACCATCGTGGTCCACGCCGGAACATCGTCCGGCGCAACACCGTTGGCCTGTCCGTAGATCACCTTCAACGTATCCTCTTCGAGTTTCGAGCCCGCGTAGCCGGCCTGCTGAGCCGGACCGCTGTTGTTGGTCGAGAACAACTGAGGTCCGGAGCCCTCGGGTGCAGGCAGGAATTCCATGGTGGCGGGACCTGGATTGCGGGAAGGAACCTGGTAGGAACCGTCACCGTACGAACCGCCGGGGTACTGCGGGAACGGACGACCGGGCTCGGTGACGTTGTCGTAGCAAACCGGGCCGCGGTTGTCGACGAGCCGTGGCTCGTCTTGGTTGGGCAGGTAGCGACCCTTGGGGTTCACGATCTGAATACTCGCACGCACACCAGGATTGGGCGCGTCGGTGGACAGGATCTTGGCAGCTTCCGGAGCGGTGTCCGAGAAGCCCTTGAACGTGCACCCGAAGGTCGGAGAGTACTGGGCCAGAAGCTGGAGAGCTTCCTTCGAATCCGCAGCGAGCGTGATGATCGAGGACGAGTTCGCTTCGAGGAAGGCTGCGGTGTCAGACGATGTCACGGTGAGCGACGCCAGCAGTGTCCGCAACTGGTCCTGCTTCTGCACCACCGTGTTACCCGTGGTCCGCAGATTGTCGAGAGCGTTGATCAGATCGGGCGCAGCGTCCGAGTACGTCTGGGAGAAGTCCGCGAACTTGCGCAGATCCTCTTGCACCGCGGGCAGTTCGGTATTGACGCCGCGGAAGATCTCCTCGAGACGATCGACCGTCAGACCGAGCTCGGCGCCGCGTCCCGTCAGACCCTGCGCGAGAGAACCGAGCGTGTTCGCCAGATCCTGCGGCGGAATCGCCTGCAGAAGTGGGAGCAGTCCGTCCAGAACGTCGCCGACCTCGACAGCATTGCCGCTCTTGTCCTGGTGGATCACCGTTCCCGCGGAAATCGGGGTCGCGGTGGTTCCCTCCGGAATGATCAGGGAGACGTAGCGCTCACCGAAAAGCGTCTTCGGGAGCAGACGCGCCGTGACGTTGGACGGAATCAGATCAGCCTTGTCCGGCTCGATCGCGAGGACCGAGGTGACCTGGCCGTCTTTCGTCGACGCGGATCGCACCTCGCCGACCAGCAGCCCACGGACCTTGACGTCCGCGTTGGGTGGCAACGCATTTCCGACTGTGTCGGTCACGAGGTCGATCTTCACGACGTCCTTGAACGTCTTGTTGAAGGTTCCGATGGTGAAGGCCAGGAACAATGCCAACACCACGAAGAACACGAGTCCGAGCACACGGCGGCGCAGGACTGACGGAGCCTCGATCATCCGGCCACCCTCACTGTCGTCGTGGTGCCCCAGATTGCGAGGCTGAGGAAGAAGTCGAGAACGGCGATCGTCACGATTGCGGCGCGAACAGCGCGGCCGACGGCCACGCCGACACCTGCGGGACCACCTGAGGCATGGAACCCGTAGTAGCAGTGGATCAGGATCAGCACGAAGGCGAATACCAGGACTTTCGCAAACGAATACAGCACGTCCTGCGGTGGCAGGAACAGGTTGAAGTAGTGGTCGTAGGAACCCGTTGATTGCCCGTTGAAGACCGTGCTGATCACTCTCGAGGCGAGGTACGCCGCAAGCAGACCCACGATGTACAGCGGGATGACGGCGACGAAGCCGGCGATCATGCGCGTCGTGACCAGGAACGGCACCGACGGAACTGCCATGACCTCGAGCGCGTCGATCTCTTCGGAGATTCGCATGGCACCGAGTTGGGCGGTGAAGCCACAACCAACCGTGGCCGAGAGCGCAAGAGCCGCAACGATCGGAGCGATCTCACGGGTGTTGACGTATGCGGAGAGGAAGCCGGTCAGGACCGAGCTACCCAACTGCTCCAGAGCGGCGAAGCCCTGGAGGCCGACGACGACACCCGTGAATCCGGACATCATCGCGATGACGCCGATGGTTCCGCCGATCACCGCGAGCGCACCGCTACCGAAGGTCACTTCGGCGAGTAGTCGAAGCGTCTCCTTCCGATACCGATGCAGGGTGCGCGGGGTCCACGCGATGGCGCGCGCGTAGAACGACATCTGCTCGCCCGCGCGGTCCAACGCGTTCACTGGAATTCTGGCTACTTTGCGACTCTTCAGCAGGAACTGATCGCCGCGGCCTCGTGCGATGGTCATTTAGGTCAAGATCCCTTCGCCGGCACGATCTGGAGGTACACCATCGTCAGAATCAGATTGGCGAAGAACAACAGCAGGAACGTGATGACGACGGCCTGGTTCACCGCCTCACCGACGCCCTTCGGGCCACCGGACGGGTGGAGTCCCTTGTACGCGGAGATCACACCAGCGATGACACCGAACACCGCGGCTTTGATCTCACCGCTCCAAATGTCCGGTAGCTGCGCAAAAGCTGAGAACGACGAGATGTAGGCACCGGGGTTACCGCCCTGCAGGATCACGTTGAAGAAGTAACCACCCGCGATACCGACGACGGACACCAGTCCGTTGAGCAGAACAGCGATCAGCACCATCGCGAGGACACGCGGAACCACCAGGCGCTGAATCGGATTGATTCCGAGGACTTCCATCGCGTCGATCTCTTCACGGATGGTTCGAGAACCGAGATCGGCCGTCACGGCCGATCCGGCCGCACCGGCGACCAGCAACGCTGTCACCAGGGGGCTACCCTGCTGGATCACCGCCAGGACGCTGGCAGCGCCGGTGAACGATTCTGCACCCAACTGCTTGATCAGCGAACCGGTCTGCAGTGAGACGACGGCGCCGAAAGGGATGGCTACCAATGCCGTCGGCAAAATTGTCACGCTGGCGATGAACCAGGCCTGCTCGATGAACTCACGGAACTGAAATGGACGCCGGAACGTATTCCTGACGACGTCGACAAACAGTTCGACGATGTTTCCGGCCTGAGTTAATGCTCCGTTGACCGGACTCAGAACCGAGTTGCGGGTAACCCCCATCCGATATGCCTACCCTTGCCCGTGTGTCGTGTTTCCGTAGGGATCGCCCTCGTATGCAGGAATGACCTGCGTGTCTTGCGAGTTGTCGTTCCACTCCCCCTGATAGCCGCTCGCTTCGGCGTACTGGGGATCGTACTGCCCAGTTCCGTCAACCTCGTCGAGGCTGTCCTGAATCGCCGCCTGTGCGTTAGCTGGGAGGGTGTGCATGATCTGACGGACGCGCTCCTGGCGACGACGAACAGCCTGACGCTCCGGGTTTCCGGGGGTGGCCTTCATCTGCGGCACGATGCCCTCGACGTCGTCGACACCACCGGCGTGGTGACCGGCGTCGACGAGCGCCTGCTCGTGCGCCATCTGAGCCTCGTCCTTCTCCTCCGACATACCGATCGGACCGATCATCGTTCCGTTGAGGAACTGCTTGACGACGGGCTCGTCCGAGGTGAGCAGCACCTCACGAGGACCGAACATCACCAACTGACGACGGAAGAGCATGCCGATGTTGTCCGGCACCGTGCGTGCGAGGTTGATGTTGTGCGAGACGATCAGAATCGTCGCGTCCGACTGGGCGTTGATGTCGATCAGCGTTTGGCTGATGTACGTCGTACGCACCGGATCCAGACCGGAGTCGGGCTCGTCGACGAGGATGATCTCGGGATCGAGAACGAGTGCACGCGCCAGACCGGCACGCTTGCGCATACCGCCGGAGATCTCACCGGGAAGCTTGTCCTCGGCGCCGACCAGACCCGTGAGGTCCAACTTCTCCATCACGATCTTGCGGATATCGGATTCCGACTTCTTGGTGTGCTCACGAAGCGGGAAGGCGATGTTGTCGTACAAGTTCATCGAGCCGAACAGTGCGCCGTCCTGGAAGAGAACGCCGAACAGCTTGCGGATCTCGTAGAGCTCCTTGGAGGAGCACTGCAGGATGTCCGTGCCGTCGATGACGATGGAGCCTTGTTCAGGGCGGAGCAGTCCGATCAGGGACTTCAGGAACACCGACTTACCGGTACCCGAAGGCCCGAGCAGTGCGCTGACCTCACCCGCGGGAAGTGTCAACGACACGTCCTGCCAAATCCTCTGCGACCCGAAAGACTTTGTCAGTCCTTGTACCGCTACCTCGACTCCCACCATTACCTCCGCGACGTCCGTTGCATGCATGCACCCGTGTGGGTTGGGTCACTCTATCGCATGGGAGTGGTACCCGTGACTGCGAATACTACTAACGAGTAGGGAAGAAGCATAATTCAGATCACAGCCTAGTTCGGACACCCCTCCCACCTGCATGAATTCCGGCATATCACCCGCGAAAAAAGTTCAAAAAAAGAGGGCCACTCCCCGTGGGGAGTGGCCCTCTTCGTTACTACTCGCGAAGAGCAGCGGGAAAACCGTCTTACTTGATGACGATCTTTGCGCCGGCAGCTTCGAGCTTTTCCTTGGCAGCCTCTGCGGCGTCCTTGGCAACCTTCTCGAGGATGGCCTTCGGAGCGCTCTCGACGAGGTCCTTGGCTTCCTTCAGGCCGAGGCCGGAAACGACCTCACGGACGACCTTGATGACCTGGATCTTCTTGTCGCCAGCCGACTCGAGGACGACGTCGAACTCGTCCTGCTCTTCAGCAGCTTCTGCGCCGGCAGCCGGTGCGCCTGCAGCGGCGACGGCGACGGGAGCAGCAGCGGTGACCTCGAAGGTCTCCTCGAATGCCTTAACGAACTCCGAGAGCTCGAGGAGGGTGAGCTCCTTGAACTGGTCCAACAACTCTTCGGTGCTGAGCTTCGCCATTGTGGCGGTCCTTCCTGTAAGTCCCATGTCGCTGATCCGCGACCGGGCGGGGTTATAGCAGTGATGCGCGGGTGCGGATCAGCTTTCGGCTTCGGCCTCGGCCGGAGCCTCGGTGGCAGCCTCTGCGGGGGCCTCTGCGGCTCCGCCTTCTGCAGCCTTCTTCTCCTGCAGGGCAGCGGCCAGACGGGCCATCTGCGAAGCGGGAGCATTGAACAGGCCTGCGGCCTTCGCCAAGTTGCCCTTCATCGCGCCGGCAAGCTTTGCCAACAGGATTTCGCGGGATTCGAGATCCGCGATCTTGTTGACCTCTTCCACGGACAGCGCAGCGCCGTCCATGTAGCCGCCCTTGATGATGAGCGCCTTGTTGTCCTTAGCGAAGTTCTTCAGAGCCTTCGCAGCGTCGACCGGTTCGCCCTTGATGAATGCAATGGCGGTCGGACCAACGAACAGGTCATCAAGGCCCTCGATGCCAGCCTCTGCGGCGGCACGCTTGACCAGGGTGTTCTTGGCGACGGAGTAGGTGGCACCTTCTCCGAGAGCGCGTCGCAGTGTCGTGATGTTGCCAACCGAAAGGCCACGGTATTCCGTGACCACAGCGGCGGTCGAACCCTTGAACTGCTCGGTGATTTCCGCAACTGCGGAAACCTTCTCAGGCTTTGCCATACTTCGCCTCCTCTCGTGACAGTCGTTGTCCCACTCAGGAACCGCTGCACCTCATCGGGGTGAACCCGAGAAGACACAGTCCGCGACATGCAAAACGCCCCGGCGCAAGCGCACGGGGCGTACAGAGGAAACATGAAGAAGAGGCTTACGAATCAGCGTAACGATGCAAAGCGAGGCAGTGCATAACCAAGCAAACTGTAGAACCACTACATCAAGCTATCCCCCTACCTCGTTCACCTACGTGGGCCGCCGGGCACTCCCGGACTTTCAACCACACCCATCACTGAGTGCAATCACCAACGGTCTTGGGTAGAACATGATTTTGGGGTGAAGTTCATATCCAGCACTGAACTCCGCCTCGAAGACTACCTGACTGCTCGCTGCACAACCAAATCGGGTTCGTCACGCACCCGATTCCTTCAAGCACCGATAGCCCTGGCGATCTTGTGTTCGATTGCTGCCCGAGCTCGGTCCGGCAACACCAGCAGTCCATCGAGTTCCTTGTGGGCCTTCCGGTACGCACTCTGACGTTCCTGTGGCGTCGCGCCCTCGTCCATGGCCAGTCGCAGCAGACGTTGCGCCCGTACCAGGCGCTCCTGTTCGTCGAGGGTGAATCCGCTCCGTCGGCGGCGCTTCGCCTCAGCTTCCGCGATTTCGAAGGCGATCGAGTAAGCGTGCACCGCCTCGCGGTACTCGGTTTGTGCCTGCTGGTTGCCGATCATCGTCTCCGGATTGCCTGGGCGAAGCAGATCGGCACGATATTTGGCTCGATGAAAATCGGCGGTCAAAGGCTCGCGCATGTCCGTCATCATCGGGGTGTCGAGCAGTGTGACCGGATCGAGCTCATACGAGAACCATCGGGCGTCGACCGCATCGTGCTGCTCGATTGCCTTGGCCAGCTCTCGGCGCTGTGTTTCTTCGTCGGCGTGATGTTGTGCGTTGGCCTGCGCGATGGCGACCTTGGTCTGCTGCTTGAGCCGGAAGCGCTCTTGCCGGCGCTCGATCCGCCTTTCGTTGGCAACCGCGACACCCTTCAGCGCCCCACCGATGGTGCCGCCGAAAACGAAGATCAGCCACCAAAAGTTTCCGAGGAACTGGAACGCTTCGTGCATACCCCGATGATGCCACCGTTGGATCGATACCACCGTTGGACCGATACCACCGGCAGAGGCAGGCCCTCCCGACACAGACAAGAAGGCCGGCAGGGAGTGATCCCTGCCGGCCTTCTTGTTCGTATGCGGACTGCTTACGCGTCTGCAGCATCCTCGAGGAGGTTGCGAGTACGGTTCGGATCCACCGGGATGCCCGGACCGGTGGTGGTCGAGACCGTGATCTTCTTCACGTAGCGACCCTTGGCCGACGAGGGCTTCGCACGCAGGATCTCGTCCAGGGCTGCGCCGTAGTTCTCCACCAGCTTCTCATCGTCGAACGATGCCTTGCCGATGACGAAGTGCAGGTTGGCCTGCTTGTCGACGCGGAAGTTGATCTTTCCGCCCTTGATGTCGTTGACAGCCTTGGTGACATCCGCCGTAACGGTGCCCGTCTTCGGGTTCGGCATCAGGCCACGCGGTCCGAGGACACGGGCGATGCGGCCGACCTTGGCCATCTGATCAGGAGTCGCGATTGCGGCGTCGAAATCGACCCATCCACCCTGGATGCGCTCGATCAGGTCTTCTGCACCGACTACGTCAGCGCCTGCAGCCTCGGCTTCTGCTGCCTTCTCGCCAACAGCGAACACGATGACGCGAGCGGTCTTACCGGTGCCGTGGGGCAGGTTGACCGTTCCGCGGACCATCTGGTCAGCCTTACGGGGGTCGACGCCCAGACGAACTGCAACCTCAACGGTTGCATCCATCTTGGTGGACGACGTCTCCTTGGCGAGCTTTGCAGCCTGAAGCGGGCTGTAGAGCTTGTCTGCGTCGATCTTCTCAGCGGCGGCGAGGTACGCCTTGCTGCGCTTTGCCATTTGTTCTGTCCTTACTTGTCACTGCAGCGAATTACCTGTGCAGTGGTGAATGGTTCAGTTGTGGTCGGGGCCTGGCCGGCCCTCCCACGTAATGCTGTGGAGCGGACTATCAGCCCTGGACCGTGATGCCCATGGAACGAGCGGTGCCGGCGATGATCTTCGCGGCCTGCTCGATGTCATTGGCATTGAGGTCTTCAGCCTTGGTCTTCGCGATTTCGCGCACCTGATCCATGGTCACCGAGGCAACCTTGGTCTTGTGCGGTTCGCCGGAGCCCTTGGCGACGCCGGCTGCCTTGAGGAGCAGCTTGGCGGCGGGAGGGGTCTTCAGCTTGAAATCGAAGGTCCGGTCTTCGTAGACCGAGATCTCGACCGGCACAACGTTGCCGCGCTGGGACTCAGTCGCCGCGTTGTAGGCCTTGCAGAACTCCATGATGTTCACGCCGTGCTGACCGAGTGCGGGACCCACGGGAGGTGCAGGGTTAGCCTGACCTGCCTGGATCTGCAGCTTGATGAGCCCGGCGAGCTTCTTCTTCTTTGGGGGCATCTCTAGTTCCTAGTTTCTAGCTTGGGTGTGTGTCTTGCGTCGAACAAATTGCAAGTTTTGGGGTGGTCAGATCTTCGCGACCTGGTTGAAGTTGAGCTCAACCGGGGTTTCACGACCGAAGATCGACACGAGAACCTTGAGCTTCTGCTGCTCGCCGTTGACCTCGCTGATGCTGGCCGGAAGGGTTGCGAACGGGCCGTCCATGACGGTGACCGACTCGCCGACCTCGAAGTCGACCTCGATGAGGGGCTTGCCGAAGGACTCGGACGGTGCCTCGCCTGCTGCGACGGCGGCCGCTGCAGCCTGCTGCTTCTTCTGCTCCTGCTGCGGGAGCAGGAACTTGACGACCTCGTTGAGGGTCAGCGGCGAGGGACGCGACGTGGCACCGACAAAACCGGTGACACCAGGCGTGTTGCGCACGGCGCCCCACGACTCGTCGTTGAGCTCCATGCGAACGAGGATGTATCCGGGCAGAACCTTGCGGTTGACCTGCTTGCGCTGGCCGTTCTTGATCTCGGTGACCTCTTCGGTGGGAACTTCCACCTGGAAGATGTAGTCGCCGACATCGAGGTTCTGAACGCGAGTCTCGAGGTTGGTCTTGACCTTGTTCTCGTAACCGGCGTACGAGTGGATGACGTACCAGTCACCCGGGGCGCGGCGCAGCGCAGCCTTGAGTTCGGCAACGGGATCCTCGACCTCGAGCTCGGCGGCGGGAGCGGCCTCGTCGGAGTTCTCGGCATCGTCGGAGATGACGTCCTCGGTCGCTGCAGCGTCTGCATCAGTGCCTTCGGCAACGTCTGCATCGGTGCCTTCGGCAACCACGACGTCTACTTCGGCTGCCGCCTCGGCAGAAACACGCTCTTCGGCCAAAGCCTCATTCGTGTCGTTCTCGGGGGTGCTCACTGGGGCACTCGCTTCCTCTCGTTACTCGGACCCGGGTCGGGTCTTGTCGCGCTCGCAGGCAAAGACGCCCGACTGCTACGGCGATCAGCCGAACAGCCAGGTGACACCCTTGATCACAGCGATATCGACGCCGCTGATGAAAGCGACCATGAAGACCACGAACGTCAGCACGACGCTGGTGTAGGTGATCATCTGCTTGCGGTTCGGCCAGATGACCTTACGGAGTTCTGCGATGACCTCGCGGAAGAATTTGCGCAGGCGCTTGAAGATGTTGTCCTTCTTCGCCTTGGGCTTCTTGCCGGGGTTCGTTGCAGTCGGCTTGGCCGAAGATGTCCGGGATGCCGTCCGGGCCGGAGTCTTCACGGTGGACGCGCTGACCGAGGCGCCGCGTGCAGCGCGCTTGCCGGTCGGCTTGTTGGAAACCCCACTGGATGCGGAGGGAGCCTTCTCGGCACCGTCCTTGTCCAACGAAAGATCGGAACGCGTAGTCGCGTCAGCTGCAGTGTCGTCGACACCGGTCGAATCGGCAGACGGTGAAGTCTCCGCATCCGAAGTGTCGGCGTCGCGCTTGGCGCGCTCCTCGCTCACGTCGTTCCTCTCAGTCGCTGGCATCCGGGGGCAGGGGCGACAGGACTTGAACCTGCAACCTGCGGTTTTGGAGACCGCTGCTCTGCCAGTTGAGCTACGCCCCTTTGGTTGACCTCGACAGGTAGACCCTGCCTGAATCAACCGTTCTGCGATCACACAACATACGCGCTACCCGAGGTGAATGTCTTGCAACATTCAGGGCAGCGCGCAGCGCTGAGGAATCCCAGAAATCTCAGTGTACTTCAAAGCCCCGGAACAAACACAATCCGCCCTGCGATCAGGCTAGACGGACCGTGGCAGTGGCACGACCGAAGATCTTCTTACCTTCGGACTTGGCCACAATTGCCAGTACTGCGGTCTTGCTTTCTTCGTCGATCGACTTCACCTTGGCGGTGAACTCGATCTCGGCAGCCTTGTCGGCTGCCACGATCACCGGGCTCGTGAACCGTACGTTGTACTCGGTCACTGCGCCCGGATCTCCCAGCCATTCGGTAACGTAGCCGGCACCGATGCCCATGGAGAGCATGCCGTGCGCGACGACGTCCGGCAAGCCGGCAAGTCGTGCGACCTCGTCACTGAAGTGAATCGGATTGGGATCTCCCGAAACACCCGCGTAGTTGGCGAGGTTTCCACGCGTCAGGGTGACGGACTTCTCGGGGAGAAGTTCGCCGACACTCACGTCGGAAAATTTACGAAGCGACATGCATCATCACGTCCTTGACTGCGTGGGCGATGTTCTCGTCCACTTCCCCACCCGTTCGAGCAACAAGCGTCGTCCACGTGGTGACAACTGCTTCGTCGTTCTGATCGGTGATGATGTTCTTGGTCACGATGATGTCGCTACCTGCGGCCTGCCTGAACGAATCCAGGAAGACGTCGCAGAAGAGTCGGTCACCGACCTGCATGGGCTTGTGCAGCACCAAGCGCTGATCGGTCTGAAGAATCTGACTCAGGTCGTAGCCTGTGACGATCTCTTCGAACAGACGCCGCTGAGCAATGGCACCCACGATGGCGACGAACGTGATGGGAGCGATCAGGCCGTCGTATCCGAGGCCCTTGGCTGCCGACTCGTCGTAGTGCGCGGGATGGGCGTCCTGGACGGCGCGAGCGAACTCGCGCACCTTCTCGCGTCCGACCTCGTAGAAGTCTTCGACACGATAGTGGTGACCGACCATCTGGACGGCATGAGCGGCCGGGTCCGTAGGGACCTCGGCCGCTGCCTGGTTCTCTTGCAAATCTGTCACGCGGTGAGACTCTCTTCTAGCTAGGACCCGAAGACGCAGGCCCAGAGAGGGTCTTCCGCGAAAATCGTCGTCCTGTTAAGGACTTACTACTTCGACTCGCGATGCGACTGGTGGGTTCCGCAGTTGGGGCAGAACTTCTTGAGCTCCAGGCGATCGGGGTCGTTGCGCCGATTCTTCTTGGTGATGTAGTTGCGGTGCTTGCATACCTCGCAGGCCAAGGTGATCTTGGGCCGAACGTCGGTCGAGGAGGCCACGGGATGCCTTCTTTCGGGTGTATCTGATTACGAGCAATCAGGGTGGATCATGCATATTGTGTAGCGGTGACCGGACTTGAACCGGCGACGCAACGATTATGAGTCGTTTGCTCTACCAACTGAGCTACACCGCCTCGGTGTCGAGTGTCGCGCGGAAAGCACGGCACCACAATCCAGCGAGCCCCCTAACGGAATCGAACCGTTGACCTTTTCCTTACCATGGAAACGCTCTACCGACTGAGCTAAGGGGGCGTGGCTCAGGAGCGCGTTGCCGCTCTCTTGAAGCCTCCGAAAGATTACACACGAACGAGCGCCAGCACCAAATCCGCTGGTCATCGGGGCAAAAATGGTGCCGGAGCCCATTGTTGCACCGATCGGGGCCGCTGGCGAGGGCTTTGCGGGAACCAGCTCGACCCTGCACTCCCCTGAAACCATCCCCCGGTGCCCATCCCGAGGCCCTGAGCCCCCGACACCCCTGAGCCGAAGCCGGCGCCTGCGTCGCCAACGCGCGCTCGACCTCGGTACACGCACAAAAAAGTCAGCCCCGACTCTCGCGAAAAGAATCGGGGCTGACTTGGTGTGGCAGATGTAGGATTCGAACCTACGTAGGCATAAGCCGACGGATTTACAGTCCGCTCCCATTGGCCGCTCGGGCAATCTGCCGTGCTTGCACCAGGCTTCGATCCGGCGCATTCGCAAGTATATCGCGACGTGCGGCGGCCGAAAACGGCTTCCTCGGTGCGGTGAGAAGAATACAACGAACACACCCCCATTTTGCAAACCGGGTGGTAACGGGCGGTGCCGACCCGATAACGTCGAGGTGTCCACCGGTATGGAAGGTGGGCGGAACTCGATGTTCGTGAACTACCGGAAAGCGGGAGTGTGAAGTGGCTGATTCGTCCTTCGACGTGGTGAGCAAGGTTGACCGTCAAGAGGTGGACAACGCCCTGCATCAGGCTGCCAAGGAGTTGACCACGCGTTTCGACTTCCGAAACACGGGAGCGTCGATCGAGTGGTCTGGTGAAGAGACGATCACGTTGAACGCCGACACCGAGGAGCGACTGCTGGCCGCCCTCGACGTGTTCAAGGAGAAGTTGATCCGTCGCGACATCTCGCTGAAGGCATTCGATGCCGGCGAGCCGGCGCAGTCCGGAAAGATCTACAAGTTGTCCGGAACCTTGGTCCAGGGCATCAGCAGCGAGAACGCGAAGAAGATCACCAAGAAGATTCGCGACGAGGGCCCCAAGGGCGTCAAGGCGCAGATCCAGGGTGAGGAACTTCGTGTGAGCAGCAAGAAGCGCGACGACCTCCAGGGCGTCATCTCCCTGCTCAAGGGTGAGGACTTCGGGATCGCCCTGCAGTTCGTGAACTACCGGTAGTAGGGGCTGCGCCCCTGTGCGCCTTTTTGGTAGTTCCGACGAACAGAAAGGCTCACAGGGGCCGAAGGCCCCTACATCCCCGCCATCTTCTCCAAACGCTCGATCCGGTCCGCCATGGGCGGATGCGTCGAGAACAGCTTGCTGACCTTGTCCCCCGCCCTGAAGGGGTTGGCGATCATCAGGTGGGACTGCGCCGCGAGCTTGGGCTCAGGCGGCAACGGCGCGGCTGCGACGCCAGACTCGAGCTTGCGCAGCGCCGACGCCAACGCGAGCGGGTCACCGGTGAGCTCGGCTCCTGATTGATCCGCCTGGTACTCGCGAGAGCGCGAGACGGCCAGCTTGACCACGGTTGCCGCGATCGGTCCCAGTAGGGAGACGAGCAGCAGCGCGATCGGATTGCTTCCCTGCCCGTTCCCTCGGCCGCCGAAGATGCTCGCGTACATCGCGAAGTTGGCCAGGCCAGAGATGACGCTGGCCATCGCGCCGGCCACGGACGAGATCAAAATGTCCCGGTTGTAGACGTGGGAGAGTTCGTGCCCGAGCACGGCACGCAGTTCGCGTTCGTTCAGGATCTGCATGATGCCGCTGGTCACGCACACCGCGGCATGCCGAGGGCTACGACCGGTGGCAAACGCGTTCGGGGCGTTCGTGGGGCTGACGTACAGCCTGGGCATCGGTTGGTGCGCCGTCGTGGCGAGTTCGCGCACGATCCGGTAGATCGCCGGTGCCTCGACCTCGGTGATGGGCTGGGCGCGCATCGATCGAAGCGCCAGCTTGTCGCTGTTGAAGTACACGTAGGCATTCATGCCGACGGCAAACAGAACGGATCCCCACAGAAGGAACGGGCTGTTGAACAGCGAGCCGATGAAGACGATCAGCGCCGACATCCCCACCAACAAGCCGAATGTCTTCGCACCGTTCGCGTAGCCGTGCAAACCGCTCACCTCTTGCCTCGCTGGAGCCGAAGGCTCACCCGAACTCCCCGGTGTATGCACCGGTTCTGTTCAGTCAACGAAGGACAGGGTCATCAGGGTTCCCACCCAGTGACTGTCGGGGTTTCCACCCGGTAGCCCCGATTCGCCGAGGTGTCAGCCGACTCGTTCGATCGTGTAATCGACGAGACGCACGAGCGCTTCGTTGGCCGGTCCCTGCGGGAGCTCAGCCAACTGAGCTTTCGCCGCGACGGCATACTCGCCCAGCTTTGCCTTCGCCTTGACCATGCCCGGCGAACGCTCGAGCAGTTCGAGAGCTTCTTCTACCAGGGCATCTTCGGTAACCGGGCCCGCGAGCAGCTCCCGCAGGCGATCTGCGTCGGCCCCTTCTTCGCGGAACGCGTACAGGACGGGCAGGGTGTGGACACCCTCGCGCAGGTCGGTGCCCGGAGTCTTGCCGGACTGCGCCGAGACGGACGAGATGTCGATGATGTCGTCGGAGATCTGGAACGCGGTGCCGACGGCGTCACCCAGGCGCTCGAGGCGCTCGATGTGAGCTGCGTCGGCGCCGGAGAAGGTGCCGCCGAAGCGTCCCGAAGCAGCGATCAGCGAACCGGTCTTCTCCCACACGACCTTGAGGTAGTGCTCGACCGGATCCTGCTCCTTCTTGACACCGATCGTCTCGCGCATCTGGCCGGTGACCAGTTCGGCGAATGTTTCGGCGATGATCCGAACGGCCTCGGGTCCGAGCGTCGACACCAGGCGTGATGCGTGCGCGAACAGATAGTCGCCGGCCAGGATCGCGACGCTGTTTCCCCAGCGGGCGTTGGCGCTGGGTGCTCCGCGCCGCATGGACGCCTCGTCCATGACGTCGTCGTGATAGAGCGTCGCCAGGTGAACGAGTTCGGTGACAGTCGCTGCGGTGATGATCGACGGATCGTTCGGCACCGGTCCGAGTTGCGCGGTCAGGATCGTGAACAACGGACGGAAGCGCTTTCCCCCGGCTCGCGCGAGATGCAGCGCGGCCTCGGTGAGGAAGTCTTCGCCGTCGGACAGCTCGCTGACCAACAACTCCTCGACATCGGAGAGTCCACCACGCACTACTGCGGCGAGCTGTTCGTCGCCCAGGTCGATGCCTGCAACGACGGTGCTCGATGCGGTTGCGTCGGCAGCAGTCTTTTCGGTGCTCACGATGTCAGTACCCATTCCTGTCGTCAGTGACGGCTCGGTTCCCACGGTAGTGAACCTAGCGGTTCGCACTCGGGACGGCCTCGCCACGGTGGCGATCGCGAGCCTGGGAAGATGTGAGTGTGTCCGTAGAAGAGCAGTCCCCCGTCGTCGATACGCTTCCGACCGAAACCGACATTGTGGTCATCGGCGCAGGTCCCGCGGGTTCTTCGGCCGCGGCATGGGCCGCCCGCAGCGGCCGAGACGTCGTGCTGGTGGACGCTGCCGTGTTCCCGCGAGACAAGACTTGTGGTGATGGACTCACTCCGCGCGCCGTAGCCGAACTGGATCTCCTCGGCCTCGGCGAGTGGGTTCGGTCACACACGACGAACAAGGGACTACGGTTATCCGGCTTCGGACAAGAACTCGAACTCGAGTGGCCAGGGACGTCGTTCCCGCCGATCGGCAGTGCGATCCCCCGCACCGAACTCGACGACGCCATTCGCCGGTGCGCCGTCGAATCGGGCGCGGTCATGGTCGAGGGCACCAAGGCCGTCGACGTCGAACTCGACGGTGATCGAGTAGCCGCCGTCGTACTCGCCGGCCCCTCGGGACGAAGCACTCTTCGTTGCCGGACGCTGATCATCGCCGACGGCGTTCGCTCGACGCTCGGCAAGAAGCTGGGACGGCAGTGGCACCGGGACACCGCGTACGGCGTCGCGGCACGCGCGTACGTCGCTACGCCGCGCAGCGCCGACCCGTGGATCACCTCGCATCTGGAACTGCGGGACGCGGAGGGCACGTTGCAGGCGGGGTACGGCTGGATCTTCCCGCTCGGTACCGGCGAGGTGAACATCGGCGTCGGGACACTGGCGACGTCCAGGCGCCCGGCACCAGGTGCCCTGCGACCCTTGCTGGACCTCTACACCGATCAGCGCCGAAGCGAGTGGCAGTGGAGCAGCGAAATACATTCCGTCGCTTCGGCTTTGCTACCCATGGGTGGAGCCGTTTCCAACATCGCCGGACGCAACTGGGCCGTGATCGGCGACGCCGCAGCGTGTGTGAACCCGCTCAACGGTGAGGGCATCGACTACGGCCTCGAAGGCGGACGTCTGGTGGTCGAACAGCTCGGCGCCGACGATCTGACGGAGCTGTGGCCGACCGTGCTTCGGGAGCACTACGGGCAGGCGTTCTCGGTCGCGCGCCGGCTCGCAGGCCTGCTGACGGTTCCGCAGTTCCTGCCCGCGTCGGGTCCGATCGCGATGCGCTCACGGGCACTGATGACGGTCGCCGTTCGGGTGATGGGGAACCTCGTCACCGACGCCGACGCCGATCTGACGGCGAAGGCCTGGCGGGCGTCGGGGGCCGCGTCGAGGAGGATCGACTCCCGACCGCTGTTCGGTTGAGCAAGTGCTGTGCGCCTTTATTAACCGCCGGGGGTTGATAAAGGCGCACAGCAGTTCAGGCAGTGGCGTAATGCAGCGCCACGATGCCGCCGGTGAGGTTGCGCCACTTGACGTTCTTCCAGCCGGCAGCCTCGATCTTGCGGGCCAACTCTTCCTGGGTCGGCCAGGCACGGATCGATTCGGCGAGGTAGACGTAGGCGTCGGGGTTGCTGCTGACGGTGCGTGCGACCTGCGGGAGCGCCTTCATGAGGTATTCCATGTAGACCGTGCGGAAGGGCCCGAAGACGGGCGTCGAGAACTCGCTGACGACGAGACGTCCGCCCGGCTTGGTGACGCGGGCGATCTCACGCAGTCCGGCTTCGAAGTCGGAGACGTTGCGCAGACCGAAGGAAATCGTCGCGGCGTCGAACACGTTGTCGGCGTAGGGCAGGTACATCGCGTCACCTGCGACCATCGGAACTTTGCGCGAGATTCCGGCCTTGAGCATGCCCTTGGAGAAGTCGGTGGCGACGCACCAGGCACCGGAGCGCCCCAGTTCGACGGTCGAGACTCCGGTTCCGGCGGCGAGGTCGAGCACCTTCTCGCCCGGCTTCAGATCGAGGGCTTCGCGGGTGGCCTTGCGCCAACCCTTGTCCTGGCCGAAGGACAGCACGGTGTTGGTGAGGTCGTATCGCTCCGCGACGTCGTCGAACATCGACGCGACTTCGTGCGGTTGCTTCTCGAGAGTTGCTCGGGTTCCGTGTGTAGTGGCCACACCCGAAACGCTACCAACCCTCGGGCAGCGAGGGCGTTCAGGCTGCTCTGGCACCCGTTCGCCGCCCGAGGCCCTGCACGTCCTCGTAGTGACGGAGCAACTCTTCGCAGATTGCCGGCCAGGTCCGGTGCAGCACCGAGCGCCTCGCCGCGGAGCCGAACTGCACCCGCAGATCACGCTGACGAAGTGCGTCGACGGCGCTTGGCAGGAGTTCGGTGAACCTGTCCGTCGGCAGGAGGTAGCCGTTGCGGCAATGCGAGATCAGGTCACGTGGTCCGCCGGCGTCCGGTCCGACGACAGGCACACCGCTCGCGAGGGCTTCCTGGACCGCCTGGCAGAAGGTCTCGTGCTCGCCGGGGTGAACGAATACGTCCAGGCTCGCATAGGCGTCGGCCAGCGCGGTACCGCCGAGTTGTCCGGTGAAGATCGCGTCCGGCATCAGTCGTCGTAGGTTCTCGCGGTCCGGGCCGTCTCCGACGACGACGATCTGCACACTGGGATCGCCGGCCAGGGCCGCCAATCGTTCGACGTGCTTTTCGGGCGCGAGGCGACCGACGAAGCCGACCACCAACCGGTCGCTGTCGCCGATCCAGGACTGCCGCAACACCGAGCTACGACGCGAAGGCGCGAATCGTTGTGCGTCGACGCCGCGGGCCCATCGGTGCACGCGCGGAATGCCGTGCTCTTCGAGGGCGTCGACTGCCGACGTGGAGGGCGCGAGTGTCCTGTTGCAGCTCTTGTGGATTCGACGGGTCCACGCCCACGCGGCGCGGCTGGTGACGCCGAGACCGTAGCTTTCGGCAAATCCGGCGACGTCGGTCTGGTAGACCGCGACGGTCGGGATCCCGAGCCGCTTCGCGACGGCCACTCCCCCGGCGCCGAGCAGGAACGGTGACGCCAGATGGACGACGTCGGGCGCGAAGGTCCGCACGGCCGTGGTCAATCGTGGTTGCGGCAGGCCGACGGGAAGTGAACTGACTTTGGGCACCATGACGGCTGGCACCCGAACCACCTGAACGCCTTCGTGTTCGGTGGCGGCAGAGGTGTCGGATCCGACGGTGTCCGGCGCAATGACCATGGCGTCGTGGCCAGTGCGATCGAGGTGTTCGAGCACGCGTAGTACCGAGTTGGTGACGCCGTTCATGTTGGGCAGGAATGACTCCGCAACGATGGCTACTCTCACACCGAGAACGGTGACAGGGCCAGGAAAAGTCCACGTCATGTTCGTGTGAAGTTCGGGCGAAGCGCGAACTAACTCGAGGCGACCGGCGCCGAACTTGCCGCCTGCGCTTCCCGCTTGCGCAGGTACCAGATCGACGGTCCAGCCAGGAGCCACGTCACGACGATCACCGATCCTGCCGGGATCAGCGCCACCGTCGCGTTGCGTCCCGCTACCCGGACCAAATCAGGGTCGGCTTTGGAGTACTCCACCTCGATGCGTTGTCCCACAGTCAGATTGGTGGGGTAGAGCACGCCGAGTTCAGGGTTGTGGTTGGCGCCGTCCGGTGTCACGAAGCTGATCGCCGAACGTAGCGAGCCTGCCGAGAGCACCTCGGCAGTTGCGGTCCCCATGTTCGATTCGATGGTCCGATCGTTGCGCCAGGCACCGAGAACCAGGATCACCGCGAGCACGGAAATGCCGACCGCAACCACCAGTACGCCGATGCGGAGACGACGCAGAACCGTTTGCGTCACAGCTGTGCCCGCACGGAAGCGTGGAGTTCGCGCAGCCCACTGCGATCCGTCGCGACCTCGAGCACACGAATGCCGTTGGCCGGTTGCGCCAGCGTCGTTGCCAGGGCGTCGACGGTGACCGCTGCGTGGGGCACGCGGTAGGCCGCGCACAGCGCAGCGAGGTCCATGCCGTGTGGTGTTCCGAACACTCGCTCGAAGACGCCGGCGTACTGCGGGTCGCCTTGTTCGAGGAGCTCGAAGATACCGCCGCCGTCGTCGTTGGCGACGACGATGGTGAGGTCGCTCGGCCTCGGCTCACCGGTCCCGATCAGCAGCCCGGAAGCGTCGTGCAGGAATGTCAGGTCGCCCATGAGAGCGACGGTCCGGCCGCCCTCGTACGCCAACGCGGCGCCCACCGCCGCCGAGACGGTGCCGTCGATACCTGCGACGCCGCGATTCGACAGCACCCGTACGGCGGGCTTGGGGTAGCTCACGAGTGCCGCGTCGCGAACAGGGTTGGATGCGCCGAGCAGAAGCTGGTCGCCGTCCGCGAGAGCATCCATCACAGCAGCTGCCACGTGCAGGCCGGTGGCCTTGGGGTGGGCGTCGAGTTGCTTGCGGACGGCAGTTTCGGCGTGTTCGGTCAGCGCGGCGCATCGAGCGATCCAGGCGGGATCGGGAGTCCCGGTGACCACTGCTCTGGTTCCGGTGGCGAGTACGTTGCCGGATACGTCCGGCCAGCGCGGCCCGGTAGTCAGCGCGTAGACGTCGACGCCTGGGTCGGCCAGCACCTTCGAGACCTGACGATGCAACGTCGGGCGGCCGGTGATGATCGCCTGCTTGGGCTTGAGTTGCGAGAGCGCGAGTGGATGCAGTGCTATCCCGTGCATCGGAGCCGTCGGTTCGGCCACCGTCGGCAGGCCGGCCAGCTCAGGCCGAAGTGCGCTGCCGTGTCCGGAAATGACCACCGTATCTGCGGTGAGGTCCAGATCGACCGGAACATCGAGCGTCGCGTTCTGGGTGGTGGTCCAGGCCGCACCGCCGGGACGGCCCTCCGGGACCGGTCCCTGCACGTGCACGTCCGGCACCAGCGGCTCACGAAGTGGAATGTCGAAGTGCACCGGACCCGCGTTTCCGGATCGGGTTCCGCGGGCAGCGGCGAGGACCCGGCAGACCGCCGAGCGCCACTGGCTGTTCTGCGTCGAATCGTCCTCCGCCAGGCCCAGGCTGATGGTTGCGCGGACTTGACTGCCGAAGAGCCCGAGCTGCTCGACGGTCTGGTTGGCGCCGGTGCCGAGCATCTCGTACGGCCGGTTGGCGCTCAGGACCACCAGCGGCACTCGCGCGTAGTTGGCCTCGAGGACAGCGGGTCCGAGATTCGCGACGGCGGTCCCGGAAGTCATCACGATGGGGACCGGTCGTTTCCCGGCGATTGCCAGTCCGAGTGCCAGAAAGCCTGCTGTCCGCTCGTCGATCCGCATGTGCAGACGCAACCGGCCGTCGAGATCGGCAGCCTGGAGGGCAAATGCGAGGGGCGCGTTGCGAGAGCCTGGACACAGCACGACTTCACGCACGCCACCACGAACCAGTTCGTCGACGACGGCTGTGGCTTGTGCAGTGGACGGATTCACGCCTTCAAGAGTGTCAGATGTTCGGGCGCAAGCATGCCCAGGGGCGGGGACAGCGGCATTATGTGTGGGTGCGCACACTCTTCGATCCAGCCGAGCTCGAACCCCGTCGGTTCTATCAGTTACTCACCGCTTCGGTGGTCCCCCGGCCGATTGCCTGGGTGTCCACCCTGTCGGCGGACGGCGTCGGCAATCTGGCTCCGTACAGCTTTTTCACCGTGGCAAGTTCGGCGCCGCCGATCGTGCAGTTCACGTCGGTCGGACGCAAGGACAGTCTGCGCAACATCGAAGCGACCGGCGAATTCGTGATCAACCTGGCGACTGCCAGGCTTGCCGACGTGGTGAACCAGAGTTCCGCCTTCTACGACGCCGAGGCCGACGAGTTTCTCGAGTTGAACATCCGTAGCGAGCCGAGCGAGCGGGTTCGCCCCGTCCGGGTCGCCGACTCCCCGATCGCCATCGAATGCACGCTCCACCAGGTCGTCGAGGTCGGCAATTCATTTGTCGTGATGGGAAATGTGGTGGCGGTCGCAGTACGTCCCGAGGCTGTCGCCGACGACGGCCTGCCGGACTTCGCGGCAATCGCACCGATGAGCCGACTTGGCCGAGCGCAGTGGGGTCTTCCTCCCGAAGTCGTCGAAAAGGACAGACCCACCACTCCACAGCGACCATAAATCAGGTTAGGGTTACCTGATTAGGTACGAGTAACAGATAATCAGGGAGCAACCAGTCATGGCCAAGCGCGCCAAGTTCGTGAAACCGGCCTCACGCAGCATCGTGTCGGCGCAGGTCGTGGCGAACAAACGAATCAGCCCCAGCTTCATCCGGGTGACCATTGCCGGCGAAGAGCTGTCCACCATCGCTCCGATGGGTGCCGATCAGTGGTTCCGCATGTTCATCCCGCAGGTCGGCCAGAGTGAACTCCGGTTGCCGAGCGCGGCCAGCAATCTCTGGTATGCGCAGTACCTGTTGATGTCCAAGGACACGCGACCCGTCGTGCGCAACTACACGATTCGCGCCTACCGTGCTGCCGGATCCGGTCTCTTCGGCGAGACCACGGAGATCGACATCGACTTCGCTTATCACGGCGACATCGGCCCGGCATCCGCGTGGGCGGACACCGCGTCGGCCGGCGACGAGGTCGCCCTCTTGGACGAAGGCTGCATCTACAACCCCACACCCGAGGCCAAGTGGCAACTGCTCGTCGGCGACGAGAGTGCACTTCCCGCGATCATCGGCATTCTGGAATCCGCGCCCGCAGACCTGCGTGCCGAGGTCTTCGTCGAGATTCCGAACATCGAAGACAAGCAAGACATTCCGGAGTTGGCGAACGTCAACGTGCATTGGCTCGTTCGCGAGGACGAACACGCGACGCCGGGTGTTCTGACCCTCGAGACCGTCCGCGCCGCCGAACTGCCCGAGGGGCCGTCGTACACCTTTGTCGCCGGCGAACAGGCACTCACCACCGGGCTGCGTCGGCACCTCGTGAACGACCGGAAGTTCGCCAAAACCGACATCACCTTCACCGGCTTCTGGCGCCACGGACATTCGGCTCACTGACAAACACACCGAAAACGACGAGTGGCCCGAGAGAAACTCCCGGGCCACTCGTCGTTTTACGTTCGCTTATGCAGCGTGCTTCTGGATCACATCGCCCAGACGCGGCAGAGCTGCAGTCACATGCTTCTTCGCCGAACCGCGCAGCTTCGAGTACATCGACTTGACGACGGCCTTGTCGCTGCCCTCGATACGCTCGTCCGTCACCTCGAGGAGGGAATCGGCAACCGCGTCACCGCGGGCGCTGATGAAATCGGCGAAGCTGCCTTCACCGGAAGCCGAGAATTCCTGCCAGTACGGCTCGAGCTTTGCCACGAAAGCCGGCAGAAGCGCGGTGACGGCGTCCGGCACGATGGACGGGCTCACCTTCTTGACCGCGCCGTAGCCACCCTTGAGAGCCAGCCCTGAGGCCCCCGACTTATCCGAAACCTCTGCGTCGATCAAGGTCTGCACGTCCGCGACGACCGCGGGAACCCGTGATTCCTCGAGCAGGGTTTCGTTCAGAGCTGCAACCACTTTCGATCCCTTCATTCTTCACTGATGTTCATCAGGTCGCGCCCGAGACTATACGAAATTCGGCTGGTCCCTACTGCCGAGTATCCGATGGCAGCGCCGAGCCCGCTCCAGCCACCAGTCGCGCCGGTCCGCGGGCGCGGCCAGCGTCTCGAGCAGAACCGGATCAGGCTCGACGGCACCCACCGACAAAGCACCGTCGACAGCTGCCCCGGTGACCGCGACATCCCGGACGAACAGGCCGCCGGTACCGAGTCCGCAGGCAAACGGAAGGGTGGGCAACGCTGCCGCGGCCGCCAGTCCCGCGGACATCCCCACAGCCGTGTCCAGAGCACTAGAGACCACCACCGGCACCCCGTAGTCCGCCAGCTGCGCCGACAGCGCCACCACAGCACGCATTCCGCCCAGCGGCGGCACCTTCACGACGGCGACGTCCGCTCCCCCCGCTCGTACGACGCGCAGCGGGTCCTCGGCACGGCGAATGCTCTCGTCGGCAGCGATCCGCACACCGGTCCCCGCGGCGCGGACCCTGACCAGTTCCTCGACGCTTGCACACGGCTGCTCGGCGTATTCGAGTTCACCGTCATCGGTGATCGCTCGCAAGGCCGTGATCGCCTCGTCCACGCTCCACCCGCCGTTGGCGTCGACGCGCACGTTCGGGATGTGCCGACGCACCTCGTTCACCCGGGCGACGTCCTGCGCCAGCGACTGTCCCTTCTCGGCGACCTTGACCTTGGCTGTCCGGGCGCCGGGGAAGCGCTCCAGCAATTCCGGAACGGCAGACGCGTCGATCGCCGGCACGGTCGCGTTGACGGGAACTGCGTCACGAAGCGCAGGCGGCGGACCCAGCCACGCCGCTTCGATACCCGCGAGCAGCCACTGCGACGCCTCGTCGTCGTCGTACTCGACGAAGGGTGCGAATTCTCCCCACCCGGCCGGGCCGCGAACGAGCAGGGCCTCACGAGTCGTGATGCCGCGAAAGCGAACTCGCATCGGTAGTGCGAGCACCACGGCGTCCGCGATCAGATCGTCGAACGAGGGGAACATGTCAGGGCTGTCCCGGAAGCAGTTCGATCATGAGCGCCTCACCGTCGGCGAGGAGCTTGCCGTCGAGATCGGTCAGGCGCGCGCTGACAAAAGTCTTGCGACCCTCGACCCGATCCACCTGCCCCTCGATCACCAGTTGTTGATTGAGCGGAGTGATCGCGCGGTAATTGATGTGGAGGTAGCCGGTGCGGGAGATCGGACGGCCACCCGCGTGGACCGTCATCCCGAAGACGTCGTCGAACAGCAAGGGCAGGACACCGCCGTGAGCGGCGCCGTTGCCGCCCAGGTGGTAGCGACGGAAGACGCCGGTACTGCGGACTCCTTCGGTGTCGAACTTCTCGACCATCCACGGGAGCATGAGGAGGCTGCCGCGTCCGGGCAGTTGGATGTTCGAGCCTGCGGGCGACTTGCCTTCCGGGACCTCGTACGGAGTCAACCGATCGGCAAGCTCTTCGGCTTGCGTAGCGATGTCTGCGAGTACGTCGTCGGGAACATTGGTCGAGACGGCAAGGTCCTGCAACCTGCGCATCGCTTCGACGAAGCGGCCGAAGTCCGGACCTGCGGGAGTGTGCCGGAACCGTGGAAATCCGCCCCGCTTCTCACCGTCTGTGACGATCTCCGTGCCGTCTGCGGTTTGTTCGCTCATGACCTGCACGTTAGCGCGCCCGGGAACGTGTTCTACCTCAGGTATCCGTTAGACGCGCGAGCCGTGCCTCTATCGTGGCTGAGGTGACCTTCAACCCGCAGCTCTGGCGCCCTGTCCCCGGATTCGAGAACCTCACCGACATCACGTACCACCGGCACGTCAGTCAAGGCACCGTTCGCGTCGCCTTCGACCGACCGGAAGTGCGTAATGCGTTCCGCCCGCACACCGTCGACGAGTTGTACCGCGCGCTCGATCACGCCCGGATGACCTCCGACGTGGGAGCGGTGCTCCTGACCGGCAACGGACCGAGCGAGAAGGACGGCGGTTGGGCGTTCTGCTCCGGCGGAGACCAGCGCATCCGTGGTCGCAGCGGCTACCAGTACGCCGAAGGTGAAACGGCGGACACCGTCGACAAAGCACGCGCCGGGCGCCTGCACATCCTCGAGGTCCAGCGCTTGATCCGCTTCATGCCGAAGGTCGTGATCTGCCTGGTCAACGGCTGGGCTGCGGGCGGCGGCCACAGCCTGCACGTGGTGTGCGACCTGACGCTCGCCAGCCGCGAGCACGCACGGTTCAAGCAGACCGACGCCGACGTCGGAAGCTTCGACGGCGGCTACGGCAGCGCCTATCTGGCAAAGATGGTGGGCCAGAAGTTCGCTCGCGAGATCTTCTTCCTGGGTGAGACGTACACCGCCGAGGAAATGCATCAGATGGGCGCGGTCAACAAGGTTGTCGACCACGCTGAACTCGAAAACGTCGCGATCGACTGGGCCGGCAAGATCAACGGCAAGTCGCCGCAGGCACAGCGGATGCTCAAGTACGCGTTCAACCTGCAGGACGACGGGTTGGTCGGCCAGCAGCTGTTCGCCGGTGAGGCAACACGTTTGGCGTACATGACCGACGAGGCCGTCGAGGGTCGTGACTCGTTCCTCGAAAAGCGTGATCCCGACTGGTCACCATATCCCTGGTATTTCTGACACAGTAGGTGCGAGAGGGAGGTCGGACGTGGAGATTCTGAGCAGTCGGACGATATTGCGCCCGAGCGAGTACGAACGAACGCTGAGCTTCTACCGAGACACCCTCGGTCTGGCGATCGCTCGTGAATATCCCGGCGGCACAGTCTTCTTCGCCGGCCAAGGGCTGATCGAAGTCGCTGCGCACGGCGGCACCGGCGAGGGCGGCTTTCGCGGCGCGATCTGGCTGCAGGTCCGGGACCTCACTGCCGTTCAGACCGAACTGGTTCTCGCCGGGGTCAAGATCGCGCGCGAGGCAAGACAGGAACCGTGGGGTCTACACGAGATGTGGATCGCCGACCCGGACGGGACACCGATCGTGATGGTGCAGATCCCGGAGGACCATCCCATCCGACGCGATTCCCGGCCACCGTCCGCGTAGTCGAGACACCGCGGTAGTCGAGACACCGCTGTAGCCGAGCAGTGACAGATGCCCGCCACGACTTTCGTGGCGGGCATCTGTCGGTTCTTCGCAGAGATCAGTTGCGCGTGCTCAGCGCCTGAGAGATCTGATCTGTCTGTGCCTGGCCCTCGAGCAGTTGGCGAACCAACCACAGCCGCAGCACCTTTGCCACCGATGCGGCCAGGAAGAGTGCGGCACCGACCACTGTCAGGGCGAGGAAAACCACGGTGAGGATCTGGTACGACACCAGATCCCGCAGGTCCGAGAGCGTCAGCGAAGAGATGTAGACGACGAAGGCGCCGACCACTCCGACGACCATGAGCACCAGGCCCGCGATGCGCGTCGCCGCGTCGCCGCCTGCCTGCTTCTTGTCCAGCTTCAACTCTGCGATGTTCTTCTTGAATTCCTCACGGCGATCTTCGGCGAGAGTAGTCATCGTCATCCTCCTAGATAACTGGTAGAAAGTTCGTTTTCGATGTCGTGTGGATCGCCGGTCTTGACGACGCGTCCCTGCAACATCAGTGCGGCCGAGGTCGCGATGGGCAGCACCGCTCGTGCGAACTGCTCGGCGACGAGAATGGAAATGCCTTCGGCTGCAAGCGAGCCGACGACGTCGTACATCTGCGAGACGATTCGAGGTGCGAGACCCATCGACAGCTCGTCGAGCAGGAGCACCGTCGGGTGAGTGCCGAGTGCCCGTGACAGCGCCAGCATCTGCTGCTCACCACCGGACATCGATCCGGCCAACTGTCCGCGCCGCTCCCCCAGGATCGGGAACCTGCCGTACGCAACCTCTTCGAGTTCGGCCAGCCCGACGCCCGTTCCGGTGGCGATCCACAGGTTTTCCCGCACAGTGAGGTTGGCGAAGATCCCGCGTCCTTCGGGGATGGAGCAGACCCCCAGCCGAGCCAACTCCGAAGGCTCGACTCCGTTCACGACCTGGCCCGCGAGCCGGAACTCGCCGCGGGTGACCGGAAGGACGCCCGAGCAGATCTTGAGCGTCGACGTCTTGCCGCCGCCGTTGGGTCCGAGTAGCGCCACCACGGCGCCCGGTTCGAGTACCAGATCCACCCCGTGCAGAACTTCGATGGATCCGTAACCGGCGCGGACACCGGACAGTTCGAGCAACGGTTCGGCGCGGTCGGGGCTGCGTATACCCTCGTCGATTTTCGCCTCGCCAATTTTCGCTGAAGTCATACCGCCTCCTCCTCGGTCCCGATGTAGGCCGCGATCACTTCCGGATCCGTCCGGATCTTCTCCGGATCACCCGAGGCGAGGACTGCGCCGTAGTCGAGCACGTGGATGGTCGAGCACACTTTCATCACCAGCGGAATGTCGTGCTCCACCAGACAGATTCCGAGTCCACCCGCAGCAAGTTCGGTGAGCATCTCGGCAAAGACCTCGGTTTCCTGCTCCGTCTGACCCGAGGCCGGTTCGTCGAGCAGAAGCACTCGCGGGTCGGTCATGAGGGCTCGTGCAACTTCGACGACGCGAGCCCGTCCGGTGGGGATGTCCGCGACGTCCTTGTCCGCGACATCCGTGAGCCCGGTCAGCTCCAGCAGGCGATCGGTCTCGCCGTCCACGTCGATCTTGTTGCGGCCGTTCGCCTTGTGGATGTCTCCCGCGACGCGCAGGTTGTCACGCACCGACAGCGAGACGAACAGTTCGAGCCGCTGGAAGGTACGTGCCAGCCCGCGCCCCGCCCGCTTGTGCGGCGGCAGCTTCGTCACGTCGACGCCACCGAGGAACACCTGACCGGAGGTGGGTTTCTGCAGCCCGGTGATGGTGTTGAAGAGCGTCGTCTTGCCGGCACCGTTCGGTCCGATGAGTCCTGTCACGGTGCCGGGTTGCACGGTGAGCGAAACGTCCTTGACCGCGACGTGTCCACCGAAACGAACGCTCACACCGCGCGTTTCGAGAAGTGGTGTATCAGACATGGACGGTCAACTCCTTCGGCGAGCCACCCTGGTACTGAGTAATCCCCAGTTCGCGGTCGATCTCGTCACGGATCTCGGGGCTGTACGGGACATCGATCCCGATGTCCTCGGGAACGACTGTCGCTTTGGCGGCCAGTTCCTCCGGAGTGAGAACCGCGCTGGGCATGACCATCTCACCGATCACCGGCAGCATGAACACCACCGCGATCGTGATGGACGCGAACCACCAGTTGCCGAGTACACCGGTCAGAGCAAGGACGTAGGTCAGCAGAACGACTGCGGCGCCGCCGATCAGAACAGGCTTGGCACCGGCGAGCCGTCGGTAGCCCTCGATCACGCTGTGGACCGTTCCGCTGGGGTTCGCGCCGACGCCGATGCCGATCAGTGCCGGGCTGACTGCCGCGATGTTGCCGAAGAGCAGCCACATTTCCTCCAACTCCGGTTGCGCCGAAGCCAGATTGGTGAACGAGACCATGATGACCGCAAACCCGATTCCGGCCATCAGTCCACCGAACAGGGCGCCGGTGACGTATCCGATACCCGCGACGACGGTCAGCATGAGCAGCGAGAGGCTGACCATGATGGCAAAGCTCTCGCCCGAGACGGACCCCATGGCGCTCGACATCAGAATGCCGCCGAGACCGGCGATCCCCGAAGAGATCATGAAGACGCTCAGCTTGAGCCGAACCAGGCTCTGTCCGAGCATGGCCGAACCGGCCGGGCTGTCCTTCATCGCAGCGAGTCGGCGCCCGTAGCCGCTGTTACGCAACGCGATGACGCCGACGCCGAGTATCGAGAACAGCGCGGTCACGGTCATCAGGAACACCGTCTCGTTGCTCAGATCGAGCGGACCGATCTTCAGCGGAGGGAGGGCGATGTTCCCGTCCTTGAACAGCGAGTACTTCATGCCGAACATCTCGTGTTCGGTGGTGTCACGAAGAACCATGTTGGAGAGGAACACTCCGAAGGCCATGGTTGCCAGCGCGAGATACAGCCCTCTCAGCCGCAGCGCCGGTAGGGCGACGAGGCCACCGATGACTGCGGTGACGAGGACTCCGACGACGATGCCCCACAGGTTGAGGTGCGCAGCCAACCCGGAACCGGAGATCCCGAAGTGGAAGGCCACGATGGTCGCGATGGCGCCGAAAGACACCGGCGCCAAGTTCAATTCACCCGCGTAGCCGGTGAGGAGTGTGAGCGAGAGCGCGATGATCGCGAACGTCATTCCGATGGTCAGTGTGGTGACGGCGGAGGTCACCATCAGCAGACGGATCAGGTAGACGATGACGATCAGGGCCACGCCCCAGACGACGGCCTTGCGCACGCTCGGCACGTGGTAACGCTCGCGAGTACGGGTGACCGCGCCACGCAAGCGGTCCTGTGGGAGCACGATCAGCACCACGAACAGCGCGATCATCGGTAGGGAGACACGGAAATTCGATGTCCAACTCCAACTCGTCGGGAAGTATGCCAATACGTACGTACCGGCAAGCCCGAGGACCACGGCGCCGACGAACGTGCGCGGAATGCTGCGCAACCGGCCGAACATGGCCGCGGCAAACGCGTCGATCACCAAGAGTGTCAACATGTTCGCCTCGAGTGTGCCGCCACTGATCGGGGTGATCAGGATGCCGGCCAGGACTGCGAGCGTCGAACCCATCGCCCAGGACAGTGCCGCAAGACGCTCCGGATTGTGGCCGTTGAGGCGCAACAGTTCCGGATCGTCGACGACGCCGCGCATCGCGACACCGGCGCGGGTGCGCGTGAACAGGATGCGCAGGCCGACGGCGATGGCGATCGCAACGAGGATGCAGATCAACTCGTGGTAGCGGATGCTCGCGCCGAACACCGTGATCTTGGACTGGTCGCCGAAGAACATCTGCATCGTCCGAGCGGTCTCGGGGTGCCAGAACCAGTGCGAGATCGAGAGCATTCCGAGCAGGATCGAGACCGTCACAACGATTTTGGTGACCTCGGCGGTATCGCGCAGACCCTTCATGATCAGGACGTAGAGGCCGAGGCCCATCAGTGGCCCGACCAGGACGAGTGAAATCAGCAAAGCGACGACGGTGGGAAGTTCCCAGCCGTAGCGCAACTGCCAGTAGATGAACGCACCGAGCATTGCCTGTGCACCGTGCGCGAAGTTGAAGATGCCTGACGTGTTGTACGTGAGTACCAGCCCGGAGGCGGCGATCGCGTACACCGACCCCAGGACCAGGCCCAGGATCGTGAAAGTGACAAAAGTGTTCATGGCTGAACCCTCGTTAGGGACTCGGGCGGCGGTTGGCGCTCGCCGCCCGAGTCGGAAGAATCAGGACTGCGGCTTGATGACGTTGGCGTTCTGGTACTTCGTCGACACGCGGTCAGCGCCGAGTTCGGTTCCCCAGGTGCTCTTGTCGGTCGCGACGAGGTACTTGGGGTCACACTTGAATTCGCCCGCGGTGGACGGGAACGCCTGCGCGTAGGTACTGCCCTTCAGAGAGGTCATGAGTCCGCAGGTGGCCGGCATGTTCTTGCCGGGATCGGTGACGGCGTGCAATCCGCCGCCGTCCCACTCGTGAATGTTCGAGAGTTCGTTCACCATGCACTGACGCGTCAGATCGCTACCGCACTCGTCCGCGGCGGCCGCCCACAGCAGGAACGACGACGCCGCCTGCATACCGAGGAGCGCGGTCTTGCCACCCTGCTCGGAGACCAGATCCACGTACTTCTTCACTGCGGGCACCTTGTCCGCGTTCTCGAGCATCTGGAAGGTCATGCCCGCGTTGAGGTTGTCGAGCAGTCCGGTGTCCTTGTTCCAATCGGAGACGGTCGCGCCGTACCAGGTGGCTTCACCGAAGAAGATGGGATCGATCCCGACCTGATCGAGCGCCTTCACGAAGTTCAGCTCCGACGGGCTCGCCGATCGTGACGTCCAGATCCCCTTCGCGCCGCACTCCTTGTACTTCTCGGCGAACGGCACATAGCTCGATTCCCCCTCGTAGTTGAGGGTGACGCCGCAATCCTTGAGCTTGAAACCCGCAGCCTCGGCGATCGAGCGAATCTTCGTGGTGGAGCTGATGATCGTGGGCATCGTGCTGTTGACGACGTCGAAGTCGTTTACCAGATCGGGGTGCATCTCGGCCATCTGGAACCACTGCGAACCGTTCGCGTAGTCGACCGGGAACGGGACACCCTGGAATGTCATCGGTCCGTTGGCTGCGTCGGGTGACACGGTGAAGCCTGGCACGGACACCAGGTTGCACGCGACACGCGTCTGCTCGGCGGTCTGATCCATCGCGAAGCCGTAGCCGACCATCATGAACTGGCTCGCGCACGCTTCCTGCATGACCGAGTTGGCCTGCGTCATCGCGGCGTCGTAGTCGGTACCGACAACCTTGCGGCCGTTGATGCCGCCCTGATCGTTGCACCAAGAGATGAGCGCGTTCACCGCATCGCTCATTTCCTTGTTCAGCCCAGGAGACTTCACATAACCGCGGTCGTCACCGAACCCGATCTTGATCTCGGTGTCGCTGACGCCTTGATCGGTTGCGCCGGTGGCGTCGCCTTCACCACAGGGCGAATCGAGGGTGCCGAACTTCGCGTCGGATGTGCTCGACGCAAGGTCTGCGCTGACGCCGGGTCCGCCGACAGCGACGGCGTAGGGATCGTCACCACGATTCGATGCGCAGGCTGACGCCAGAACGGCGGTCGCGGCGAGTGCCACGATCAGCTTCGTGGACTTGTTGGGCTTCACGGTCGGAGCTCTCCTTCTCACTGACAGACACCGAGAAACAGGGGTGAAACCCCTGTTCCGGTGCGCTCGGTGCCCGTAGGTAATCAGCGTTTAAAACGGTCCGAATGTGCCTTCCCGGTGAGTGAGACCAAAAAGTGAGGTCCCACACAGGGTTCCGATTTCGTGGCGCTGAACACATCGCGAACGGCAGCGCCGCAGCCCACGCGCGGGGACGTACTCCGCGGAGCCCCTGTTCGCATCCCGTTCGCTGTACTTTTACGCGTTCGATACGCACAATTCACGTTGTGACCGCAGAGCTCGTAATCCTCCTGGTGGTAGTTGTCACCGCCCTCGCGTTCGATTTCACGAATGGTTTTCACGACACCGGTAACGCAATGGCCACCTCCATCGCGACCGGAGCACTCAAGCCCAAAGTTGCGGTCACACTTTCCGCGATCCTGAACCTGGTCGGTGCGTTCCTGTCCGTCGAGGTCGCTGCGACCGTGGCCAAAGGCGTCGTCAACCTCGGCGCGGTCAGTGGGCAGGATCTGCTGCTGATCGTCTTCGCCGGTCTCGTCGGCGGAATCATCTGGAATCTGGCGACCTGGCTGCTCGGATTGCCGTCGAGCTCCTCACACGCACTGTTCGGCGGATTGATCGGCGCCGCAATCGCCTCCATCGGTATGGGCGGCGTCGAGTGGGGTGGAGTTCTGACCAAGGTCGTCGTCCCCGCGATCCTCGCGCCGGTCGTCGCGGCCCTGGTCGCAGGCGTCGGTACCAAGCTCGTGTACCGAATCACCGCATCCGTCAAGGAAGACGAGCGTGAGCGCGGTTTCCGTTTCGGCCAGATCGGCACCGCCTCATTGATCTCACTTGCGCACGGCACCAATGACGCCCAGAAGACTATGGGCGTCATCTTTTTGGCCCTGGTCGCTCACGGCACCATCACCGCCGAGACCGAGATGCCGTTCTGGGTGAAGTTCACCTGTGCCGTCGCGATCGCTCTCGGCACCTACCTGGGCGGTTGGCGCATCATCCGCACCCTGGGCAAGGGCCTTGTCGAGATCGCAGCGCCGCAGGGTCTGGCAGCCGAAGCGTCGTCCGCAGCCATCATTCTCACGTCGAGCCACCTCGGACTCCCCCTCTCGACCACCCACGTCGCCACCGGATCGATCCTCGGTACCGGCATCGGGCGCAAGGGCGCCGAGGTCCGCTGGGGCGTCGCAGGCCGGATGGCCGCCGCCTGGTTGATCACCTTGCCGTCGGCCGCAGTGGTCGGCGCCATCTGCTGGGCACTCGCGCATCTGATCGGCGGCCTGGCCGGCGTGCTCGTCGTCTTCGCTGCCCTCATCGCGTTCGCGATCTTCATGTACCTGCGTTCGCGTAAGGAACCCGTAGACGCCGCCAACGTGACCGCCGAATGGGACGAGAATCCGGATGCGACGGCTCGCGAGATTCCGACTGCTGATCCCACTCCGTCCACCGAACCCACTCGCAACTCCTGAAAGGGGCGCAAGAGAATGCATCTACTCACCGATACCCTCGATTCGCTCTGGCAGGTAGTGGCAGTCGGACTGCTCTTCGGAGCCGGACTGCCGGCGATCTTCGCCTTCGGCCTCAAGTCGCTGAGTCTGCCGAACGCCGACGGCACCGAAGGACCGTCCACCCTGGGTAAAATGGGTGCGTACCTCTGTTTTGCGGTCGTGCTCGTCACGATCTTCGCCGGAATACTGTTGTTGATGAAGAACTTCTTGGCCAGCACGTTCGGAATCCACGTCTTCTGAGTGGTCGTCGCGGCACACCACTGAAACCACCGAAACGAAAATGAGGCCGAGGATTTGAGCAAGTATTCATTGCGCAGCGTGCTCGACTGGCTGCGTGCCGGGTATCCCGAGGGCATCCCGGACAAGGATCATTTTGCGCTGCTCGCCGTTCTCCGTCGTCGTCTGACGGACGAGGAGATCGAGCAGGTCGTTTCGATGTCCATCGAGTCGGCACACGAAGTTCCGGACCGCCATGTCGACTACGACACCATCCGCGCCATCATCGAGGGAATCCTCAACGAGGAGCCGTCCGAGGACGACGTCGATCGTGTCACCGAAAGGCTGCGCGCAGGTGGGTGGCCGGTCATCGAAGACGTGGACACCGACAACGAAGTTCGAGACGTGAGCTGACGTCATGGCCCTTCCGCCCTTCCTCACGTCGATAGTCGGCTGGTTGCGGGCCGGCTATCCCAATGGCGTCCCCGAGCAGGACTACATCCCACTTTTCGCGCTCCTCACTCGCAGACTCTCCGAAACCGAGGTCGACGCCGTCGCCGACGCGTTGATCGAGGACGGCGATCTGCCCATCGAGAAGACCGACATCCAGGTCCTCATCACGAAGATCACCAACGAGATGCCACTCGAAACCGACGTCGACCGCGTACGAAGCCATCTGGCTGCCGGTGGTTGGCCGCTGGCTGGACCGGACGTCCGGTGAACGTTCTTCGCACACTGGCCGTTCCACAGGGTGAGGCGGTCTTCGAGGTACTGCCTGCCATCGCGCAGATCCTGGACGGCGTGCACGACGCCGTGCTTCCCGTCCCGGCGGCCGACGCACGCGAGACGGCCCGACTGAGCGACGCTCTGCACCCCGATCAGCCCATCGACGACGGCATCTCGCTGGTGGTCGCCACGTCGGGGACCACCGGAACCCCGAAGGGCGCGATGCTCACCGCGAGCGCACTGCGAGCCAGCGGCGACGCGACCCACGAACGCCTCGGCGGCACCGGATCCTGGTTACTGGTTCTCCCCCCGCACCACATCGCCGGGATGCAAGTTCTGTTGCGCAGTGTCCTCGCCGGAACACAACCGGTGATCGTCGACGTCAGTGCGGGTTTCGACCCTGCCGCATTGCCGGGCGCTGTCGCCGCGATGAGCGGACCGCGCCGCTACACCTCGTTGGTGCCGACGCAGTTGGTCAAGGCACTCGGTGATCGCGCCGCGGTCGAGGCTCTGGCTTCGCTCGACGCGGTTCTGCTCGGCGGCGCTGCTACTCCCGCACCGGTACTCGCGCAGGCCACCGAAGCGGGCATCACCGTCGTCCGCACCTACGGGATGAGCGAAACGTCCGGCGGTTGCGTCTACGACGGAATCCCGTTGTCCGGAGCGCAGATTCGTATCGACGACGGGCGAGTACTGCTAGGCGGTCCGATGCTCGCGTCCGGGTACCGCGGGCTTCCCGACCACCCTGCCTTCGCCGAACCCGGATGGTTCCGGACCGACGACGCCGGAGCTGTGGTCGACGGGGTCCTGCGCATCAGCGGCCGGTTGGACGAGGCAATCTCCACCGGTGGGCTGACCGTCGTACCGCAGGTGGTCGAGGCCGCGCTGGCCGATCACCCCGCCGTGCGCGAGTGCGCGGTGATCGGCATCAAGGACCCGCGGCTGGGGCAGCGGGTGGTGGCCGTCGTCGTACCCGAGGGCGAAGCTCCGACGCTCGACGAACTACGCGCACATGCTCAGCGGACACTCGACGTCACCGCGGCGCCGCGGGAACTCTTCGTCCTGGACGCGCTCCCCCTGCGCGGACCGGGCAAGCTCGACCGCGCCGCCCTGGTAGCGCGGTTCAGCTAGCAGCCGCAGCACCGACCTCGCGCGCTGTGCAAGTAACCGCAAGTTCCACGCAAGGTCCATGCAAGATCGGTCTGCCAAGCTTCATCCCATGAACCACACAGCTTCGCCTCTTGCCATCGAGGCCGACGGACTCGTCAAGAAGTTCGGCGAGCACCGCGCGGTCGACGGCGTCAGCCTCACCGTCCCCACCGGCTCGGTGTTCGGCGTCCTCGGGCCGAACGGCGCCGGCAAGACCACCACCGTCCGCATGCTCGCCACTCTCCTTCGCCCCGACGGCGGTGAGGCGCGCATCTTCGGCCACGACGTCAGCCGTGAACCCACCGCGGTCCGATCCCTGATCGGCGTCACCGGTCAGTACGCCTCCGTCGACGAGGATCTGACGGCGACCGAGAACCTCGTGATCTTCTCGCGGTTGCTCGGCCTGAGCCGCCGCGATGCGCGCACCAAGTCCCTGGAACTCCTCGAGGAGTTCGATCTGGTCGAGGCCGCGACCAAACCGCTGAAGAACTTCTCCGGCGGCATGCGTCGACGCCTGGATCTGGCGGCAAGCCTGATCGCGCGCCCGCCGCTGCTGTTTCTCGACGAGCCCACCACCGGCCTCGATCCGCGCACCCGCGCCCAGATGTGGGTGACCATCCGGCGACTCGTCGCCGAGGGTTCGACGGTGTTGCTCACCACGCAGTACCTCGACGAAGCCGATCAACTGGCCGATCGCATCGCGGTGATCGACCGCGGCCGCGTGATCGCCAACGGCACCGCCGACGAACTCAAGGCTTCGGTCGGGATCTCCTCGCTCCAACTCAAGCTGGTCGATCGTGATCGCACCGAGGAGGCTCGCTCGCTCATCGCCGCTGCGCTGAGCGTCGAGGTGGGTGTCACTCCCGAGGTCGGGCGGATCACCGCACCACTGAGCGACCCGTCGATCACGGCGGACCTGTTGATCCGTCTGCGTGAGCAAGGTATCGCCGTCGACGAGATCAACGTACAGAAACCCAGCCTGGACGAAGTGTTCCTGACCATCACCGGGCACCAGCCCGAAGACGGTGGTCGCAACGATGCCCAGTCCGACAACGACTCCGATCGGAGCGTCGCATGACAACCACCCTCACCAAACCCCGGTCGCCGATAGCCCAGCCGGATGCCGCACCCCGCCGCATCAGCCTGCAGCAGAGCTTCGCGAACACGTTCACGATGGCGTACCGCGGAATTCTCAAGATCAAGCACAACCCCGAGCAACTGTTCGACGTCGTCATCCAGCCGATCATCTTCACGTTGATGTTCACCTACATCTTCGGCGGCGCGATCGCCGGTGACGTGACGGCATATCTGCCGACGATCATCCCCGGCATCCTCGTCCAAACCGTCATCACCGGTTCCATCGTCACGGGCACGCAGCTTCGTGAGGACATGGACAAGGGCGTGTTCGACCGCTTCAAGTCCCTTCCCATCGCTCGTATCGCCCCGCTGTCCGGTGCATTGCTCGCCGACGTCGTGCGCTACGGCATCGCCACGACCATCACGTTCATCGTCGGTTTCGCGATGGGTTACCGCCCCGCAGGCGGCGTGGTCGGCATTCTGTCTGCCGCGATCCTGGTCATGGTGTGCGCCTTCTCCATCAGCTGGATCTTCGCTCTCATGGGCGTGCTGATGAACAAAGCGTCCACGGTGCAGGGTGTTTCGATGCTCGTGCTGTTCCCGCTGACGTTCCTGTCGAATGCGTTCGTCGATCCTGCCACCATGCCGAGTTGGCTTCAGAAGTTCGTGAACGTCAATCCGGTCTCACACCTGGTGACCGCGGTTCGCGAGCTGGCCAACGACGGCCACTTCGGTATCCACGTCGTGTGGTCGCTGGTGGGCGCCGCGGTGATCGTTGCCGTCATGGCACCTTTGACCGTGCGGATGTACATGCGCAAGACATAAGTCCCGCACCATCGTCCAGACCTAGTCCAGCACCGGTCCGCGAAGCGCAGCCAACACTGCTTCGCGGACCGCTCTGCGTGAGTAACCCGATACCTTCTCGGTTTCCACAGACCACCTGTCGGCTCCGACCAGACCAACCGCGAAGTCGGAGAGGCGCGCGTGATGGAGCGAGACGAAGTCTTGTCTCCCCGGCATTTTCAACGACAAAGCCATCAGTTCGACTCCGCGTTCGATGTTGCCCGTGACAAGATCGAACGACCCGATCGCCGACGCCAACGAACCCGCGAGCGGCAGGTCCGCGTAACCGTTGGGATCGAGCTTGAGAGCACTCGACTCCTTCATCTGCAGAACGCGGCCCGCCACCAGTTCGTGCCGGCCGTGAACTGCGTGAGCGCACACAGCCGCGGCACCGAGCAGAACGACGAAGGGATCACCGAAGATGTTCTCGATCGCAGAACCCAACAGCTCCAGCGCTTCTCGATACCGAGCCAAGCCCTCGTCGATACGGCCGTCCGCGAGATCCGCCTCGGCGATACTCGCTATGAGCGCCGCGCGCCGTTGATCGGTTTCGATGGCCCCGGTCCCACCCGAATGCGCCAATGCCGGACGTGCACGATCGAGAAGCACCCGACCACCAGCGGTGTCACCGGCCGCGATCATTGCTCCGGCTTGAAAGCAGATGAGCTGCATCGCCTCGTCACGCGCACCGAGGCGTTCCATCGACGCCGCCGCGATCGCGTAGAACTCGATGGCCTCGCCATAGCGGGCGGATTGGCTGTGAACCGACCCGACATGTTGGGCCGCCATCGCCAGACCCCACTCGTCACCGATGCTGGTGGCGTAGTCGAACAGAGTCTCCCCGTCCAGCAACGCACCGCGCAGATCTCCGATGTTCTCCCGCATGTTCGAACGCGCGGACAGCGCCGCCATTCGGGTCTCGGGATCGGAACTGCGAACGCCTTCGGCCACCAACCGCGCAAGTTTGTGGTTGGCGATCCCACTCGTGGTCAGCTTGATCAGAAATGCGAACAACGGACCGAGATCATCGCGCTCACGCAACAGCTTTCGAAGTCGGATCCGCGCACGGGCATGGTTTCGATCGGCCTCTCCGAAGAAGAGATGCATCGCCACCAGGATGAACGTAGCGCCCACCAGTTCTGCATTCACGTCGCGCAGATCGTTGTCCGCGGTCGCCCCGACGATCTTCGACGCCCAGTTCGAGATTTCCGAGTTCGATCCTCGTACGGCCCACAGAATCGCGAGGACGGGAAAGACGTTGGCTACGGTCACCGCGTCGCCGCGTTCCACGGCCCAGCGAAGTACAGCCAGAAGGTTGTCGTGCTCGGCATCGAGGTCGGCAATCAGACGGAGCTGATCCGTCCGTGCACGCACGACGGCATCCTCGGCGATCGCAATCGCCCAGTCGTCGAGGCGCCGAATCACTTCCGGTCCCTCCCCGGACGCGGCGAGTTGCTCCTCGCCGTATTCACGGACAGTCTCGAGCATGTAGTACCGAAGATCTCCCTGCCCGTCGCTGACGGAAAGAAGTGACTGATTCACCAGCGCTTCGACGGCACTTGCCACATCGGTCAACTCGCCCCACCCGGCAACGGCCTGCGCCGAAGAAAGGGTGAAGCCGGCCGGGAATCGGCACAATCGACGCAACGCAATCTGATCCCCGCTGCCCAACAGATTCCAGCTCCAGTCGATCACCGCGTGCAGGGTGCGATGCCGATCCGGAGACGTCGGATCATCGGAGCGCAACAACGCGAACCTGTCTCGCAGTCTCGAACCGATTTCGTCGACGCTCATGGTGCGGACCCGCGCGGCAGCGAGCTCGATCGCCAGCGGGAGTCCGTCGAGCGTCGTACACAGCTTGACTACCGCGTCGACGTCCAGATGAACGGAGGGCCGCACCGCACGGGCTCTCGCCGAGAAGAGTTCGACTGCCGAGCCGCTTCCGTCGTCGATCGCCAACGGCGGCAACGGGTACACCGCCTCGGCACTGATCATGAGCGGAGAACGACTGGTGGTCAGAACCGTCAGCTGACGACCGGCCGCGATCATCTCGGCCACGATCTCCGAACACGCGCCGATCACGTGCTCACAATTGTCGAGGATGAGCAACATCGGACCGGCGGACAGCGCCTCTTTGAGTCGCTCTCTCGCCGAATGCGTTCGGCCGACGGTCAATTTGCCTGGCGCCAGATCGGATTCGCTGATTCCGAGGGTGCCTCCGATGGCCGCGATGACATCTTCGCTGCTACGCAACGACGCCAACTCCACGAGGACCACCGAGACGCCCGGCTGGTTCACGGATCCGCGCAGGCCCAATTCGTGTGCGAGACGGGTCTTTCCGGCGCCACCAGGTCCGAGAATGGTGACGACGCGGGAGCGGGCGAGCAAGGATTCGATCTGGTCGATGTCGTTGTCGCGACCGAGCAAGGTGTTGGGGGCAGCGCGCAGACCGATCGCACGGGCGGCCCGCGGTGTAGCCGCAGGTGCCCCGAGAAGTTCCGCGTTGAGAGTCACCAGTGCGGGTGACGGATCAGCGCCCAGGCGATTGGCGAGGTGGTTGCGGAACTCCGCGAACACTTCGAGTGCCTCGTTGACTCGGCCTGCTCCGGCGAGCGCACGCATCAACGCCTCGGCCGCTGTGTCGTCGAATGGGCTCGCCAGATGGCGTCCGCGCACCAGGGGAATGGCTGCCGCGTACTCCCCCAATGTGAGCAACGCGTCGATCTGCGCCGTCTCCAGTTCGTCGTACACCCGGCCTGCGTCGAGCGCCAGACGATCTGCAACGTCGCCGACGACGTCACTCCCGGGGGTACCGCGCCACAGGCGCAATGACGCGGTCGTGACTGCGAGCGCTTCGGACGCGTCGGCGCCGACGGTGCGCAGACCACGGGCGGCGTCCGCTGCCCTGGCCAGGTCGACACGCTCCCGAGCGAGAGTGAGCCGGTATCCGGCCGCCGTGACTTCGAGGGCCCCGTCCGGGAGTGCAGATCGCAGGCGCGAGACCTGAGTGTGGAGGGCGTTCATCGGTGAGCGCGGCGGCTCCAGCCCCCAGACGTCGTCGATCAGGCTCTGCGCGGTACGTGGCTCACCCGGATTGCGAGCCAGCGCAACCAGCAGAGTTCGAGCTCGCGGACCCGGCAACGGAACCAGACGATCGCCCACTTTGGTCGAAACGGGTCCGAGCAAGGCAATGTCTGCCAGGTCTTCGCCCGACTGCGCGTACCTGGCGCGCTCACTCACGTCTCGAGTCATGTGCTGATCCACCGCGTTCGATCGTATTGCACAGTGCAAAGATCGTTGTATGGCAACAGCTGCTCAATGGATCGAAGGCGCGAGGCCGCGCACACTCCCGAACGCGATTGCGCCCGTGCTGGTCGGCACCGGAGCCGCGGCGTCCCTGGACCTCGCAGTGTGGTGGAAGGCGCTCCTGGCACTGATCGTCTCCTTGGCCTTGATCGTCGGGGTGAATTTCGCGAACGACTACTCCGACGGAATCCGCGGAACGGACGACGACCGCGTCGGGCCACTGCGCTTGGTCGGATCGAAGTTGGTCAGTCCCGGAGCCGTGAAGGCCGCGGCGATCAGCTGCTTCACCGTTGCCGCGGTAGCCGGGTTCGTTCTGGCGGCGACCACAGCCTGGTGGCTGGTTGCGGTCGGCGTGTTCTGCATCATCGGTGCCTGGTTCTACACCGGCGGCAAGAAGCCTTACGGATACAGCGGGTTCGGCGAGATCGCCGTGTTCATCTTCTTCGGACTGATTGCAGTGCTGGGAACTCAGTTCGTACAGGCCGAGCGGGTGGATCTGGCCGGGCTGGCCGGCGCGATCGCCATCGGCTCGTTCTCGAGCGCGGTGCTCGTTGCCAACAATCTTCGAGACATCCCGACCGACACCGAGTCCGGAAAGATCACTCTCGCAGTCCGGCTCGGCGACGCCAGGACACGCACGCTGCACGTGATCCTGCTGGCCGTCCCGTTCGTCGCGACCCTGCTGCTGATCCTGCGTACTCCGTGGGCATTGCTCGGATTGCTGGCGTTGCCACTGGCAATCCGAGCCAACGCCCCACTGCGTTCGGGCGGGCAGGGTATGGCCCTGATCCCCGCGTTGCGCGACACCGGACTCGCCATGCTCGTCTGGGGTGCCGCGACCGCAGTTGCGCTCAGTCTCGCCTGAAAGTCGACGGACTCAACGGTTGTCCGGGACGAACGCGCTGAGCAGGAAGTTCACGATCGAGATGATCAGCGCGCCCCAGACTGCCGTCCAGAAGCCGTCGACCGTCAAGCCGTAGGACGTTCCGGACGAGATCCACGCCGTCAGCATCAGCATGAGGGCGTTGATCACGAGCGTGAACAATCCGAGAGTCAGGATGAGCAGCGGTAGCGAGAGAAGCTGCACTACCGGCTTGATGAACGCGTTGACCACCGTGAAGATCAAAGCGATCACCGCGATCACGAGAACCGTGCCCCAGGTGCCGTTGTCGTGGTTGGCGATCGTGATGCCGGTGACCCACGCCGACGCCAGCCAGATGGCTATGCCGTTGATGATGAGACGTGCCAGAAATGTCATGTCTGAATGCTGGCACATCCCTCCCGTGCATGCGGAACCGTGCCGAATCTAGGCCGCGCGATTCATCTTCGCTTCCAACCGCTCACGGATCACCGACATCGTGACCTGCGTTTCGAGGGCCTGACGGGTAGGCCCGTCGGCGACACGCAGGATGCCGAGCAGGATGTGTTCGGCGCCGATGCGATTGTCCTTGTGCGCGAGCGCTTCACGGAGCGAGAGTTCCAACACCTTCTTGGAGTCCTTCTCGAATCGTGAACGAGGGAACCCGAATCGGCTCTTGCGAGAAGTGTCGACGCCGTCCGGCACAGGAGTCTCGTCCAGCACACCTTCGCCGAAGGACTGCTCGAGACTCTCCCGAACCGCATCGAGATCGATGCCGATCGACTTGAGTATCTCGGCGTCGTCGTCGAGATTGTTCGAGCTACCTTCGTTCGAGCCGGCGCCGGCACGGTGGATCACGTCGAGCGTGACACCAGACTCGGTGAGCACCTCGGTGGCGATGCCCCGATCAGAGGTGAGCAGCGCGGTCAGAAGTTCCATCGGCGTGACCGGACCGGATCCGGCGACAGCATCGACAACGACGCCGCGAGCCTGTGCGGAGAACCTTTCGAACATGGCAATTACCTGCCCTTCTCGCGCAGTGAACGCAGCATCGATTCCGACTGCGCGGACGCGTATTTCTTGTGGACGGCTTGACGGCTGACCTCGAGAGCTTCCGCGATCGCCTGCCAGGACCATCCGTGACGGCGCGCATTGGCGACCTGAATGGCCTCGAGTTTTTCGAGTAGACGACGCAGCGCTCGAACAGCACGCAATCCCTCGGTGGGATCCGGGCTACCAGCGGCAGCAGCGAGAGAGGTTGCTTCGGTCATGATGTCAATTTAGGTTGACAACCGGAATCTGTCAACCAAAATTGACAGGCGCGCCTAGTATCCGGCGACGGCCCCGTTCACTGCCACCTGCAAATCCGCCTGCACAGTTCGGGCGATATCCATCGGCTTGTCCGGAAGTTCGGTCACCGGCATTCCGACAAAGACACTCGCAGCCTTGACGTCGCCGGCCACCGGACCGTAGTTGATGCCGATCGACACCAGAGCCGGTGAGCATCCCAACTTCTCGGCGCGCGCGACGATGTGGCCGATTCCGCTGTTGACGTGCTGCAGCCGCGTCGGATCTTCGGTGTTGCACGTCCCTTCCGGGAAAATCGCCAGACAGTCCCCGTTGCCCAGCCGCTCGGCCGCGACGTCCATCATCACTCGGCCGGCATCCGAAACAGCCCGGAGGCCGTAGTTCTTGCTGCGAAAAACCGGGATGCTGCCCATCATGTCGACCTTCTTGCGCTGTGAAGGATCAACGAAGAGTTCGTCTTTGGCGAGGACCCGGGTCCGTCCGATCACTCGACGCAACGGAGTACGCCACGCGGTCGCGGCGAGCGTGAACTGGTCGCTCTCGGTCAGATGATTGACTGCCACGACCAACTGCGTCTTACGTTCCAGCAGAGTCTTCAGCGCAGCTTCCGCACCCGGCGCGTACCTCACTCGCGGGCGGTACTTCAGCGCCAATGCGGCATAAGCGAGCTTCGCCACAAATCGGTTCTGCTGATGACTGCGGTAGTACTCGTACACAGCCTCGTAATTGTCGAGTGAAACTTCAGGATTGCCCATGATCCGCCCTCGCTGGAGAAGTGCCCCTTGACCAAACGATACACAACCTACGGTTGCGTAGGTTTGCGTTACAGAAGGCGTAGCGCTGGGAGAAACTCCACTCTCGAGGTAAAACGGTTTCTGTGATCCGCTCGGCCATATCCACCGACCTACCCGCACTGCAACAGATCGAGATCGCCGCGGGCGAACCGTTCCGAGACATCGGGATGGACGCCATCGCAGACGATCCACCGCCGACGCTCGACGAGTTGAACGATTTTCTCGCAGCCGAGCACATCTGGGTTCAGACCGACGCGAACGACGTGCCCGTTGCGTACGCACTCGTCGAGATCGTGGACGGCGGCGCGCATATCGAACAGGTCTCCGTTCACCCCGATCATGCCCGGAAAGGCCTCGGAGCCCAGCTGATCGACGCCGTCACCGAATGGGCGGCGGACCATCACCACGATCTCGTGACTCTGACGACGTTCGTCGACGTTCCGTGGAACGCGCCGTACTACGAGCGCCTCGGGTTCGTGCGCCTGGCCGAGAACACGCTCTCCCCCGGCCTGATACGCATCAGAACGGACGAGCAGTCGTCCGGGTTGGACGCCTGGCCGCGCGTGACGATGAGCCGCCCGTCACACGGTCCGGCGCCGGCGATTCAGGAACTGGCCGTCCACGCACCCGAACGGACGAACTCGTCCAGCACTGTCGTCGGGCCGAGCAGGTCGATCCCTTCCGAAGCCACCCATTCGTCGTTGTAATACGTGCCTGAGTAACGCTCTCCGCCGTCGCACAGGAGGGTGACGACGCTGCCGCTGCGCCCGGCCGCCATCATTTCGGCAATCAACGCAAAAGCTCCCCACAGGTTCGTCCCCGTCGAGCCGCCCACTTTGCGCCCCAGGGCTGCGCTGGCATGCCGGGCAGCCGCGATCGAGCCTGCGTCCGGCACCTTGATCATTCGGTCGACCACCTGACCGACAAAAGACGGTTCGACGCGCGGACGGCCGATGCCCTCGATCCGGGAACCTCGCGTACCGACGATCGACGGATCGCTCGCTCGCCACGCGTCGAAAAACACGGAGTGCTCCGGGTCCACCACGCACAGCCCCGTGTCGAATTTCCGGTAACGAAGAAAGCGGCCGATCGTGGCACCGGTTCCGCCCGTCCCGGCTCCGACGACCACCCAGTCGGGAATCGGATGTTCCTCGTGTTCGAGCTGAGTGAAGATCGATTCGGCGATGTTGTTGTTTCCGCGCCAATCCGTCGCGCGCTCGGCGTGGGTGAACTGGTCCATGTAGTGACCGTTCAACTCACTCGCGAGCCGATGCGATTCCGAGTAGATCGACGACGGATCGCTCACGAAATGACAACGTCCCCCCTGCGCCTCGATCAACGCGATCTTGGCGGGACTCGTGCTCGCGGGCATCACCGCGACAAAATCCAGGCCCAGCAACTTCGCGAAATACGCCTCGCTGACAGCCGTCGATCCGGACGACGCTTCGATGACAGTGGTCTCTTCGGTAACCCAGCCGTTGCAGATCGCGTAGAGGAAAAGCGACCGTGCGAGTCGATGCTTGAGACTCCCCGTGATGTGGGTCGACTCGTCCTTCAGATAAAGCTGGACGGTCCAGTTACTCGGCAGCGGATAGCGCAGCAGGTGAGTGTCCGCGCTGCGTTGCGCGTCGGCTTCGATCAACCGCACCGCGTTGTCGACCCACTGGCGTGAGGTCCGACGGTCGACGTCGAGCGACCCCGTGGTCACCGCCCGTCTCCGCGCAGCTTGGAGCGAAGATCGTCACGATCGGACCGACGCTGGGCGTCGACCGCCGCAATGCCCGCATTGACACGCTTGCGCAGTTTCGCGAAGAGCAGCAACGACAGCGGCAGCGCGATCAGAACTGCGAACAGCGCCGCGACGATCAAGGGAACGTCCGTGCCGGCGAGCTTTCCGCCACCGATGATGACGGCACCGATCACGACGACAAGCAGCAGCCGAGCGACCGAGTACAGCACCACGTCGCGGGCTAGTTGACCCTTGGTCACCGGCCCGGAAGGCGACATTGCTTGCCCAGAGTTTGCGGAAGGTTTACTGGCCTTGACCGGCTCAGAAGGAACATTTTCGGGGTTTTCAGACAACTGACTCACCCTCTCAGGTTACCCATTCCGAATACAGGTGGGACCGAGCCCGCTATATCCATTTTGTCCTTTACTTAAACATTACTTTTTCTTGAAAGATCGACTACCCGGCTATATCTGTGCAAACATTGCGCTACCACTCAGAAAACGGTCGAATGTGAGCGAAGGACTTCGAAACAAACTCGACGCAGGTTTTTGGCAACTGGTCGACACACCGGTTCGGAACCAAAGTTCGGAATCACTGCTCGGTTCGGAATCACTGTTCGTCAAACGTTCGACATCAACATGGAGGACCTCACAATGAGCGCACCAACCTTCAATACCGCCGCAGACGCACTCATGACGCCCGGACAGGTAGCGGCATTGTTTCATGTCGATCCCAAGACCGTGACCCGCTGGGCACACGCAGGACGACTGGGCTCGCTTCGCACGCCAGGAGGACATCGTCGATTCCGTGAGACCGAGGTCATGCAGCTTCTGCGCTCGCTGACCACCGAAGCAGACAACAACTGAGCAACTTCAGCTCACTTCGAAGCACTTTGCGGTACCCGAGAGATCTTGCAGTACCCGACAGATACAGCACTAGCGCACTGAGCCGAAACGCTTGTCCGCACCACTTCTGGTGAAGCGGGGCGGAGACTGAGTAGGCTCGACTTCAGTTCCCTGAGGAGGTGCGCCGTGTTGTATCTGTTGGCGTTGGTGGGTTTGGTGACATTGATCGTTCTGATGTGGAAGGCATTTGGGCCCGATCCGTCGACGCGCACCCCGGTGAGCGGTGTACGCGGGCCGGATGACGATCCCGAATTCCTGTGGAATGTGAACCAGCAAACACGACGCAAGCGCACGGAAGGTCCGGACGTACCGCCGACTGACGCGTCGACGTAGCGTCCGGGCTCGCCCGGCTATCCGATTACCGCCCCGTCAACGCGAACGGGGAGGCCGGAAAGTCCTGCGCAACCACCGCAGCCAACTCCAGCACCGCTTCCCGAGTACCTGGACGCAGCCGGTCCAGATCGATTTCGGCGCCCTCTTCCAAATGCGGATCGAACGGAATCAGTTTCACCGCTCGACAGCGCTGCTCGAAGTGCTCGACGACCCGCGGCAGATCAACCTTGCCCGAGCGAGGCCGTACCGCGTTGATGACAGCTACGGACGTGGCGACCAGCCTGCTGTAACCGTGAGCGTCGAGCCAATCAAGGGTTGCGGAGGCGCTACGTGCACCGTCGACGGAACCGGAACTGACGACGATCAACGAATCTGCACCTTCGAGAATGGCCTGCATCGCCGAGTGCATCAATCCGGTGCCGCAGTCGGTCAGAACTATGCTGTAGAACTTCTCGAGCATGTCGACCGTGCGCGTGTAGTCCCCACCGCTGAAGGCCTCTGAAACTGCTGGATCGCTGTCGGAGGCAAGCACTTCGAGCCGGTGTCGATTTTGCGATGTGTAGCCACGGACGTCGCTGTACTTCTCGATGCTGTTCTCGTCGCGCAGCAGGTTTCGCACTGTTGCCGGAGTTTCGAGCGGGATCTTCTGGCTCAGCGTTCCCCGGTCGGGGTTTGCATCGACAGCGACGACGCGATCGCCGCGGATCGAGCCGAACATCGACCCCAGTGTCGCTGTGGTCGTGGTCTTTCCGACGCCGCCTTTGAGACTGAGCACCGCAACCTTGTAGCAGCCCTGCAGCGGCTGGTTGATCTGGCGCGTCAACTCGACGAGGTGCTGCTCTTTTGCACCGTTTCCGAGGTTCACCGATCGGCCGGACAACGTGTACAGCGCCTTGCGCCAGCCGCCCACCGGGGCAGGCCGGACAGGCCGCTTGACGAGGAGCGCAGCCGAGAGATCTTGCGCAGTCATCGGGAGAGCGGACTCGAAGCGACTGTCCGGAGCCGAGGTGAGTCCGGACTGCGGCATCGGAGCGCGAGTAGGTGGCGCCGTCGGCGGGGCCATCGGCACGGCCTGACCATTCTGGAGGGCGTGGCCGTTCTGCACCGGCGCAGCGCCGGGATGACCGAACTGCCGAATCGCGGGATTGGGCGGATGGACGCCGGGCGAAAAAGGTGCCTGCGGTTGCTGGAGCGGTCTCGCGGATGAATGCGCCGTCGGGCCGGGCTGCGAATTCTGGACAGGCTGCAGGTTCCGAACAGGCTGCGAATTCTGAACAGGCTGCGGAACGCCAGTTCGTGAATCCGGAAGCGACCCTCCACGATTCGTAGGTTCGTAGGTCTGCATCGGCATCGCAGGCGAGGTCGAGAACTGGCCGTTGATCGGGCCTGGCTGCGCTGCCGGATACTGGATGACCGGAGTCTTGGGACCTGTCACCGGAGCCGCTGGGGTCGTCGTCGGCGGCGGAGCGGCGGGTGCACTGGGCGCCTGGCCGGCGACTTGCTGGAGCGGCCCGGAGTCGACCGGGGCCACGAAGAGACTACGAACGTCGCTGGGAACCGAGTCCGATGACGGCTCGGGCGCGGATGCGCGCGGCTCGCGCCGCGTCGGCTCGGCAGGGCGCACCGGCTCCCACAATCCTGCTCCGGCGTCTTCAATCTTGTCGGCCATCTCGCCGCTCCCCCTCGTCGATCCCACAGCTACCAGACAGCTAGTAATTCGCCAAGCTGCATCGTAACTGTTGCCCGCCCCTGACGTACCTACCGGTAATACCTACAGACCGGTCGGCAGCCACCCACGGTACCTCGAGAGGATCAGGTGAGTCCCGCGTAGGAGTGCAAGCCGGAGACGACCATGTTGATGATGAAGAGATTGAACAGCATCGCAACAAAACCGGCGATGTTGATCCAGGCGGCCTTCGTCTCCCGCCACCCGGACGTTGCCCTCGCATGCAGGTAGGCCGCGTAGATCACCCAGGCGATGAAGGACATCGTCTCCTTCGGATCCCAACCCCAGAAGCGTCCCCACGCAGCTTCCGCCCAGATGGCACCGAGGATGACGCCGGCGCCGAACAGCGGAAACGCGATGATCGTGCTCTTGTACGCCAAGCGGTCGAGAGTCTGGGCATCCGGCAGTCGCTCTGCGATCCGGCCACCGATGCTCGTGCCTTCGTCACCGGGCGGGAACTTCAGTCGCAGCAGGAACAGAAGGCTCGCGATACCGCCGATCATGAAGATTCCGGAACCGACGCTGACGATCGTCACGTGAATCGGAAGCCAGTACGAGCGCAGCGCCGGAACCACGGGAGCCGCGTCGGCGTAAAGGACCGTGCCGGCGAGGAACATCAAGATCAGAACCGGCACCAGCAAGAAGACCCACATCGGACGGTACGCCGGCTTGATCAACAGGACGTGCCCGACCAGCAACGACGCCGCACACGCCATCGCCACGAATTCGTACATGTTGCCGAGCGGGAATCGTTCCGTCGCAAATCCGCGGAGCACGATCGACGCGATGATCAGCACCGTTCCGACGACCAGGACAGCTCGGCCCATTCCGCCGAATCGTTCCGAGAGCGACTTGCTCGGAGTCTCCGCGACCCTGCCAGGCACGGATGCGTCGACACCGCCGGCGGAGACCAGTTCCTTGTCCTGAACCGCCTTTGCTCTGGCCGACGCGTACTGCACGATGAGCAGCACAAACGCCAGCACGAGCACGGTGAAGGCGGACTTGAAGGCCCAGTCGCTGTACTGCGCGAGTGTCTCGTTCGTTGTCATCGGGCGTTCTCCTGCGCGTGCGGTTGGTTCACCGCGGTGGTCGGATTGCTTTTCAGCAAGCGGTCGGCGAGGCGGTCGAACTCGTCGCCCCAGCCTGCGTGGTCGGTGCGGGCAAGCCCACCAAGTTCTACTACAGTACGTCGTTCGTCATCTGGATAGATACGTGCCCAGACGCGGCGACGCTTGATCACGAGCGAGACGAGTAGGCCCGCCATCATGGTCAACGCCGAAACCAACACCCACACCTGAGCGGGATCGTGGGAGACCTGCAGGTTCACGAAGTCGACGGCACCATCGAATCGCACCTGGGTTCCGTCGGCAAGCGTCGCGCTCTCCCCCGGAAACAGATTGACTCGATCCTGCTTGACCAGTCGGCCCTGATTGATCAGTTCGGTGTTGAGTTCGAACAGCGATTGCGGGTTACCGGTATCGAGTCCGGTGTCGCCCTTGTAGATGTCGATGGCGACTGCCGGATCGTTCATCGCCGGGTAACTCGACGACAGCAGGTTGCCGTGGAACAGCGCGGTGGGCGCGAACAATCCTTCGATGGCAATCTGATTCTTCCGACGCTCGTCCGCATCGGGATACATGCCGCCCGGCGGGTCGAAGCGCATCGCGCCACTGCTCAGGAACGTCGTGGCGTCGTCCGGACGCCACTGGAGCGTCTCGGTGCGGGTCTCACCGTTCGGGAACGTGACGGTGAACGTCGGCGCGTATCCGTGTCCCTGCAGGTACACACGATCGCCGGCGATCCGCAGCGGGTGGTTCACCTGGATGGTCGTGTCCCGCCAGGTATCGGACTCGAGGTCGTCGCCTGCCTGGTACGAGATGTCCGAGGTGAACATCTCGGCCTGACCGGTCTCGAGGTAGTCGGCCTGGAAATTCTTCACACGTACACACAGCGGGGTCATGCCGGTGCCGTCGAGGCTCAGACCGGCGACGAAGGAGTCGAACACTGCCGGCGAGGTCGTGCAGAACCCGGGGCCGTCGTTGGCGATGACGATGCGATTGCCCTCGTAGCCGAACAACTTGCCCGCGGCGATCGCGATCAACAATCCGACCAGCGAGAGGTGGAACACGAGGTTGCCGAACTCGCGGAGGTATCCCTTCTCCGCCGAGATGGTGATCTCGCCTTCGCGTCGTGATTTCGAATCGCCGCGACGCGTTTCGACGCGCCACCCGCGCAGTTCTTTCGACACCCGGGCAGCAAGTTCGTCGGGAGTCTCGCCGTCCACGACGCTCGTGGTGTGGTGCGGCAGGCGAGCAAGATTGCGCGGCGCATTCACCGGACGGGTGCGCAGCGCCTTCGCGTGCTCCACGCAACGCGGCAGGATGCAGCCGACCAGCGAGATGAAGAGCAATGCATAGATCGCGGTGAACCAGAAACTGCTGAACACGTCGAACAATTCGAGGCGGTCCATCCACGGACCGAGCGTCGGACGCGCGGCGATGTAGTCGGTGACCTTGCCCTCGTTGAGGGTTCGCTGTGGCAGCAGGGCGCCGGGGATCGCAGCGAGCGCGAGGAGGAACAGCAGTACCAGCGCGGTCCGCATCGAGGTGAGCCCGCGCCAGGTGTTGCGCCCGAGTGCAACGACTCGACCGATCACCGACTGCTTCGGCAGCACGGGTTTCGGGTGGTCGTTATTGTCGTCAGCTGTCATATCGGCAGCGTCACCTCCGAGATAAATGCGTCGCGAACCCAGCCGACGAACTGGTCCCACGCGCCGGTGACGAGGGCGATTCCCACTGCCACCAACATGATTCCGCCGAAAATTTGAATGGTGCGTGCATTACGACGCAACCAGCCGACGCCGGTCAGCGCGCGCGCCGATCCCAGCGCCAATATGATGAACGGCAGGCCGAGTCCGATGCAGTACGCGACGATCAACGTGACACCACGCGCGGCGGTCATCCCGTCGGTTCCCGCCGCTACGGACATCACGCCTGCCAATGTCGGACCGAGGCACGGCGTCCAGCCCAGAGCGAACACTCCCCCGAGCAGCGGCGCACCCACCAGTGACGACACGCGACGCGGTTCGAAACGAACGTCCTTCTGCAGCGCCGGAATCAGCCCGATGAAGACGAGACCCATTGCGATGGTGACGACACCGCCCACTCGCATCAGGACCTCGCGGTTGACGAGCAGCGTGGAGATCACGCCGAATACCGACGCGGTCGCGAGGACGAACACAACGGTGAAGCCCGCGACGAACAGTCCGGCCGCACCGGCCACCCTCAGTCGACTGCTCCGGGTGATCGTCCGCGTCTTCGCCTCTTCGGCGGTGATCGCGGGAGCGTCGGCACCGACGACGCCGGCCAGGTAGGACAGGTAGCCGGGAACGAGCGGCACGACGCACGGTGAAGCGAACGACACCAGACCGGCGAGCACACAGGCGCCGAGGGCGAGCAGAAGCGGACCGGACGACGCCGCGTTCTGAAACGCTTCGCCCACACCGGCACTCAATGTGTCGCTGCCGGCCAGCAGCGTAGTGGTCGTGGTTGTCATCTTTACTGCGCGTCTTCCTGAGCTACTCGCTGGACGACGGGCAGTAAATCCTCGGCGAGAAGTTCTTGGAGGAACACCGCGGCGACGCGATGCTGGCGGTCCAGGACGATCGTCGTCGGAATGACCGACGTGGGGTAGCCGTCACCGAGGGCGATCAGCGAACGCATCGACGGGTCGTAGATCGACGGGTACGAGACCTTGTTGTCGACCACGAAGTCCTGCGCTTTGTTCTTGGTGTCGTCGCGGACGTTGATGCCGAGGAACTGCACGCCCGAATCCTTGGTCTGCTCGTAGACCTGTTCCAGGTCGTCGGCTTCGGCGCGGCACGGTCCGCACCACTGACCCCAGACGTTGAGAACGACGACCTTGCCCTCGAAGTCCTCGACACCGACCTTCTGACCTTCGTTCATCAGGTCGGGCCCGGAGAGCTTGCCGATGGTGCCTCGGTCGGACGGCGGATCGTAGAAGATCTTGGTTTGTCCGCCCGGTGAGACGAAGTCGAAAGTTCCGCCCTGTGCGACGGCGTCATCGCCGGTCGCGCAGGACGAGAGAAGAAGCATCGCCGACGCAGCGGCTGCGAATGCTGCGGCGATGCGGCGCGAAATCATGCTCCTGTCACTCTCGGGTCGGAGGCGCCGGCAGGTTCGGAGTAGACGATGTCGACCAGGGTGTCGCCTTCGTAGACCAGTGACGTCAACGACGCCAGTCCACACTGACGGTGACGGGGATCGTGCCACAGACGCTCACCCTGCAGGAATCGACGCAGAGTCCAGACCGGAAGCTGATGGCTGACGACGACGGCTTCGTGTCCGACTGCCGCGACGCGTGCGGCATTGACGGCTGCGAGCATGCGATGGGCGATCTGCAGGTAGGGCTCGCCCCAGGACGGGGTGAACGGGTCACGCAGTTTCCACCAGTGACGCGGACGCGAGAGCGCACCGTCCCCGACGGCAACCTTGAGACCCTCGAACTCGTTGCCTGCCTCGATCAGGTTTTCGTCCGTGACGATGTCGAGCTTGTGTGCCTCGGCGATCGGAGTCGCGGTCTCTTGTGCCCGCTGCAGCGGCGACGCGACCACGTGGGTGATGTCGTGATCGGCGAGCACCGACGCGACCGCACGAGCCTGAGCTTCGCCCGCCACCGACAACCGGAAACCCGGGAGCCGTCCGTAGAGGATCCCGCGCGGGTTGTGTACTTCGCCGTGGCGCAGGACGTGGACGATGGTGCGGGTGGACGTGTGGTCGGGGTGATCGGCGTCGGTCACAGTCGAGGGTCCTCGCTGAAGATGATGGATGTCGGAAGCGTGCGGGTGTTCTGGAACTGGAACTGCTCAGGGCTTGACGGCAGCAGCTGCGGCCTTGGCTGCGTGAGGCATGGCGTCGGCGATGATCGAGAAGGCTCGATCGTCGAGGGCTGCGGAGACGAACCACGCTTCGAACGCGCTCGGCGGCGGGTACACGCCGCGGGAGAGCAGTGCGTGGAAGAAGGCGGGGAATCGCCAGGTCTGCGCGGCTTTGGCTTCGTCGTAGTTGGTCACCGTGTTCTCGGTGAAGAACACGCTCACCAAGGTGCCTGCGTACTGCACTCGGTGTTCGACGCCTTCGGCGGTGAGTGCTTGGGTCATGAGGTCGCCGAGGGCGGTCGCGTTCCGGCCGAGCTTGGCGTACACCTCGGCGTCGGCGGCGCGCAGGCTCGCGAGTCCGGCGGCGACGGCTACGGGGTTACCCGAGAGGGTGCCTGCCTGGTAGACGGGACCGTCCGGTGCGAGGTGGCCCATGATGTCGGCGCGGCCGCCGAATGCTGCGGCGGGCAGGCCGCCGCTCATGACCTTGCCGAAGGTGTAGAGGTCGCCTGCGACGTTGTCGATGCCGTACCAACCCGAGGCACTGACGCGGAATCCGGTCATCACCTCGTCCATGATCAGGAGTGCGCCGTGCTCACGGGTGAGACGACGCAGTCCCTCGTTGAAACCGGGAAGCGGTGCGACGGCGCCCATGTTTCCGGCGGCAGCTTCGGTGATGACGCACGCGATGGCGCCGGGATTGGCCGCGAAGGCCGCGGCCACCGCGTCGAGATCGTTGTAGCGCACGACGATGGTGTCTTCGGCTTGAGCGCCGGTAACGCCGGGAGAGGTCGGCAGCCCGAACGTCGCGAGGCCGGATCCGGCGTCGGCGAGAAGGGCGTCGACGTGGCCGTGGTAGCAACCGGAGAACTTGACGATCTTGGTCCGCCCGGTGAATCCGCGGGCGAGGCGGACTGCGCTCATCGTGGCTTCGGTTCCGGAGTTGACCAGGCGAACCTTTTCCACGGGCGCGACGCGGGCGACGATTTCCTCGGCGAGGGCAACTTCGCCTTCGGTCGGCGCACCGAAGGAGAGACCTCCGAGGGCTGCTTCGCGAACGGCTTCGACGACTGCCGGGTGAGCGTGCCCGAGAATCATCGGACCCCAGGACGACACCAGGTCGACGTAATTGTTTCCGTCGACGTCGGTGAGGGTGTAGCCGGATGCTTCGCGAATGAATCGCGGTGTTCCGCCGACCGAACCGAACGCGCGGACGGGCGAGTTGACGCCACCCGGAATCACGTTGCCGGCACGTTCGAAGAGCCGAGCGGAGTTCGTTGCATGCACGTCGGGATCACCGGAAGACACAGTCACGGCTTCCAGTGTCCCAGTTCTGTCGAATCTGACAACGACAGGGTGTAGGACTTCGGTGCTCGAGGCGAGTTTTCCGGTCGAACCGGGCCCCGCGTGAGACGATTCCGGGCATGAAGCGACTGTTGACGACGCTGATGGTCTCGGCTGCGATTCTTCTCACATCGTGTGGTTCGGACGCTTCGAACGACGACAAGGCGACAGTTTCGTCGCCGCCGAGCGCCACCGACTCGGCTCGAACCACCGCAGCGACGAGCACCGACCCCGCGTTTCTCGGCGGGTGTTCGGCGGTGTCCGTCTACGTTCAGCAGCGTGTTCAGAGCGGCGACACGTCGACCCAGACGGCAGGCGCCGACTTCCTGAAGATCGTCGAGAACGACCCTTCGTACCAGGCTATGTCCGAGAGCGAGAAGGAACTCTTCCGCCAAGGAATCGAAGCGGGTGCCGCAGGCTCCTGCTGAATGTGAGGTTGGGATCGAACCGGGTTGCCCGCGGTGCGCTACGCGCTATCGTCGGTTCCATGGCCACCACAGCGGACCACCTCAGGACAACACTCGACGGACGCTGGCGGGAGGTGCGTGAGCGCGTTCGCGGCGAATTGAACGACGAACGTTTTGCTCCGCACTACACACCCAACACCGCCATTGCGCGCTCCAAGGCTCTCGAACAGATGCGGGTCCTCGCCGATCTCGGGTACGCCGCAAACGGTTTCGCCGTCTCTCACGGCGGAACGGGCGACGCGGGTGGCGCCGTCACCAGCATCGAGATGCTCGCGATGTCCGACCTCTCCCTGATGGTCAAGGCCGGCGTCCAGTGGGGTCTGTTCGGCGGCGCCATCGAAAACCTCGGCACCGAGCGTCACCACCAGGCGTACGTCAAGCCGCTGATCGATCTGGACCTGCTCGGTTGCTTTGCGATGACCGAGACCGGTCACGGCAGCGACGTCCAGGAACTCGAAACCACGGCGACCTACGACGTCGAGACGGGCGAGTTCGTCGTCAACTCCCCCACTCCGTCCTCTCGCAAGGACTACATCGGCGGCGCTGCCCAGCACGCCACCGTCGCAGCGGTGTTCGCGCAGCTGATCACCGGAGGCGAAAGTCAGGGCGTCCACTGCTTTGTCGTGCCGATTCGTGACGACGCCGGCAACGACCTCCCCGGCGTCACGACGTCCGACTGCGGGCTCAAGGGTGGACTGCCCGGAGTCGACAACGGCCGCATCGTCTTCGACCAGGTCCGCATCCCGCGTGAGAATCTACTCAACCGTTACGCCGACGTCGCCGAGGACGGCACGTACAGTTCGGCGATCGAGAACCCGAACCGTCGTTTCTTCACGATGGTCGGCACACTGGTTCGTGGACGTGTCACCGTCGGTGGTTCCGCGGCAGCGGCCGCCCGCGTCGGATTGGCCATCGCCGGTCGATACGCCCTGCAGCGCAGGCAGTTCAGTGCTCCGAAGAGTGACGACGAAGTCCTGATCATGGACTACCTCGTCCACCAGAAGCGTCTGCTGCCGTTGATCGCCCGCTCGTACGCTCTGCAGTTCGCACAGAACGAACTCGTCGCCGCGATGCACGACATCCAGAGCAGCGACGACCCGGATCCGCAGGAGCAGCGCGAACTCGAAGGTCGCGCCGCCGGACTCAAGGCCGCCAACACCTGGCATGCCACTCGGGCCATCCAGGAAGCACGCGAAGCCTGCGGCGGCGCAGGCTATCTCGCCGAGAACCGCCTCACCGCACTCAAGGCGGACACCGACGTCTTCACCACGTTCGAGGGTGACAACCACGTTCTGACGCAGTTGGTCGCAAAAGAACTCCTCACCTCCTACGCCGACGAAGTCCGCGGCATGAGCCCGGTCGACTGGATGCGCTTCGCCGCTACGACGGTCTCCGACGTGGTCAAGAAACGCACGGCAGCGCAGCAGATCCTGCAGACGATCGTCGACACTCGCCAGGACAACGAAGAGGACGGCAGCCTCTTCAATCGCGGCACCCAGATGAAGATGTTCGAAGACCGCGAAGAGTACCTACTCGCCACTGCGGCAAGGCGATTGCAGGCAGCGCAGAAGCGCGAGGAGAACCCGTTCGACGCGTTCAACTTCGTGCAGGACCACGTACTCAAAGCCGCTCAGGCGCACATCGAGCGCGTCATCCTGGAAGCATTCGTCGCCGGCATCGACTCGTGTGAGGACGAGACCGCGAAGGAACTCTTCGGCGAGGTGTGCGATCTCTACGCACTGTCCGTGATCGAAGAGGACAAGGCCTGGTTCATGGAGCACCGGCATCTGTCGGTGGAGCGTTCGAAGGCCGTGACGCGCGGAATCAACGAGCGTTGCCGCACCCTGCGCCCCCACGTCGAGACACTGATCGACGGGTTCGGCATTCCGGACATCCTGCTGGGGTCCGCGATGCTCGACGGACCGGGCACCGACGCGGTACGGCTGAAGTAAAGGGTTCGGGTGGGGTCGGCAATCGCCGGCCCCACCACACTCAGTGCGCTGCTGCCTTTTTCGACTGGCGAGAGGCGAGCAGTCCGGTCAGGCCGAGTGCCGCGACCAGCCAGATCCCCAGAACGAGCAGGTGCGGTCCGGCGCCGTTGCCACTGAAGTAGATGACGGAGCGGATGGGCTCCATGGCTGCCGATCCGAGCCAGAACGAATGGATGTGCTGCCAGAATCCGGGCAGGAACGACACCGGAATGGCACCACCCGAACTCGGGAAGTTGATGAAAACGAGCACCGTCAGCACCGCGAAGATCGCGGCTTGGCCGAGCAGTCGATTGAGCAGGATGCTCACCGTACCGACGGTGAACGTGTAAACCATCGAGATTCCCAGCAGTTGCAGGATCTGGCCGAACGACGCCCCGAAGGCGTGCATGAAGATGCTGGTGATGCCGAAGGCTATGAGCGGGGTGAGTATCGCCGCACCGGCCAGGATCGAATACTGCTCTCGCAACCGCATTCTCGGCGCAACCTGACTGAGCACCGTGATGGTCAGGTAGCCACCGAGGGTGCAGACGATCAGGAAGTAGAAGAGTCCGACGGTCGAGGAGTCTCGCGCCGTGACAGGCGCCGAGTCGATCACCGTGACCTGCTGCCCCGTCTGCTCCGCAACCGAATGCGCCAAGCTGCTCACCACGGAAACCGTCGAGGCGCCCGCGCCGGTGGCGATATGTGCGGTCACGGTGTCACCGATCTCGATGGCGCCGATCGCATCGCGGTTGTCGATCCGAGAGAGTGCGTCGGCGGCGTTGGCTGTGGCAACGATGTCGAACTTGTCACCCGACGAAGCCTGGATTCCGTCGATCAGCGGGGCCGTGACGGACGGCGACCCGACCACCACGATCGGTGCCTGATTCGGCGTCGGCGAATGGAAGGCGCTGACGTAGCACAGGCAGAACATGATGACGAAGAACAACGGAAATGCGAGTCCACTGCCCACCATCTTCCAATTGGTCGGCGGATCGACAACTTCTTCGCTGGGTACTCGGACGTCGGTATCTGTCATATTCCACGCTCTCTTCACTAACCGCATCTAGCTGTCAACACCGTTGACAGACTCAACAGTCAACACCGTTGACACGTTATAGTCAACGCCGTTGACAACGCGGTCGGCGAGCGAGCACAGAGGTCGATGTCGTGACACCCACGAGGCACACGCCAGAGCAGGAGCAACCCTCGACATCCGAGGCGATTCGCGCGGCGGCGTTCCAACTGTTCGGCGAGCACGGGTTCGGCGGCACGTCAGTTCGCGCCATCGCCAAAGTTGCCGGAATCGATCCGGCCCTGGTCATCCGGCATTTCGGGTCCAAAGAAGCACTGTTCCTGGAAACCACGCCGGTTGCGGACTACTTCGAAGGCCAGTTCGACGGCCCACTCGACACCCTCGGTGAGCGAATCGCCGCCTTCGTCCTGGGCAAGGCCGACGCCCGGATGCTGTCGGTGTACACAGCGCTCATGCGAGCGTCGGACAGTGCACGCATCCGGGAGCGACTCCGAGACATGACCGGAGTATTCGCCACCAATCTCGCCGCTCGTCTAGACGGCGAAGACGCGTACACCCGCGCACTCCTGGTCTCCGCCCAGGTGTCCGGGCTGTTGAGCGTCCTCAGCGACGAAAGTATCCCCCAGTCCGCAGATCGCGACGAGTTGGCAAAACTCTACGGCCGGGCGATGCAGACGCTGATCGATCAGTACTGAGCGATGACCTCCTCGGCAAACCGCCGAACGGAGTCGAGTCGTCCCTGACGATCACCGGCGTCAACTCCGTAGCGATACCAGGGCAACACTCTGATTTCCGTGACTCCGAGAGTCTCGAGTTCGCGATATCCGTCCAGATCACGAACATCCGTCGGCGAGACGTTGACGCCGAAAGGAACATCGGCACGACCGTACTCGACCCGCAATTCCGTGAGACGATCGATGGCGCAGGCTAATTCGGCTTTGGTCGTGTTCACCGACATCCAACCGTCAGCCAGCCTGGCTGCACGGCGCAACCCCGGTTCGCTGTGCCCACCGATGTAGATCGGAACCGGAATCTCCGGAACAGGACTGATCATCAGAGCGTCGAAATCGTAGTGCTTGCCGTGGTATTCGACCCATTCCGGCCCACGTCCCGCACACACCGCCTTGATGATCTCGATGGCTTCGTCGGTACGCGCGCCGCGGGTGCGCATCTCGGTACCGGTGAAGGTGAATTCCTCGGGAATCCAGGACAAACCGACGCCGAGAGCGACGCGGTTCCTCGACATCACGGCCATGGTCGCGACCTGCTTGGCAGTCAACAGCGGATCGCGCAGTGGAAGTTTGAACACGTTGGTGTAGAACTGAATTCGCGATGTGACGGCCGCCATCGCCGCCATGGCAATGAACGGATCAGGCATCGGCGTCTCGGGCGCCCACATCCGCTTCCCGTCTGCAGTGTACGGGTACGGCGCCGACACCTGCTCCGGATAGAACACGGAATCCGGCATCGCGATTCCGTCGAACCCCACCTCTTCGGCGACCTGCGCCAACTCGCACAGTTCCAGGGCGTCGATCATCGCACCCGCCAAGGACCACTTCATCGTTCCACCGTTTCGCCGTTGGGCGAGATCCAAGCGCCGCCCAAGAACATGATGTCGGTGATGTTGCGAACGACGCCGTGAACGTTGCCGTCCCATGCGGTCAACACCGACGCCGGCCCCCAGATCACGTAAGGCACAGTCGCGTTGGCGTACTCCTGCACCTTGCTGATCGCCTCACGGACAGCATCGTCCGTCGATGCCGTCTGCACAGCTGTGATCATCGCGTCCATCTCCGGGTCCGCGAAGCCGGACGGGTTGTTCTTCGAATCACTGGCCATACTGTTGTACAAATTGAGGTACGGCGCTTCTTCTCCGACCGGAGCGCCACCTCTGGTCATGTCGAAATCGTGGTCCTTGTATACCCGTCGAACCAGATCGGTCACATCGGTCGCGTAGTCGATGGTGACGTCGAAACCGATCGCGTTCAGCGACGCCTGAACCGTCAGTGCCGTCGCCTGTTGGCTCGGCTCCGAGGTGGTGAGGTAGCGGAGTTTCCCGTCGTACCCGTCGGACTTCGCTTGATCGAGCAGCGCCTTTGCCTTCACCTGATCGAACGGAATGCCTGCTGTGTTGTCGTACCAACGTGACGTCTGCGGGACCAGTTCGGAACTGGCGGTGCCCAATCCGTTGTTCGCCCGGGTATTGACCGCCGCCGGATCCACCCCGTAGGCGATCGCCTGACGGACGCGAACATCGGCCCCGGGCTTGCCCTCACGGTTGTTGATCGTGCCGATCCCGTTCTGTCCGGTCGGACTGAGGTAACCCGAGTATCCGTCGTCGAGAGCTTGTTCGATCACGGCCTCGTCGCGGAGAATGTACGTCATGTCGATCTGGCCGCTCTTCAACGATTCGTACTGAGACTGCGCACCCGACGTGGGAACAAACCGCACTGTGTCCAGTGGAGGTTTACCGCCCTGATAATCCGTGCGTGCGGCGAGTACCAGTTCTTCGTGCGGGGCGAACTTGGCCAAGGTGAACGGACCCGCCCCGATCGGTGTGAACGCTCCCTCCCCGGTTCCTGGAACCGACCCTGCCTCTCCCCCGGAACTTCGCGCAACGATCATTCCGGGCCCGAGCGACAACAGCGCCGGGAATTGACGCCAGGGCCGCTCGAGCACGAATTCGACTGTGGTGGCGTCGGGCGTCTCGATCCGATCCACGATGTTGAGCCAGGTCTGCGATACATCACCCTTGCCTGCCACGAATCGATCGATACTCCACTTCACCGCTTCCGCGTCGAGCGGACTTCCGTCGCTGAAGGTGAGGCCGTCAGCCAAAGTGACGGTGTACGAGGTGAAGTCGCTGTTGTTCGACAGTGTCTTCGCGAGTTGTGGCACGAAGCTCCCGTTTGTGGAGTCGCTGCGTACCAGCGTGTCGTAAATCGCGGCCATTTCGGTTCCGCCGGTCGAACCGGCGGCTTGCGTTCTCGTGGGGTCCAACGAGGAAGGGAACGAATAGGACCCGAAGGTGAGAACACCGCCGTCGATCCGCTCCCCCACATCTGGGGCGCCCACAAAACCAGCTGCGCCACTACTGCTCGGTGAAGCCGATCCCGAGTTGTCCCCACTGCTCGACGCGCAACCGGCCAACATCAATGCACCGGCAAGCCCGAGCGCGACAAAGCGAGGGCCGAACCTAATCTTCCTGGTGTACATACGTTCCCAATCTCCGTCAGCGTGTCAGATCTTGACTACCTTCGACGTCGGGATCGGGTGCGAGTCCGCCTTGATCCAGCGCAGCGCCCATGTCCCCTCGGCATGCGAATCGGTGTCGATCCAGTTGCCATAACCCGGATCCTTCGCCGCCACGACGATTGTCATGGTGCCGTCGTCGTTGAGCTTCGCGGTGTGATTGTTGATGTAGATGTTCGTGCGGTTGTAGTCGAGGGACTCGACCCAGAAGTTCTGCAGCACGAAGTTGAAGTACTCGCAGTTCGGAACCTCGGTCTCGATGACCCACGCCTCGTCCTCGGCGAGCTTCCAGTAACCGTGGAAGTAGAAGATCGTCGGATCGCCGCCGGCGTCCTGGAAGTAGTCCTGTCCCCAGTCGAAGATCTCGTTGGTGTGCGGCTGGAATTTGCGCGACCATTCCAGGAAGGTCTCCGCCATCCCCTTCACGATCCCGACGGACTTGGTGAGGCGCTCGCCGATCTCTTCCGGAGTCAACGGGACGAACTCCCCGTCCGGGTTCAGGCATTCGATGGTCAGATCACCGATGACCTCGTTGCGCCGATCCTGGTGAGTTTGCCGAACGGAGATGAGGTTGCTGTCGGGCGCCAAAGGCAGCCAAGCGCCCTCATCGGGCTTGTCGACGCTCGCGATGAACTCGAAACGGCCGTTCTCGTCGACCTCGAGGTCGTGGATATGCAGATCGCCGGTCTGCAGCATGGTGCCGTCGATGTGGTACCGATTTACGCGCGAGCCGAAGGTGATCAGCGGGACGGTGCCTCGGGTGCCGATGATCCGGTAGTTGTACTTCCCGGAAATGTTGGCGCGCATGTAGACGTTGTCCGGGTTGTCGGCACCGATCTTCGTCATCATGTTCGGGTTCGGAGCCGACGAGAACTGCGGCCACCGCGGATCGGTGTACTCGACACAGTTGATCGTGCCGTACCGAAGCAACCGACTCAGGTAGCGGACGCCCTCGGCTTGAGTCAGCGGATCCTGAGGGACGATCTCGTCTTCCAGGACCTTTCCGACCTCGAGCAGATCTGCGCAGAACTTTTCCCAAACAGCATTCATGTGAATCTCCTTGTTTCGGTTGGGGCTTCGCCCTGTGCGCCTTTTTGGTAGTCGGCACTACCAAAAAGGCGCACAGGGCCGGAGGGCTTCAGGGTGTGGTGGCGAACTTCGCTTCGACGTCGGCAGCGCTCACGCCGAAATCCTCGAGCGAATAGCGATGCGACGGACGACGGTGCTCGGCAAGGCTGGCCTGATGCGACGCCTCCACCGCGGCGCGGGCGTCGTCTGTGAAGGGCAGGGCGAACTGTGCATAGATCTTCTCGACGGTGCCGACCGCATCGGCGATGAAGTCCTTGTAGTCGACGTCGATGAACTGATCGGGGTTGTAACGGCTACGGGCATTGTTGAAGTTCGCATTCCCTCGCGCCCACAACTCCAGTTGCGTGCGCCCGATGGCCGGACGATCGAAGGCCCTCGACATGTCGTGTCCGCCCTGCTCTACGAGGCTGAAGGTGGACGCCATCGATGTCAACGGGTCTCGGAAGGTCCGAACGAACAGTGCATCCGGATAGACCGACATGATCTCGTCGATCGCGAAGACATGGCTCGGGCTTTTGAGCACCCACCGTCTGTCCTGGTCGTGCAGCCCGATCAACTGCAGGTTCTTCTTGTGCCGCGCATATGTTTCGGTCCAGTCCTGCTCCGCCAGCCACCGGGTGTAACTCGGCACGTACGCCACCGTCTCGAACGCGGTCGAGAGCATCGTCTGCTGCAGCAGCCGCCAGCATTCCTCGACCTCTTCCGCCCCCATGAAATGAACCTTCATCAGGTCTGCCTCGTTACGCTGGCGAGCACGGTAGAAGGCGTCGGAGCGAACGTAATCTTCGTTCTCCGACCACGTGTCGCGCTCGGGGCGCGGCTGCGGCGTCTCGGCGAGCCACATCTCGGCGCCCTGATGCGCCGGGTCGGCACCGAGCAAACGGTGCAGCGCGGTGCTGCCGGTGCGGGTCAACCCGACCACGAAGATCGGGCGTTCGATCGGAACATCTACGTGCTCTGGATATTTCGCGAATCCGGCCTCACTGGTCAGGCGACCCGCGAGCGCTCCGACGATCATCTTGCGAGCGATCACCTTGCCGTGAGGAGTGAGGTCGGCCTCGTTCTGGAACGACTCGAGGAGAACTCGAAGTCCTTCGAGATAGCTTTCGCTGCCGAAGTTTTCGTACCCGGCCGCCTCGCGCGCAGCCTGGTGCAGGTCATCGATGGAACCGATGCCGTCGTAATCCTGTGTCATGGCTAGTCCTTGTATGAGTTGATCAGTGGTGCGTGTGACCGCAGTTGACGTCGAGACATTGCCCTGTGATGGCCCTCGCTGAATCGGACAGGAGGAAGACGACAGCGTTTGCGATGTCATCTGGCTCCGGCAATCGGCGCAGATCGGCGCCCGCTGCGATCTCGTCGTAGATCATCTTGGGGTCGACTCCTGCCGCCGCCGCCTTCTTCTCGAACATGTTCTTGACCGAGTCCGCCCAGATATAGCCGGGAGCAACCGAATTGACTCGAACGCCCTTGGGACCGAGATCGATCGACAAACTGCGTGCCATTGCCAGGAGCCCGGATTTCATGATGCGGTAGGCCCCGAACCCGGGAAGCTGGTTGCGCAACACCATGGACGTGACCATCACGACGGACCCGTGCGACTCGATCAATGCCGGAGCAAATTCTCTGGTGACGTTCAACGCCGCGAGCAAGTTGATGTCGATGCCCGACTGGATGGACACCACGTCGGCGTCCAGGAGCGGGACCTGCGCGGGTTGAACAAATGCGTTGTTCACCAAGCAATGCACCGCACCGAACTCAGCGACAGTTGTCTCCGCCAACGAAGCGATCGAATCGACGTCGGTGAGGTTCGTCGGGACGGCCAACGCGATTCCGCCGCGGTCTCGAATCTCCCTTGCCACCGATTCCAAGCGCTCGGGTGTGCGGGCAGCCAGAACAACCTTCGCTCCGGCCGCCGCACTCTGCAGCGCAATCGAACGACCCAGCGCCGGGCCCACTCCCGAGACGACGACAACCTTGCCTGCCAGCAGGCCCTGATGGGTCAGCACAGCGCCTGCGGATCGAGAACAACACTCAGGGAGATGATCTTGCCGTTCTCGTCGAACTCGAACACATCGGTGGCAGCGAAGTCAGGGATACCGGCGCGCTGCACCCGAAGCTGCATGGCTGCGTACTTTCCCGTCACCGAAATCGGACCGAGCAGGCTGACTGTGAAATCGACCTGCGCGTTCGCGGTATCGAATTCGCGAATCTCGTCGATTCCGCGGTAGGTCTGGACCCCCAGCGGTTCGTGTTGAACTGCGTCGAGCGCAAACAGCGCAACCAGTCCGTCGACGTCGTGACGTCCGAGACACTTGACGTAATCTTCTACGGCAGAAACTATTTCAGCCCTGTCAGGCATGGATGCTCCTCGTGTTCAGGCGGATCAAGAAATGGTTCCGCGGGCGCGGAGATGGTCGACGATCGCGATCGCAGCGTCCTCGGTCGTCGTGACACTGGTGTCGATGTGAATGTCAGGGTTCTGCGGCGGTTCGTACGGCGAATCGATTCCGGTGAAGTTCACCAACTCGCCCCGTCGAGCCTTCTTGTACAGCCCCTTGGGATCTCGCTCCTCTGCGACGGCAAGAGCGGTGTCGACGAAGATTTCGACGAACTGTTCGTCGCCGATCAATTCGCGGGCGGCATGACGCTCGGCCTCGAACGGTGAAATGAAGGACGCGAGCACGATCAGACCGGCGTCCGCCATCAGTCGGGTGACCTCGGTGACGCGACGGATGTTCTCGACGCGGTCGGCTTCGGTGAATCCGAGGTCTCGATTCAGCCCGTGACGGACGTTGTCTCCGTCGAGGAGGTAGGTGTGCGCGCCGAGTGCGTGTAGTTGACGCTCGACATCGTTCGCGATGGTCGACTTTCCCGAACCGGAGAGACCGGTGAACCACAGAACTGCGGGTTGGTGTCCCTTGAGCCTGGTGTGCGCGGCCTCGTCGACGTCCACGGATTGCCAGTGAATGTTGTCCGATCGACGCAGCGAGTGCGTGATCATGCCCGCACCGACAGTGCCGTTGGTAAGGCGGTCGATGAGGATGAAGCTACCGGTGTCACGGTTGCCGACGTACGGGTCGAACGGGACCGGTCGATCGAAACTGAGGTTGCAGACACCGATTTCGTTGAGCGCGAGAGTAGTCGTTGCGGTCTTCTCGAGAGTGTTGACGTTGATCTTGTGTTTCGGTTTGGTGATGCGCGCAGTGACTGTGACGGTACCGATCTGGCACAGGAACGGCCGTTCGGGCAGCATGGGAGCCTCACCCATCCAGACGATGCAGGCCTCGAACTGATCGGCTACGGCCGGCGGATTGTCGCCGATGGACAGCACATCACCGCGACTGATGTCGATCTCGTGGGCGAGCGTGATGGTGACCGAGCGGCCCGCACCGGCAACGTCGAGGTCGCCACCCATGGTCACGATGCGCTCGACTGTGGACGTCTTTCCACTGGGGAGCACGCGGATGGGATCTCCGGGAGATACGGTGCCGGAAACGATCTGGCCGGAGAATCCGCGGAAGTCGAGGTCCGGCCGGTTGACCCACTGCACCGGCATCCGGAACGGAGCCGCGGCGGCAGCATCGTCGATGTCCACGCTTTCGAGATGCTCGATCAGGCTTGGTCCGGAGTACCACGGGGTATTCGCACTGCGCTCGGTGAGATTGTCACCCATGTATGCCGACATCGGGATGGCGACGAACCCGTCCAGACCGATCTCGTGAGCGAACTCTGCATAATCCGCGGTAATGGCATCGAAGACCTCTTGCGAGTAGTCGACGAGGTCGAGTTTGTTCACGGCAAGCACCACGTGCTTGATCCCCAGCAACGACACCAGATACGAGTGCCGGCGGGTCTGGGTCAGTATCCCCTTGCGGGAATCGACAAGGATCACAGCAAGATCGGCGGTCGACGCGCCCGTCACCATGTTTCGGGTGTACTGCTCGTGCCCCGGAGTATCGGCGACGACGAACTTGCGTCGCTCGGTCGTGAAGTAGCGATAGGCGACGTCGATCGTGATGCCCTGCTCACGTTCGGCGGCGAGACCGTCGACCAGGAGCGCGAAATCGAGCCCCTCCCCCTGGGTTCCGCTCTTGCGCGAATCGGCTTCGAGCGCCGTCAACTGGTCGTCGAAGACGAGTTTCGATTCGTAGAGCAGACGGCCGATCAAGGTGCTCTTGCCGTCGTCGACGCTGCCGCACGTGATGAATCGCAGCATGCTCTTGTTTGCATGACGTTCGAGGTACGCCTCGATGTCGTCAGCGATCAGATCCGAGGAAACAGTCATCAGAAGTACCCCTCTTGCTTCTTCTTTTCCATCGACGCGCTGGAGTCGTGGTCGATGACCCGTCCCTGGCGTTCGGAAGTGGTGGTGAGCAACATTTCCGAGATGATCTCGGTCAGGCTCGTTGCGGTCGATTCGACGGCTCCGGTCAGCGGGTAGCAGCCGAGGGTGCGGAAACGAACGCTCTTGAGTTCCGGGGTCTCTCCCGGCAGTAACGGCATCCGGTCGTCGTCGACCATGATCAGCGCACCGTCCCGCTCGACGACGGGCCGCTTGTCGGCAAAATACAGCGGAACGATCGGAATCTCCTCCTGGCGTATGTATTCCCACACATCCAGCTCGGTCCAGTTCGAGAGAGGGAAGACGCGCAGGCTCTCGCCCGGCGCTTTGCGGACGTTGTACATCCGCCACAGTTCCGGTCGCTGCTGCTTGGGATCCCAACGGTGCGCAGCTGATCGGATCGAGAAGATGCGTTCCTTGGCGCGGGATTTTTCTTCGTCACGTCGGGCGCCGCCGAATGCAGCGTCGAACTTGTAGTGATCGAGGGCTTGTTTGAGGCCTTCGGTCTTCCACATATCGGTATGGACAGCGCTGCCGTGAGTGAACGGGTTGATCCCCTGCTTCACGCAGTCCGGGTTGGTATGGACGATCAGATCGAGATCGCCTGCAGCAGCGGTACTGTCACGAAGTTTGTACATTTCACGGAACTTCCACGTGGTATCGACGTGCAGAAGCGGAAACGGCAGCTTCGACGGATAGAAGGCCTTGCGCGCCAGATGCAGCATCACGGCGGAGTCCTTGCCCACCGAGTACAACATCACCGGGTTCTCGCTCTGGGCAACAGCTTCACGCATGATGTGAATGCTCTCGGCTTCGAGTCGTTCGAGGTGCGTCAGTGTCGCGGTCATCGGCCCAGTTCCTCCAGTGCTTTCGGGGCGAGTTCGGGTCGGCAGATCAGCAGATCCGGCAACCACGGGTTTTCCTGGTTGTAGCGCAGTTCGCTGCCATCGATACGCGAAACATGCAGTCCCGCAGCATGTGCGACAGCAACGGGCGCCGCCGAATCCCACTCGTACTGTCCGCCCGCATGTGCATAGATGTCTGCCTCACCCGAGACGACAGCCATTGCTTTGGCTCCGGCGGATCCCATTTCGATCAACTCCGCGCCCATCGAGTCGGCCATGCGCATGACCGGTTCCGGACGACGCGTCCGCGATACGACGACTCGAACCGGCGTCGCGGCATCCCGTTCGGTCCGATCATCGCTGCTCGAATAGGTGACGCCAAGGGCAGGCATTGCGACCGCACCGGTTGTGAGGACACCGTTTTCGGTCAGCGCAACATGAACGGCCCAGTCCGATCGTCCGGCCTCGCCGTACTCACGGGTGCCGTCGAGAGGGTCGACGATCCACACCCGATCCGCAGCCAGCCTCGCGAGGTCGTCAGCCCCTTCCTCCGACAGCACTGCATCCGCAGGAAAGCGTCGGGCAAGTTCGGCGACGATGAATTCGTGACTTAGCCGATCGGCCGCGTTCTTGAAAGTCGCGACATCACCGTCGTTTTCGCCGAGGGATTTCCGATGGTCGAGCAGAAGTTCTCCAGCTGCAGCGGCGATGTCGATCGCCGCGCGTTCATCGTTAGTGCGTGTCATAGGTACTCCACAACTGTGTAGACCTCCCGATCGATACGGGAAGAAAGGTCAGGCCGACCGCAGAGTGTCCAGCACTTTGCACTGGCCTCGATGTGGTCTGCGCCATACCGTAACACCAGAATGAACGATGTTCATTCTATTTCGAACAATGTTCATTCTATGATCTGAGTCACATCCAATTCTGGGCGGCGTTCGACAACGAACAGTGTTCGATGTGAATTGAGGATGCCGACCACCGCGACTACGGTGATCAAATGAGCAGTACCAGCAGCAAGTCGATCTACGGCGACGCCGAAGTGCGTCGACGCCGAACTCTCGACGCGGCGATCTCGCTTCTGGACGAAGGAGGCTACTCCGCGCTCACGATCCGCGCTGTCGCCAAACGAGCCGGCACCAGCACTGGCCTGATCTACCAGTACTTCGTCGACAAGCAGGACATCTTCGCCGCCCTCCTCAGCGAAAGTCAGCTGGAAATGGCGGACTTCGTGAACTCGCTCCCCCGCGAGCAGGGACTGAGCGCCTTACTCGAGTCCATGATTTCCGAGTTTGCTCGGCACTGGGCACGGGTGGGTCGACTCACCACCACTTGGCGCGACATCGAAGGCATGGCCGGGTCCGACCGAGAAAGCATGCGGGAACTTCACGCATCCGTAGCGGTCTACAACTCGGCATTGATTCGAGCGCTCACCGAATCTGCTGCAGCCGAAGGGAGCAGGTTGATCGACGACCCCGCGTTGATCCATCTCGTGCTCTCCGGACTCAAAGGCCTGTCGGACACCATCGTCATCAACATCGCCAAAGAAGTCACACCCGAGTACTTCGTGAGCTTCTCCGCCCGGGCGCTCGCGCGGTCCATCACGGAGTGACGGACCGACACCTTACGAACGAACGAGGCGAGCGATGGCCGCCTGAGCTTCCTTGATCTTGACGTCCGCTTCCGGACCACCCTGCTTGGCAGCTTCGACGACGCAACCCGCAAGGTGGGCGTCGAGAAGCTTCAGGGACACGGACTGCAACGCGCTCGTCGCGGCGGATACCTGGGTGAGCACGTCGATGCAGTACCGGTCGTCTGCGACCATGCGTGAAATTCCGGCTACCTGACCTTCGATACGACGAAGGCGCTTGAGCAGATCGTCCTGCTCGGGGCTGTAACTACTCATACCGCAACTATACCCCCTACCCGTATGAGGGCTACTGCGATGCGACGAAGCCCACCCGGACGCGGCGCACGACATCGATGGCCATCAGCCCCGCAACCAGAATCGACAACCCGGCGCCCGAGATCCAGAGACCGTCGTAGTGCGTGCTCTCGAACGGTGGAGCGCCCTCCAGTATCGGTCCGAAGTCGGACGTCGTCGTACCCGCTCGCCAGCACACGACCGCCAGAATCGTTGCGGCGACGATACCGAGTACACCGATCCACGTCTTCACGTCGACACGCGGGGATGGCTGTGGCTCAGTCATCGGCAGACCCGTCCGGTTCGACACCAACCACAACGACCTGACTCAACGCCTCGCGCAGTGCCTGATCGTCCTTTGCCCACGCCCGCACCAATCCCCCGGTGGTCAAACGTAAGCCGATACCGTGCCGACGCCTGGGCACTCCGGACAGCTCACCGAGCGCGCGTGCCGTTTCCCACGGTTCCATTTCGTCCTCGTAGGCAGCGTCGTCGGACTCCGGGAACACCTCGGCGATCTCGGTGATCGGCACCTCTTCGGTTCCCTGACGCAACGTGGTCGCGGTCAGAAGTACGCTCGCGTGCCGCCGTGCTGCGATCACCTGCACGTAGACCAATCCGGTGAGGATCACGGCGAACATCGCCAGACCGAACCAATGCACCACCGGGCCCGTGAACAGTTCGATGACCAAGGCGATCAGGCAGAAGATCGGACCGAACGCGATGGCCCACCACCGAGAACCCGGTTCGTAGTACAGAACGTCCGGGCCGATTTCCGGCGCGCGATCAGCCACGGGCAAACCAACTTCGGGTGGTGTCGCGGTAGATCGCGACGCAGGCAAAGATCAGCATGACGGGAACAACCAGCGCGAGCACGGTACTGATCCCGGCGACGACCAGCGCGATCTGCAGCACCGCGAACACTCCGGACACGATCACCAGGATCCGTCGGCACAACGCCCTTCCGGCGCGAGTGGGACCGGCGAGGCCGCCGATCGCGAGGCCGGTCAACAGCAGAACCAGCCCTGACACCCGCACGAAGGTGACGTAGATGTCGATGTTTCCGGCAGAAACGCCTTGATCGGTGAACTGCTCACGCAACGAATACGAAGCGCTGGTGACATTGATCAGGCCGAAGAGTATGAGCAGGAACGCGCTGGCGATCCACAGCCAGAATGCTGCCTCGACAGCCGTCGGGCGCCTGACCTTCGTAGAGATACTCACGGGTTCAAGTGTGCGCTATCCGCTGACGATGCCCGGAATCATGAGCATCAGGAGTGTCACCAGAACAGAGGCTCCGAGGATCGCGAACAAGATCACTTCGGTGCGTGAACCACGTTGGCGCAGTGGCGCGTCGTGGGTGCTTTCCGTACGCAGGGCTTCCTGAGAACTCATCGCGTCCGACCTCTCCCCTACTACTTCAGTGACCCGTTTCACAGTACCCCGAGCTACCTACCGGTTCCCCGCCGGGGGGAAACGAAGAAAGTACGGATTGGACTCTTTTCGGTGCATCATCACGATCGCCCCGACAGCAGCAACTGCCTGCAGGATTTCCGCTCCGCCGAACAGCAGAGTGGCCGCGCCGCCGTCTCCGCCGAGCCCGAAGATCACCGGGATCGCGGAGACCAGCATGAAGACGCCACAGAACGTCAGCAACATTCGAGCCCAGTTCCTGCCGCGACTCATCGCGCGCACGAACAGAAGGAACACCGCGGTGACGATCACGACCAAAACCGCAGAGAACACGATGACCAGTGGGAACATGCCCTCCACGTCGGAACGCGTCAGACCGGCGTCGACAGCTGCCTGATTTCTGAGCATCTCGTCGACGAACATCGACTTCTGCCCGAGCAGCATCCAGATCATCGCGCCGCCCTGGACCAACCCCAGCGCCGTCACAGCCCACCACAACTGAATCGCAGTCACGACGTCCGTCGGCGGCTCGGGTTTCGGCGCAGGTCCCGGGTATCCGTTGTAACCGGGGCCGTATCCCGGGATCTGACCCGTCGGCATCGGTCCGAGTTCGCGGTACGGCTGATTCTCGAACGGCTGGTTCTCGTAGGGAGGTTCCCGGCGGGGCGGTTCCTGGCGCGACGGCGGCCACTGCTCGGTCATGACACCAGCGTATCGGTCGATACCGGCGCAGCCACCATGCGTGACTCCGTCACAGCCATCCGGCAACTTCCGACGCCCAGTACGTGAGGACCACGTCGGCACCGGCGCGGCGAATGCTGATGAGCGATTCGAGAATCGCCGCGTCCCGATCGATCCACCCGTTCTGCGCGGCCGCAGTGATCATCGAGTACTCCCCCGAGATCTGGTACGCAGCGACCGGAACCGGGGACCGGTCGGCGGTCTCACGCAGAATGTCCAGGTAGGACATTGCAGGCTTGACCATCACCATGTCGGCGCCCTCGGCGACGTCGAGGTCTACCTCGCGCATCGACTCGCGGCGATTGGCGCCGTCCTGCTGATACGTACGACGGTCGCCTTGCAGTGAGGATCCGACGGCTTCACGGAACGGCCCGTAGAACGCTGACGCATATTTCGCGGCATAGGCGAGCTGGCCGACATCGACATACCCCGAAGCATCGAGTGCACCACGGATCGCAGCCACCTGACCGTCCATCATGCCGCTGGGGCCGAGCAGGTGCGCACCCGATTCAGCTTGCGCGAGAGCCATTTCTACGTATCGGATCAAGGTCGCGTCGTTGTCGACAGCGCCGCCGGCAGTCAACACGCCGCAGTGGCCGTGATCGGTGAACTCGTCGAGGCAGGTATCGGCCATGATGACCGTCGAATCGCCGAGTTCGTCTGCCAGAGCGCGCAATCCGACGTTGAGGATGCCGTCGGGATCGGAGGCACCGGACCCCTGGGGATCCTTGTCCTCCGCCTTCGGGACACCGAACAGCATCAGGCCACCGACGCCGGCTTCCACCGCTTCCACCGCTGCGGACCGCAGCGAATCGAGGGTGTGCTGGAAAACGCCTGGCATGGAACTGATCTCACGCGGTGCGTCGATGCCGTCGGCGACGAACATCGGCAAAACGAGGTGCCGGGGTTCGAGCGAGGTCTCTGCCACGAGTCGCCGGAGCGCAGGAGTGCGCCGGAGCCGGCGAGGGCGATGAGTAGGAAACACGAGAAGTAGCCCTCCTTCGTCGGAACCTGTGAGCGGTTGAGGAGTCCACAGACTCCTCAACCCCTCACGGGTGCGCTAGCGCCTTCGAGACTTCTTGCGCGGGGGCGGCAAAGCACCTTCGGCGCGCAGACGAGCAGCATGCTCGGCGAGAGCCTCCACCAGCGGTCCCACCTGCGAGGTCTCGGGCTGCACGTCGACGCGCAGACCGAACTCGATAGCGGTTTCGGCCGTCTTCGGGCCGATGCACGCGACCAACGTGCGGGCGTGCGGCTTGCCGGCGATGCCGACGAGGTTGCGCACGGTCGAGGACGAGGTGAAGCAGACGGCGTCGAATCCACCGGTCTTGATCATCTCGCGGGTCTCGGCCGGCGGCGGCGCTGCCCGGACGGTGCGGTAGGCGGTGACGTCGTCGATCTCCCAACCGCGTTCGCGCAGGCCCTCTGCGAGGGTTTCGGTCGCAATGTCCGCCCGCGGCAACAGAACCCGGTTGACCGGATCGAAAACGTCGTCGTACGGGGCGAATTCGGCCAACAGGCCTTCGCTGGACTGCTCACCGGTCGGGATCAGCTCGGGGTTGATGCCGAACGAGCGCACCTTGGCTGCGGTTGCTTCACCGATGCAGGCGATCTTCACACCGGAGAAGGCGCGAGCGTCGAGGCCGAACTCTTCGAACTTCTCCCATACTGCGCGAACAGCATTGGTGGAAGTGAAGACGACCCACTGGTAGCGACCGTCGACGAGTCCCTTGACCGAACGCTCCATCTGAGCCGGGCTGCGAGGCGGCTCGACGGCGATGGTCGGAACCTCGATCGGGATCGCTCCGTGAGTGACCAGACGGTCGCTCATCTCGCCGGCCTGATCCTTGGTGCGCGGCACGAGGACGGTCCAGCCGTACAGAGCGCGCGATTCCCACCACGACATCTTGTTGCGCTGCGCGACAACCTTGCCGACGGTGACGATGAGCGAGCCCACCAGTTCGGATCCGGCTTCGTTGAGCGTCGCGAGAGTTGCCTCGACGGTTCGCTGCTGACGAGTGGTACCGCGGACGGTGATCGCAGCAGGCGTCTGCGGGGCCAAGCCGTTCTCGACCAGCGCGCTGGCGGTCTCGGCGAGATGTCCGGACGTCGCGTGCAGGACAAGCGGTCCCGGTGCAGCGGCCAGAGCAGCCCAGTCGACTTCACCGCGAACGTCGGCCTCGGTGTGACCCGAGCCGAGCGCCATGCCGGCGTAGCTCGGCACAGCCGAACCGGAAGGCAGACCCGGGAGAACCTCGAACTGAACCTGCGTACGGGCGACTGCGGTGACCTCTGCGATCACGGAATCCGTGGTCAGCGGGTCGCCGGAGACCAGACGCACGACGTCGTGGCCGTTCTTGGCCTCGTGCACCAATGTCTTTGCAACCTCGGCAGGCTCGCCGAGTGCCGGACGCACGTCCGCGATCAGCTCGCCGGTCTCCTCGTCGCGGCCCATGTCGATGCCGACGAGTGCGACGACGCCCTTGTCGACATCCGGATCGGTGAATGCCATTGCGGCGCCGGTGAGGACGTCACGTGCGCGAACGGTGAGCAGGGCGGGGTCGCCCGGTCCCGATCCCACGAACAGGATCCGTCCGGGAGTGTTCTTTCGGACTCGGGTCATCGGTGATTCTCCAGTGCGCTGTATCGAAATGGGAACTTGGTGCAAGTGCAAAGTGGGGCGTCAAACATCGGCTGCCTCGCCTGTAGTCACGTTCATCAACTCTCGGGCGCCGAGTTCGAGTAACTCGCGCGCTACCGCTCGGCCGAGTTCCTCGGCCTTGTCCGGCGCACCCACTGCGCCGGTACGGATGACGTCCGAACCGTCGATGGCGGCTGCGCAGCCGCGTACCGACAGTTCGTCGAAGATTCTGCCGTCGTCGTCGAGGGATTCGACGATCTCCGCGATCGCTCCCACCGGAGCGGTGCAGCCGGCTTCCAACTCGGCGAGCAGGGCGCGCTCGGCAGTAACTGCCGCCCGGGTACCCGCGTCGTCGTGCTCGGCTAGGATCGCCGCCAATTCCACATTGGCAGAAAGGCATTCGACGGCCAGAGCACCCTGCGCCGGAGCGGGGAGCATCTGCACGGGCTCGATGTTCTCGGTGATGAGATCGAGCAGACCGATACGAGACAGGCCGGCGCGAGCGAGGATCACGGCGTCGAGTTCACCGGATTCGACCTTGCCGAGACGGCGCTGCAGGTTGCCCCGCAACGGCACGATGTCGAGGCCGAGACCGAGTGCCTTCAGCTGCGAAACACGGCGCGGCGCCGAGGTTCCCACCTTGGAACCGGCCGGAAGCTCCCCGAGGACCAGACCGTCACGGGCGACCAGCGCGTCACGCGGATCTTCGCGTGGCGGAATCGCCGCGATGACGAAACGCGGGTCCTGCGCGGTCGGTAAGTCCTTGTAGGAATGCACCGCAACGTCGACGCGGTTGTCCAGCAAGGCTTCTCGAAGCTCTGCTGTGAACACTCCGACGCCGATCTTCTGGACGGGATCGGTGGACTGGTCGCCCTTGGTCTTGATGATGACCAACTCGGCGGGATGTCCGGCCGCAATGAGGGCATCGCGCACGGTACCGGCTTGCGTGGTCGCGAGAAGACTTCCGCGAGTGCCGATCCGCAGCGGGCTCCCCGATCGAGGGGTGGTGACGCTCATGCCTGCAGGTCCCTTCCAGTGCGGTCGCCGTCCACCAGATCGGTGGGTGTGGCCACGGCCGCGGGAGATCCGGGGCTGAGTTCGAAGAGTTCGCGCAGCGCTGCTGCGTAGGAGTCGCCGCCGGGGGCCGACGCCAGTTGCTTGACGCGCACGGTCGGGGCGTGGAGCAGCTTGTCCACGACGCGTCGCACGGTGCGTGCAACCTCGTCGCGCTGCGGATCGTCCAGGCCGGGCAGACGCGAATCGAGTCGCATCAGTTCGGCTTCGACGACGTCGGCGGCGCGCTGACGCAAAGCCGTCACGGTCGGAGTGACCTCCGCGAGGCGCTGTCCGGCAAGGTAGGTCGCAAGCTCGCCGGCGACGATGGTGCGTGCGGCATCTGCGTCAGAGGCGGCGGCGCCTGCCGCTGGATCACGCTGCAGCGTCTCCATGTCGAGAACGGTCACACCCGGCAGGCCGGCGACGGCGGGATCGATGTCGCGCGGCAGCCCGAGGTCGCAGATGACGAGGTGCTTGGTGTTGTCGCGATCGGGCTCGGCGAGTGCGCGGTGCACATCCGCCAGGGTGACCACTGCCCCGACCGCGCCGGTACAGGTGACCATGACATCTGCCTGCGCCATCGCGGCCGAAAGCTGATCGAAGGCAACACCGTCGGCGTCGACGCCGTTGGAGCGTGCCGTCTCTGCCAGGTGCTCGGCGCGTTCCTGTGTCCGGTTGACGACGACGATGCGTGCGATTCCGGCGCGGGTGAGATGCGCAACCGACAGACCGCCCATCGAGCCTGCACCGACAACCACGGCAGTGCGGCCGACCAGGCCGCCCTCACCGATGATGCCCGCTGCACGATCGAGAGCCACCGACACGACTGATGCTCCGGCGGAGTCGATTCCGGTTTCGGAATGCACTCGCTTGCCGACGCGCAGTGCCTGCTGAGCCAGTTCGTGGACGACGCGTCCGGCGGCCTGCTGCGCATCCGAAGATGCGTAGGCCGAACGGATCTGGCCGAGGATCTGCTGTTCGCCGATCACCATGGAATCGAGGCCGCTGGCCACCGCGAAGAGGTGCTCGACGGCTGCTTCGCTGTAGCGGACGTATGCGTGAGCGTGCAGCGCTGTCAGGTCGAGACCCGAATGGTCGGCCAGGATTTCACCGACCTCGGTGAGTGCACCGTGGAACGCGTCCACCACCGCGTAGACCTCCACCCGGTTACAGGTGGAGACGATCATCGCTTCGGAGATGTGCGAAGACGCCAGAAGCTTGTCGATCAGCTTCGGACGATCGGTGTCGGTGACAGCTACTCGCTCGAGCACCGGGACGGGCGCGGTTCGATGCGAGACCCCGACAAGCAGAACACTCACGGCGCGATCACTGATCCGTTTCTTGTCGAACCTGCTCCGACCGGAGCGGGTGAACTGGTGGATGGGACTGACGAAGCGGATGCGGCGTGAGCCACTCGTACTCGCGGCGCGCTGGATGCCTGATCGGCGTTGCGCGCACTGTTGAAGGAGAGAACCTGCATCTCGACGGCTAGATCTACACGTCGCAGTTCCACGTGATCGGGAACGTCGAGGGCGATCGGCGAAAAACTCATGATGCAGCGCAGCCCGGCGCTGACGAACTGGTCGCACACGCCCTGAGCTGCCTCGTCCGGTGTGGAGATGACGCCGATGGTCGCATTCAGTTCACGGCAGGCGACGGTCAGTTCCTCGGTGCTGCGCACGACGAGATCCCCGACTCTGCTTCCGATTCGATCTGCGTCACTGTCGAAGAGTCCGACCATCTCGAAACCGCGGCGGCTGAATCCGCCGTAGCCGACCAGTGCCTTGCCGAGGTTTCCGACTCCGACGAGAACGACCTTGTGCCCACGATCGAGTCCGAGTGCACGCTCGATGCGGATGCGGAGCCTGTTGACGTCGTACCCGACGCCGCGGACGCCGTTGGGTCCGAGGAACGACAGATCCTTACGCAACTTCGCTGATCCGACACCTGACGCCTGCGCGAGTTCCTCGCTCGAGACGATGGAGGTACCCCGGTCGGACATCACTCCGAGGACCCGCAGGTATGCGGCCAAGCGCGTCACCGTAGCCTGGGGGATGACGCGATCCTGAGCGATCGGGTCGGTAACCGAGGCGCTGGCAGCGTCGGTGACGGAAGAGCCCGCAGCGCCGGTGACGCGCTGAGCCACAGGCTCATGCGTCTGGTGCGGTTCGGTCACGTCGCTGGCTCCTCGTCCGGTCGACACGACTGTCGACCTCCACGATGCTCCGGGGGAATGTTCACACCACGGTAACCGCTTGTGAACCCATGCACAAAGTTGCTCGAGACGGGTTCGATGTGCCGTTCACCTGCAAAGCGGCTCCGCGGACAACTTTGAGGGTTGCCTTACTTGCGTAAATCGTCACGAAGGCGCTCCTCGTCGACTTCCCAGTAACCGTGCTCGCGTCCGTCGAGAAGAATGACGGGCAATCTGTCTCCGTACTCCGCTCTCAGCTCTGGATCCGTCGCGGCAGCTTCGTCCACGTCGATGCACGTCAATTCCAGCTCGAACTCGGAACAGACCCGTCGCAGGACCTCCGCCGCGCCGACGCAGGACGCGCATCCTGCGCGTGTCAACAGGGTCACTTCATGCGTAGCTGCAGTCATCGACGCATACCTTTCTTCTACGGGGACGCCATCTACTTGATCGGTCGAGTGTGCCTCCGGAGCCCCACTCGGTGCCAAATCGGCGGAGAGGAACGTCACACACCACAGGGAAGGTCACCATCCAACCCATCGGGCCTCATCGCGGAGGATAGGCTGACTCGAAGAGTTCTCTGCTCGAGAATGCAACACGGGAGGTGCGGGTGCCTGCGCGATCACTACCGAACGGCTCCGGATTCGGATCAGGGCTTGCCGGGGTCATTCTCCCCGGACGTCGCCATGTGAAGAATCCGCTGGGCCCGAGTGAGTCGGAAGTTCGAGCCAATCTCGCCGGCGAGGCGAGCGCTGACGCAGCTCTGGCATTGCACGAAGCTGCCAACCCCACAGAACCGGAAACCGGCGAAGAGCCCCCGGCCGTTCCGCGCGACCTCACGGCCGCCGCATTCTTCGACGTCGACAACACCATGGTGCAGGGTGCGTCGATCATCCACTTCGCCCGTGGTCTCGCTGCACGAAAGTATCTCAAGACCTCGGATCTGGTGGATTTCGCGTGGAAGCAGATCAAGTTCCGAGTCACCGGCCGAGAAAGTAGCGACGACGTCGCCGAAGGCCGCGAGAAAGCACTGTCCTTCGTGGCCGGTCGATCCACCGCCGAACTCGCCCGCCTCGGCGAGGAGATCTACGACGAGGTCATCGCCGACAAGATCTGGCCAGGCACGAGGGCGTTGGCCCAGATGCACCTCGACGCCGGACAACAGGTGTGGTTGGTGACGGCAACTCCGGTCGAACTGGCTCAGGTCATCGCCGAGAAACTGGGATTGACCGGCGCCTTGGGCACTGTCGCCGAGAGTGAGGACGGCGTCTTCACCGGCCGACTCGTCGGCGACATCCTGCACGGCATGGGCAAGGCGCACGCCGTACGGACGTTGGCGGTGCGTGAAGGACTCAATCTCAAGCGCTGTTCCGCCTACTCCGACAGCCACAACGACGTTCCGATGCTCTCGTTGGTGGGGACACCGGTGGCGATCAATCCCGACGCAGATCTTCGTGAACTCGCGAAGAACCGCGGGTGGGAAGTTCGCGATTTCCGCACCGGACGAAAGGCCGCCAAGATCGGCGTACCGACGGCGCTGGTGCTCGGAGCGGTCGGCGGGGCGCTCGCGGCAATTCTCGCCAGGCGCAAAGAACAGAACGTCTGAGCGGGTTCGGTCCGGATCGAGCAGCGATCCGGACCGAACTCAGCCAAGAAAGACGTTGCGACGCTTGGCCAACAGTCGATACAGCGTCTGCTGAATGGTTTCCCGGACGTGGTCCGTGACCTCGAACAGGACCATCGGATCGTCGGCGGCACCGCTCTCGAAGGTGTCGGTGACGATGGGCTTTCCGAACTCGATGTACCACTTCGACGGCAACGGAACCAGGCCGAGCGGCCCGAAGTGTGGAAACAGCGGTGTCACCGGGAAATACGGAAGACCGAGAACGCGTGCGAGTGTGGTGAGATCACCGATTTTGGGATAGATCTCCTCCGAACCCACGATCGAGCACGGAATGATCGGAACACCGGTTCGCATTGCGGCCGACACGAAGCCACCGCGCCCGAACCGCTGCAACTTGTACCGCTCACTGAACGGTTTCCCGATGCCCTTGAATCCTTCCGGGAACACGGCCGCGACTTCACCGTCGTTGAGCAGACGCTCGGCGTCGGGGTTGCAGGCCAACGTATGACCGGCTTTGCGCGCCAGTCCACCCACCACCGGCATCTCGAATGCCATGTCCGCAGCCAACATTCGCAGTGGACGATGCGCTGGATGGTGATCGTGCACGGCAACCGACGTCATCAGTCCGTCGATCGGGATCACACCGGCGTGGTTGGCGACCACAAGCGCTCCCCCGGTGAGGGGAATGTTCTCGATCCCACTGACCTCGACGCGAAACCACTTCTCGAACAACGGGCGCAACATCGGCATGACGACGTTGTCCGCGAAATGCGGGTCGAATCCGAACTCGTCGACCTCGTAGTCGCCCGACACCCGACGTCGGAAGAATTCTGCTGCCGAGGCGATCTGGTCGACGATCGCCGACCTGGCCGAATCGACGAACGTGCTCTCACCGCCGTGGTCGGCCGCCGAGGACACTCCGGACGGATGCCGACGTTCACTTTGTTCACGGATGTCACGCTCCGCACCGGTGACGGACTCACGCGAACGGGAAGTTGCCGACTTTCCGGTGTGAGTTGCGCTGGGCCGCAGGGGAATTACCTTCGCCACGTCAGTCACCCCTTCACCGCACTTCGTCCCGACAGCGGCATGTGCATCACGTCTGCACTTGTTGCCGCCGCGGCGGTGTCACCGCCGAGGATGGTGGTCAACGCATTCTCCGCCCGATCGATCCACTCGGACTTGATGATCCGGCGCGTCTGCATCGCACGCATGAAATCGTCGAGTGCTTGCATGGTGGTCCATCGCGGCTCGAACCCCAGCTCGCTGCGCATGCGAGTGGTGTCGAGTCCGCAGCCGAACCGGAAGTACTCGAGTTGCTCGTCGGTGTACAGCCTCATGGACGACCCCACCAACGCGCTCCCGACGCTGCGGAACAGAGCGAGCGGCATGGGAACTTCCACCCTGCCTGCCCGGCGGATCGCCTGCGACATCATGACCACTCCGTCGCCGGCGATGTTGTACGTACCCGAAGCGTGTCCGATGGTCGCCTTCTCCAGCGCCGCGAGGGCATCCTCGACGTGGAGCAATTGCAGGCGCGCGTTGCGCCCGACGATGGTGGGCACGAGTGGGGCGGTGACGTAGTGCCCGACGGTTGCAGTCAGCTGAGGTCCGATCAACGGCGCCAACCGCAGAATCCCGACCGAGATGTCCGGGCGCCGACGCCCCATTCCGCGGAGGTATCCCTCGATCTCGAGGCTGTCGCGGGCATATCCGCCCGGCGGCCGGCGGCGCGCACTCATTTCTTCGGTGAACTGAGCGGGATCCTTGGCACTGCACCCGTAGACGACCGAAGCCGAGCGCAGGATCACCTTGCGAACCGTCGGCGCTTTCTGGCAGACCGCGAACAGTTGCATGGCGCCGATGACGTTCATGTCCTTCATCGCGGCGCGGCTGCCGGCTTTGGGGGCTTTCTGAAGCGTCGACGCGTGCACGACGGTGTCGACCTCGGCGTTTCGGATCACTTTGCCGATCAGCGGATTGCGGATGTCTGCTCGCACGAATTCCGCGCGGCCCATTCTGCGCATCATGTCCTTGCTCGGACTGACGGCGTCGACGGCGATGACACGCTCGATCGACGGATTCTGCGCAAGCCTGGTCACCAGGTAGCCGCCGAGAAATCTGCTCGCCCCGGTCACCAGTACGACGCGAGGCGTCGTGCCCCCTGAAGTGTTGTCACCTTCAACCACCAAGTACCCCCATATCCAGTAGAAACGCGCTCTGCCGAAGCGTCCCTCCCGCGATTTTCCCCCACTTTACGGGCAGAGGGGGTCCCGCGCTGACTACCCAAATTTCGGCCATTCAAGACAAACCGCCCAGCCAATGAGACGTGGCACACATCGCTTCCCCCCGAATATGCTGATGCCCGCCACCCCGGAAGGGGTGGCGGGCATCAACAGGTACTGCTTATTTACCGAGTTTCCTGCGCTGTACTCGGGTACGACGAAGCAGCTTGCGGTGCTTCTTCTTCGACATGCGCTTGCGACGCTTCTTGATCACTGAACCCATAGCGGGTGTCCCTCACGTTCTTCTCTAGCGTTCCTGCGCACGCCGGTCACGTACGCCTGCGCCAAGCAATTGGCGCCTGGCCCTCGTTTTAACTAGCTCAGCGCCTTACGACACCAGCTTGCTGGTACGACAGTGACTCATCGTACCGGTGTGGAGTCACTCGGCATAAACCGAGCCTCCGGCACAGCAACCGCTGTGCCCGCGACTCGGCTCACGCCGAGGTCATCCTCTTCGAACCGGCTGGTCAGCCGGCATCGAAGTACGAGGTTTCGAGGTAATCGTGTACTGCCTTCGCATGTACACGGAACGAACGGCCCACTCGTACAGCAGGCAATTCGCCACTGTGTACCAACCGGTACACAGTCATTTTCGACACCCTCATCAAAGTTGCTACCTCAGCAACAGTGAGGAATTGCGTGCCGGCCACTGCCGGCTTTCCGTCGTGGGACGAACCCATGGACGGCTTGTTTGCAGACACCATTAATCCACATACCTCCAGCACGACTCGCGCCGCCGGCTTCCCCTCCGGCGGAACAGACACGTACGTACTAAGTCGAGCTTAGCTGTACTGGTGGGGTTAAAGCGACGGGTGTGGCTAAACGGACGACTAATCCGCAGCTGCACCCATCGCGGCCGAGCGCGACTTGGCGGCATCCAAGGCATCGAAGAACGCCGTCCGCAGGCCGCCCGCTTCGAGCTGACGCAGTGCCGCAGCCGTCGTTCCGCCCGGTGACGTCACCGCGGCGCGAAGATCCGTCGCGCTGTCGCCGGTGCGATCGAGCATCGCTGCGGAACCGACCATCGTCTGCACCACCAATTCGGTAGCGACCGGGCGCGTCAGGCCGAGACCGACTCCCGCGTCGATCATCGCTTCGGCGACCAGAAAGAAGTAGGCCGGGCCGGAACCGGAGACAGCCGTGACCGCGTCGATCTGCGATTCGGGAACCGTGACCACCTTGCCGACGCTGCCGAGGATGCCGCGTACGAGCTCGAGATGCTCGGCCTTGACGTGCCGTCCGGGCGAGAGCACGCTCACGCCCTCCCCGACCAACATGGGGGTGTTCGGCATGACGCGGATGACCGGGAACCCTGCGGGCAGACGCGTTTCGAAGAATCCCGTGGGGATTCCCGCCGCAAGGGAAACGATCAATTGTTCGAGGTCGCCGTCCAGATCGACCTTCGTCAACGCCGTGAGCGCTGACTCGACGTCGTTCGGCTTCACCGCGATGACGATGACGTCCGCACCCTCGGCGGCATCGGCGACCGTGCTGACGCGGATGGAGTATTCGGCGATCAATTCGTCTGCGCGAGGCTGATATTGCTCGGCGACGACCAGATCCTTGATGGCGTGGCCGGCCTGCAACAGCCCGGAGATCAGCGCCTCGCCGATCTTGCCGCCACCGATAATCGCAATTCTTGTCATGGCGAACAGCCTGCCACGACCGCAGCGATCGACCCTAGCGGGGCATCATCGCCAATTGACGACTCTGGACGACGACTGCGCCCGTCGAATCGAGAACAGCATGATCCTCTTCGAACCACGTGCTGCCCAGAACATCCGAGCTCGCCCGCACGCGAAGCCATCCCGGCGTCGGCAGTCGGCGCAGGTACGTCGTCAACTGCACGGTCGGCGCCCACCCGAACAGGCCGCGGTTCATCGTCACCGGCGCGCTGATGTCACCCGCCATGATCGCGAACAGCACAGCGGTGTCGAGGTCGTTTTCGTCCTCGGGTCGAGGACGGACCCACATCCTGACCTCGGCCTCGCCTTGGCTGCCGGTCAGGAAGTGCGCCGAGGTGGTGTCGATTCGCATGTCGCAACCCTGACCGACATGCACGACCTGCGCCATCGGGTGATCGCCGATGACTGCCACCGCACTCTCCGGCGGTTCCGGTGACATGTCGTCGATCGACGAGGCCGTGACGAAGGTGGGGTCGCCGTCATCGGGGAATCCGAGCGTGACCGCCGCGCGAACAGCGCTGCGGCCCGCCTGGCTCAACTCGACGTCTAATAACGCGACCTGGCGTCCCTGCTTTCGGACGATCACCTCCAGTTCGACTTCACCCGGATCTGGGGCCGACAGATAGTTGGCGCTCACTGCGAGTGGCTGCATCTTCAGAAGCGAGTCGTTCTCACCTGCGCCGTCTCGCAGACATTGACGCGCTGCAGCGGCGCACACAGCCATCATGGAGCCGCCGTGCACTTTCGGCCCGATGGTCCAGATCGAATCGATCGTTGCGGTGTATCGCCCGTCGCCGAGCGAGGTGAGGCGATTGAGATCTTGAAAGGGACTGGTGCTCATCGATTTTCCTGTTCGGTGCTTTCTCGGTGTTGCGGGAAATGTCGTGCGGCCAAATCTTGGTGCGCCAGGCGTCGCAAAGCTGTCAGGACGGGTTCGTACATGGCGGTTCCGAGGACCGCATAGCGAATGCCGTCCTCGGTCGAACTGGTAGGCATCAGCTCGATTTCCACTTCGGCAATCCCTCGGATGTGGTCGCCGTAGGCGCGCAGGCGCGCGTCCGAGAGACTCAGTCCGGCATCCTCGAGGCCGATCAGTGCCCGCTCGAGGTGCGCGACCGCCACGTACCTCGGCTCGAAGACCTGACCGAGAAACTCCAGAACCTTGCGAGCTCTGGGGAACTCTGGATCCGGTTCAGGTTCGACGTACGGGGGTAGTTGCGCGATTGCGCGGCCGAAAGTCTCGAATTCGGATCGCTCGTCACTGTCCACCAGTTCGAGCACCGCGCGAATCCGTGGAATCGCGAGTCCCGCCCCGGCCAGGGCCCTGATCAACGCGAGTCGCCGGACGTGCTGTTCGCCGTACCTTGCTCCCGTTGCGCTGGTCGGCTCACCAGGCATCAGCAGACCTTCACGGAGGTAGTACTTGATAGTGGCCAGTGCAACGCCGGACTGTGCGGCCAGTTCGGAAACCTTCACCGCTCCTCCGTCCAACTCGCTCGACCCATTACTGGATAGTGATGCTATCCAATGGTGGCCGAGCATCGGTAAGGAGGACACGCCTTGCGCTAGGGTTGAACCTTCTTTAGTCACACCACCAGAAATTTCCGAACGGAGCGAACAGGCGGAATGGCGGATTTGCAGTCGGAGGCTCAGCCCGACGAACAGTGGCGCATCGTGGAACCACTGACGCTGACTCCCCTGCTCACCGCCGCACTCGAGGTGTTCCACGAACTCGGTTACCACGGAGCGTCGGTTCGTGACATCGCAAAACGTGCCGGTGTCACCGTGCCGACGCTGTATTACCACCACGGCAACAAACAGGGCATCCTCGTCGCGCTGATGGAACCGGGCATCGAGAACGTCACCGCACGCGCGAGCGCTGCGGTCGACGCTGCCGGACCGTCGCCGACGGCACAGTTCGGCAATCTCGTCGAGGCGTGTGTTCTGCACATGACCAGTCGCTCCGACATAGCCTTCCTCGATTCCGAACTGCGATACCTCGAGGACGCGGAACGAAAGAGCTACGCCGCCAAGCGAAAGAAGCTCGAGAACCTACTCGTCGACGTACTGACGGCAGGCGTCGAGAGCGGTGAGTTCACGGTCCCGGACATCACCGGAACGGGCCGTGCGCTACTGGGAATGTGTCAGTCTGTCGTCCTCTGGTATCGACTCGACGGACCGCAGACTCCGCGCGAAGTCAGTGTTCTCTACCGCGAGATAGCCCTGAAAGCCGTCGGCGTCACTTCTTGAGCACTGAACTTCCCGGCATGTCCGATTAGCCCTTAACTGACGAACGTCACACCTGTCGGCTGACACCGAAACCGGGACGCGCCCACGGTCGCGGGTCCACACTTAGAAGCAGAGATGCGCGGGGTGGATCCGCAGACCGAGGGAGTTCTTGACGTATGGCCAACAGCAATCCATTTGTTCCTCCTAGCGCGGTCGACGTCGACCTTTCCGCGGTCGCCTGGGGGGCGAACCGCACGATGTCCGACTTCGAGACTGGAATGTGGCGGATGGAAGAGGCGCAGCCGCAACTGCGCTCACCGATCGTTGCGGTGGAGGTTCTCGATCGTGCCCCGGACTGGGATCGACTTCTCGACGCAGTCGAGTGGGCATCGCACGTGGTTCCGCGTATTCGTATGCGAGCAGTGGAACCGGCAATGCAGCTGGGCAATCCGGTGTGGTCCGTCGATCCCGAGTTCGACATCGGCTACCACCTACGACGCGTCCGCTTACCTGCACCGGCGGACTTCGATCACGCACTGCGCATGTGTCGTCACCTTGCGACGGAACCTTTCGACAAGGCTCGACCGCCGTGGAGCGCGCTGCTCATCGAAGGTCTCGACGACGGTCGCGCCGTGTTCGTGGTCAAGACTCACCACTCCATCACCGACGGCATGGGCGGCATCCAGATGATGACGCTCCTGCACAGCAGACGCCCGGACCCCACTCCGAACAAGCCCGACCGCACACCGCCTGCTCCTGAGCATCTGTCATCGGTGGGCGCCTTCGGCGAGGAGGTCGTCAGCGAGATCCGGCGTGCGCCCTCGCGTATCGCCAAGCTGGTCCGCGGTGCCACCAATGTTGCGACCACGGCGATCTCGAGTCCGATCACGACAGCTTCCGAGGTCCTCGGTTACGCCAATTCACTCCGCAAGATCGTCACTCCCCCAGCTCGTTCCGGTTCCCCTCTGCTCCACGATCGTGGTCTCGGACGGTGGTTCGGAACTCTCGAAGTGGGTGTTCCCGAGCTCAAGGCCGGAGCAAAAGCTGCCGGCGGCTCACTCAACGACGCGTACGTCGCCGCTTTGCTCGGCGGCTTCCATCGCTACCACGAAGCCTTCGGACAATCCGTCGAGAGCATCCCGATGGGTATGCCGATCAGCATGCGCACGGGCGCAGACGCCAACGGCGGCAACCGGTTTGCAGCCGTTCGCTTCAACGGCCCGGTCGCCGAAACGGATCCGGCCAAACGCATCAGGCAGGTGCGAGAGATCGTTCTGAGTCTGCGTGAGGAACCGGCGTTGGACGCTATCGACGTCGCCGCCCCGATCCTCGCTCGCCTGCCGAACTATCTACTCGCGAACTGGTATCTGTCCCAGTCGACAGGACTGGACCTGCAGGCGAGCAACGTCGCCGGCGTACCGGTACCGGTCTATCTCGCCGGAGCGAAGATCGAGCGGATGTTCCCGTTCGGCCCGGCGCCCGGTTGCGCGGCAATGGCGACACTGGTCTCCCACGTCGGGGTGTGCTGTATCGGAATCAATCTCGACACCGCTGCGATCACAAAACCCGCGCTGCTGATGCAGTGTTTGCAGGAGAGCCTGGACGAGATCGTCGCTCTCGGCGTCACAACGGAAGGTGCGTGAGTCATGAGCGAGAACACGACCAACCCGCGCGTGTACCTCACCGAAACCATGACAGAGGCCGAAGCCGGCGTGCTGCGAAAGTGGCTTGCCGACAAGGCAAGCTCATCCGAAACTCGGCCGGTCACCGTCAACATCACCGACAAGACCCTGGCAGAACTGGCGGCACGGACCGACGACCCGATGCTCGCACCGCTTCGCGTGGTGTGGATTCCGGACACCCATACCAAGCACAACGTCGCGGTGCGACTACGTGATGCGCTGGCACCACGCGATCCTCTCCACCCCGGACGCGGTGCACAACGCAGAACCCTGCGCACCGACCCCTCTCGGTGCCAGGTCATCGAAGGTGAACCCGCACCACTGAGCGATCTCGAGCGTCGCCTCGAAAAGAGCGGTGGCGGTTCGCTACCGGAGTTCATCCGACGGCAGGCCGCTCTGGCACTCGAACGCGCCGAATTGGGCCTACTGGGTGGCCAGTACAAGGTGTCACGGTTCGTCGTCGACGAGATCACCGACACCCGCCGATTCGCCACCGAGGTCATGGCTTTGGCCGACCGGTTGAACATCGCCGTCGCCGAAGTCGATCGCCGCGCACGTGAAGCTCTCGAAGAAATGGTTGCCACCCAGAGTCGCCAAGCCATCGCGGTGTGGGATCGCCTGGGCCGCTACTTCGCTCGCGCCTACAAGCTGGACGTGGACACGAGCCGCTTCGAGGAACTCCGTGAGCTGAACAAAGAACACTCACTGGTCTTCCTCCCCAGTCACCGTTCGTACCTCGATCCCCTCGTCCTGCGTCCGGCGTTGATCGCGAACGGCTTGCCGCTCAATCACGTCATGGGCGGCCTCAACATCAGTTTCTGGCCCATGGGCTCGATCCTCAAGCGCAGCGGCACCGTCTTCATTCGTCGAAGCATCGGCAACGACGAGGTCTACAAATGGTCGATGCACGAGTACATGCGCTATCTGCTGACCAAGCGCTTCAATCTGGAGTGGTACATCGAAGGTGGACGCGGACGTACCGGGAAACTACGCCCGCCGCGCTTCGGTCTCCTGACCTACCTGACCAAGGCATTTCAGGTCAGCGGAGCGTCCGACGTGTACCTCGTCCCGGTTGCGCTGAGCTACGACCAACTCTACGAGGTCGGGGCCATGGCTGCCGAGGCGCTCGGCGCCGAGAAGACACCGGAAGGCCTGCGCTGGATGGTGGGTTACGTACGCGCCCAGGGAAAACGCAACGGTGTCGCGCACGTGACCATCGGCCGGCCGCTCTCACTCGCGGACGCACTCAGCCAGGAAACCGATCAGCGCCTCGCCATTCAGAAGGCCGGCATCGAGGTGTGTCACCGCATCAACGAGGTCACCCCGGTGACCGTGTCTTCACTGGCGATGTTGGCGTTCCTCGGAATCGAAGACCGGGCGTTGACAGTTCGTGAACTCACCGCGATTCTCACGCCGCTGTTCGGCTACATCACCGCGCGAAATCTTCCGATCGCCGGCGACGTCGAACTGTCCGATCCGCGTGTCATCGAGAAGGCATTGCAGACACACGTCGATTCCGGGGTGCTCGAGCGCTTCGATCGGGGCGGCGAGCAGGTCTTCTACCTCGGCAAGGACCAGCATCTTGTCGCTGCCTTCTACCGCAACAACACGATTCACTTTCTTGTCGTGCGTGCCATCACCGAACTCGTACTTCAGGCAGCCGTCGAAGAGCGGTTCGAGGACCCCATCGGGGACGGGTGGGCAGAGGCCAAGCGCATCCGAGATTTGTTGAAATTCGAGTTCTTCTTCAGTGACCGGGACACGTTCGAGCAGGAGATGCGGACCGAGCTGACGCTGATCGACCCCGAGTGGGAAACCGTCATGGCCGACGACAAACGAACCGAGCACATGATCGAGACGGTTCGCCCGTACCTCGCGCACCGCGTGCTCCAACCGTTCCTCGAGGCGTACCAGGTTGTCGCCGATCAGCTTGTGCTCGCGCCGATTTCGACATCGTTCGACGAAAAGTCGTTCATCAGCAACTGCATCGACGTCGCACATCAGCGTCGACTGCGGCAGCAGATCGCCAGCAACGAATCCGTCTCCGGCGAGTTGTTCGCCACCGCACTGAATTTGGCGCGCAACCGTAACTTGATCGAAGTCGACGACGACGGAGTCCGGGCCAGGCGCCTGGCATTCGCTGCCGAGATCAAGGTTCAGGTCGAGCGCCTGCGTCACCTTCGCGCACTCGCGCATGCACGACTCGATCAGGTGGCGATGCCGGTACCGGACGCCGCCGCGGTAGTGACCATTCCAGAAGCAAACCGAGCGCCCGCCGCGAACGAGGAAGTAGGACTGTGACCGGACTCGAGCGTCTGCACTCCGCCATCGAAGCCGCCCCGCCCGGGCCCGGAACGATCGCCGCCTTCGACCTCGACGGCACCTTGATCAGCGGGTACTCGGCCAGCGTTGTGTACCGAGACCGCCTGCGACGCTTGGATATCAGCGTCGGCGAACTCTTGCGCACCACCGGTGCCGCGATCGACACCCAATTCCGCGGTGCTGACGTCGGAGCACTCATGGACATCGGCGTTCGAGCCTTGGGCGGCCGTACCGTCGAGGAACTGAACGACTGGGGCCGACGGCTGTTCAAGCAGGAAATCGCCGCGATGATCTACCCGGAAGCCCGCGGGCTACTGGCGGCACACCGGCGAGCCGGCCACACGATCGTGATGGCTACGTCGGCGACTCCGTTCCAGGCCAAGTACGTCGCCGAAGATCTCGACATCGAAGACGTGCTGTGCACCGAACCCGAAGTCGTCGACGGCATGCTCACCGGCGAACTGTCTTCGCCCGCACTGTGGGGGCCGGCCAAGGCCAATGCCCTTGCAGGCTATGCCGAGAAGATGGGCGCCGATCTGAAGAACGCGTTTGCGTACTCCAACGGTGTCGAAGACGTCTTCATGCTCGAGGCCGTCGGGCGACCTGTCGCGTTGAATCCCGATCGTGGTCTGGCCAAGATCGCGTTGCGCAATCACTGGCCTTCGGTCAGCCTGCGTAAACCGCAACGAGGCGCAACACCGATCTCCACGATCCGAACGGCGACGGCCATGGGCGCGCTTGCTGCCACCGCCGCCCTCGGTGCGTCGGCAGGCATTGTCACCGGGAACCGTCAACTGGGTGCGAACCTGGTCGGCACGTACGGCCCCGACATCTCGCTCTCACTGCTGGGCATCGACGTCGAGATCGACGGCGAGCACAACGTGTGGGATCACCGCCCGGCGGTGTTCATGTTCAACCATCAGAGTTCCCTGGACATGTTGGTCCTGGGCACCGTGATCAAGCGTGACGTGACCGGCGTCGCGAAGAAGGAAGCGGCAAGCGATCCGCGGTTCATGCCCGTCGGTGCACTGCTCGACGTCGCCTACATCGACCGCACCGACACCACGAAGGCGAAGGCTGCACTGCAACCGGCAGTCGACAAGCTGAAGAATGGTGTCTCGATAGTCATAGCTCCGGAGGGCACCCGTTCTCCGACGCCACGTCTGGGCCCTTTCAAGAAGGGTGGATTCCACTTGGCGATCCAAGCCGGTGTGCCGATCGTGCCCGTGGTGATTCACAACGCGGGTGAACGGATGTGGCGCAATTCGCTTGTCGCCCATCCAGGCCCGGTCTATGTCTCGGTGCTCGATCCCATCTCGACCGAAGGCTGGGAGACCAAAGACCTCGACGCACACGTCGAGAAGGTGCGCGCGCAGTTCGAAGCTGCGCTACTTGCCGGCCACCGCTGAGCGTGCCAGGTGCTCGCGTGCAAACGCGAGCGCCTGCGCCAGCATCGACGACCGCTCCCGCCGGGTGCGCGCGTTCTGCGTGTTGATCTCGATGACTGCCTGGCCGCTGAATTCGCTCGCAGCCAATTGCTGACACAACTCCGCGCACGGCTGTGAGCCATGCCCCGGAATCAGGTGCTCGTCCATCGACGCCCCGCGACCGTCGGCCAGGTGCAGGTGCTCGAGCCCCTTGCCCATACGGGAGGCCAACTCCAGGGCATCCATGCCCGCCGTCGCGGTGTGCGACAGGTCGAGTGTGTAGTGAGCATGATCGGAATCGGTCGGGTCGTACGACGGACTGAACGCGGACAACGCTGCCCCTGGACCGCCACGTTTACGCAGACGCTCCGCGGACTTGTCCTTGCCGCCGAAGAAGCTGTCGGCGCGCATGGGGAACATGTTCTCCACCGCCACCACGACGCTGCTCTTCGATTCGAGTTCGACAACCTGTTCCGCGAAGCCTTCGGCGTACTTGCGCTGCCACCGGAACGGCGGGTGGACGACCACCGTCGTCGCTCCCAAGGTTTCGGCGGTGCGCACCGAACGCTCGAGCTTCTCGACCGGATCGGAACCCCACACGCGCTGCGAAATCAGCAGACACGGCGCATGCACCGCCTGCACCGGAATGGCGTACTTGCGAACGAGGGCGGCAACAGCACCGATGTCCTGACTCACGGATTCGGCCCACACCATCAGTTCGACACCGTCGTATCCGAGATCAGCGGCGTAGCGAAATGCTGCTTCCGTGTTCTCCGGATATACCGAAGCCGTCGACAGGCCGACGGCTATCGGCCGACGAACCATGCGCTGCGATCCCCCGATCATCGTCCGATCAACCCGAGGTCAACAAGAACGCCAGTGGACCGAGCGTCACGATCATGCCGACGACCACCGCGATCACGAAACTCGTGATGTCGTCCGTCTTCCGCAGAACCCGCACGACAGCAACCAGGCCGACGATCACGATCAGCGCGAGCACCAACGCCACCCACGGCAGCATGTCCCACAGCTTCTCGAAGCCCTTGAACATCGCGCCGCCGACGATCAGTGCAACAACCACCTGACCGGCAAGCACTGCCCATTCACGGATCGAGTTACGCTCGCCTGCCTCTTCCGCTGCCGGTTCGGCTTCGACATCGGACTCCGCGGCGGCACTGGTCTTTTTTGCACCGTCATCGACAGCCGGCGCCTTGACCAGATCGACCACGGCGGTGGATTCGGCCTCGCCGGCATCCGCGTCTGCGATCTTGTCGATCAGTTCGGTGCTCTCTTCCGGCGCGGCCGGAGCGGGAGCGGTCTGTGCAGGTGCCTTGGCGACGGGAGTGGGGACACGCGGCGGCAGGATCGGCGGACGCAACGACGGCGACTGCGTTGCGGCGCGCTCCTGACGCATCAGGTCGCCCGCCAGGGTCTGACCCGACAGCAGGGCTGGTTCCTGCGTTACCTGCGTCGGTGACGAGGAGTTGAGCGGTGCCCGGCTCACCCACTGCCCGGGCGAGGACTTCGAGGTCTGTCCCGGCGAAGGTGTGGAAGTCGGCTTCGGAGTGGTGACCGGCGGCGCAGCAACCGGCTTCGACTCACCCTTGGGTGCCTGCGGCTCGTCATCGTCATCGTCGTCGTCGAACGAGACGGCGAAGGCTGCGGTGCGATCGGCGGGAACCTTCGGTGCCGGTTCGACTGACTTGGCGGTTTCCGCGACGGCCTCGGCCGGCGCTGAAGGTGCAGAGTTTTCCGGCGCAGCGGTTTCCGGCGCAGCGGCTTCAGGCTGGGCTGCTGGTTCGTCGGACTCGGGCTCGGCGGCCGCGCGCGATCCCGATTGGCGAACGATCGGGATCTCACCCGTCAGTTCGGCGACGGAGATGCCACCGGCTACGCCGCGCCGGCGTCGTCCACCTCGGGATTCGACGCTCTGACCGTTCCGCTTGAGCAGTTCCGCTACGGAAATCTGCTGACTGTCCTCGGTCATCAAGCACTCACCACCAATTCACCGCCCATTTCTGTGTCGAGCTTTCGCAGAATCAGACCCTCACGCAGTGCCCAGGGACAAATTTCCAGTTCGTCCACTCCGAGCGCCCGCATGGTTGCCTCTGCGATGAGCGCGCCGGCCACAATCTGCTGTGACCGATCCGAGCTCACTCCTTCCAATTCTGCACGGTCCGCTGCCGTCATCCTGGATATGAAGGCTATGAGTTGCCTGAGTCCGCTGGAAGTCAGGGTCCGTTTTGCCCGGGGGCCTGCGGCAGAAGGGGCCGCGCCGGTGAGCCGAGCCAACGATCGGAAGGTCTTCGAAGTCCCGACCGTGCGGTCCCAGTCGCCGGCGGCGCGCAGTTCCTTGGCTGGTCCGACCAACTCCGCGTCCAGCCAGTCGCGCAATACAGCGACCCGGCGCTTGCCCGGCGGATCGGCCTGTAGCCAGTCGCGCGTCAACCGTCCGGCACCGAGTTGCAGTGAGAAGGCGACGTCCGGATCCTCGTCACCACCTGCTGTGAGTTCGAGCGAGCCGCCGCCGATGTCCAGGTTCAGGATGCGTCCGGCGCTCCAGCCGTACCAGCGGCGCACGGCCAGAAAGGTCAAGCGGGCTTCGTCGACCCCGGACAGAACCTCGAGGTTGACTCCGGTCTCGGCGCGGACGCGGGCGAGTACGGCTTCGGAATTGTTGGCGTCACGGACCGCGGAAGTGGCAAAAGCCATCATTTCCTCGCACCCGGACGTCTTGGCGATACCGGCGAATTCGGAAACCGTCGACACCAACCGATCGGCTCCTGACGTGGTGATATCGCCGCGGTCGTCAGTGTTTTCTGCCAGCCTCAACGTGGACTTGGTCGAGCTCATGGGTGTTGGGTGGCCGCCCCGATGGGCGTCCACAACCAATAGATGGACGGTATTGCTTCCGACGTCGAGTACCCCTAGTCGCACATCGCCACGTTACTGGGTCTACGGTCGGCCCTTGTGACAGCAGGTAACCCAGACCGGTCCCACAAGATGACTCCGAGCCCCGAGGTCGATCTCGATTTCCCGCGCGAATGGGTCGAATTTGTCGATCCGGATAACTCCGAACACCTCATTTCCGCTGATATGACGTGGTTGCTCTCGCATTGGACCTGCGTGTTCGGCACGCCGGCGTGTCAGGGCATCATCGGAGACCGCCCGGACGACGGTTGCTGCTCGCACGGCGCTTTCCTCTCCGATCAGGAAGATCAGGACAAGCTCGATGCGTCAGTGAAAATGCTCACAGCCGAAGACTGGCAGTTCATGGAAAAGGGTCTCGGCAAGAAGGGCTACGTCGAAGAAGACGACCTCGAGGACGAGCCCGCGCTGCGCACCCGCCGCTACAAAGGAGCGTGCATCTTCCTCAACCGGCCGGGTTTTGCCGGAGGCGAGGGCTGCGCTCTGCATTCCATGGCGCTCAAGAAGGGCATCGAGCCGCTCGAGGTGAAACCGGACGTGTGCTGGCAGCTACCGATCCGCCGCACCCAGGACTGGGTCGACCGGCCGGACGGCGTCCAGATCCTCAAGACCACGATCACCGAGTACGACCGCCGCGGCTGGGGTGAGGGCGGCGACGACCTCGCCTGGTACTGCTCCGGCTCCCCCGACGCTCATGTCGGGGAGCGGCAGGTCTGGCAGTCCTACGGGCCCGAGTTGACGGAACTTCTCGGAAAGCGCGCGTACGACGAGCTGGCTCGCCTCTGCAGGCGTCGCGCGGGCCTCGGCCTCATCGCAGTCCATCCGGCGACCACGATCGCTCAGAACAAAGCTCAGGGCTGACTCCGCCTGAACAAAAAGAATTCAGCCGCTCACACGATCGTGTGAGCGGCTGAATTCTTCTCGACATTTCTTCTCGACATTTCTTCTCGACGAGGTTCGATCACGCTTCGAGCTTGTAACCCAATCCACGGACCGTGACCAGATGTTCCGGCTTGGCCGGATCCGATTCGATCTTCGAACGCAACCGCTTCACGTGTACGTCAAGGGTTTTGGTGTCACCGACGTAGTCGGCGCCCCAGACGCGGTCGATCAACTGTCCGCGGGTCAGCACCCGACCGGAGTTGCGGAGCAGGTACTCGAGGAGATCGAACTCCTTGAGCGGCAACGTCACCGGGTTACCCGCGACCTGCACGACGTGGCGCTCGACGTCCATCCGTACCGGTCCGGCCTCGAGCACCCCGTTGTCGGAGGCGAGGTCCGCCTCGTTCTCCACCCCGCGGCGCAGCACCGCACGGATGCGAGCGATCAGCTCACGCGCCGAATACGGTTTGGTCACATAGTCGTCCGCACCGAGTTCCAGTCCGACGACCTTGTCGATCTCACTGTCACGCGCCGTCACCATGATGACGGGGACGCCGGAGCGCGACCGCAGCGCCTTGCAGACGTCCGTGCCACTCATGCCGGGCAGCATGAGGTCGAGCAGGACGATGTCCGCTCCGGAGCGATCGAATTCCGCCAACGCCGACGGTCCGTCGTTGACGATGGTGGTCTCGAAGCCTTCCTTGCGGAGCAGGAACGCCAGCGGGTCCGCCAAGGACTCCTCGTCCTCCACGATCAGCACACTCGTCATCGTTTGGCCTCCATGCCGTTTTCTCTACTGCCTTGTTCTCGTCTGCCGATCCGCGTGGAACCGGCGGTTCCCGCGTCGTCAGAGTCGATGTCGTCGTCCGACTCCACGTGTGCCGGTATCTGCAACGTGAAGGTAGACCCTGTACCCGGTTTGCTCCACAGTTCGATGGAGCCGTTGTGATTGGCCGCGACGTGTTTGACGATCGCCAGCCCCAGACCGGTTCCACCGGTCTGCCGTGACCGCGCCTTGTCCACGCGGAAGAATCTCTCGAACACTCGCTCCTGGTCCGCTTTCGCGATGCCTTCTCCTCGGTCGGTGACTGCGATCGCGACATTGTCGCCGCGTACCGACCGACTGACGGAAACCGGAGAACCCTTGGGCGAGTACGCAATAGCGTTCTCGATGAGGTTGGACAATGCCGTGACGAGGAGAGTCTGATCCCCGAGTACTTCCAGCCCACTCGGATGGTCGGTGGTGACCGTGATCCCGGCGGCCTCGGCCGACAGATTCGACCTCGACAGTGCTTCGGACACCACGGTGTCGACGTCGACCACGTCGAGATCCGGCAGCTTCTCGGCACCTTGCAGACGCGAGAGTGCGATCAACTCGGTGACCATCTTGCCCAGACGAATCGACTCACCGAGCACCCGTTCGCCGAAGTGGCGCACCGATTCCGGGTCGTCAGCGGACTCGAGCAGTGCCTCGGCAAGCAAACTCATCGCACCGACCGGCGTCTTGAGTTCGTGGCTGACGTTCGCGACGAAATCGCGTCGGGTCGCCTCCATGCGGACCTGCTCGGAATCGTCGTCGGCGAACAGGACCACGAAGTTGCGATCGTCCTTGCTGAGCAACCGGGCCGTGCCACGTACCGCGATCTTGTCGCGGCCCCGCTGAGCGGTCTGCGCCGTCAGATCGACCTCGACAGGTTGACCCGTCCGCAGAACTTCCTGAGCAGCCCGCCAAGCTCGCTCGTCGACCAGACGATTCTTGACGAGACCGAGTTCCTCGGCGCGAGGATTGAAGAGCACGACGTCGTGAAAACCGTCGACGACGGCGATACCGCTTTCCGAAGCCAACACGATGAGGTCGAGAACCTGGGACATCGTGAGCCCGGTCTGTTCGTCCGAGCGCTGACTCTGGCGCGACGACAGCCTGGGTACCAGCACCCCGCCGACGAGGTAGCCGACCAAGCCGGCGACCACGACCAGCAGCACTGCAATCACGACACTCACGGCGCAATCGTACGTTCGCGCGAAGAGTCGGTTACGGCGGGTTCGGACGTTCCCACCCGCGTAATCCGCCAGGTGGACGGCGTTGGTTCGTCGTTCATCTGTTGTTGGCCGAGGCCCCCCGAAATCACTGTTCGGGGGGCCTCGACGCACATCATCGGGTTGCTACTTTCCGCCCTGATTCGCCACCGCGGCGGCGCCGGCAGCTGCGGCCTCCGGATCCAGGTAGGTGCCGCCGGGATTGAGCGGCTTCAGGTTCTCGTCGAGGTCGTAACGCAGCGGGATTCCGGTCGGGATGTTCAGGCCCGCGATGTCCTCGTCCGAGATGCCGTCGAGGTGCTTGACCAACGCACGCAGCGAGTTGCCGTGCGCGGTGACCAGCACGTTCCGACCGGCGAGCAGCTCCTGGGAGATGGTGTCCTCCCAGTACGGGATCAGACGCTTGACGACGTCGAGCAGGCACTCGGTCAAGGGAACCTCGTCGAGGTTCGCGTACCGGGGATCGGTGTCCTGGCTGTACTCGCTGCCGGCTTCGATGGCGGGCGGCGGGGTGTCGTAGCTACGACGCCAGAGCATGAACTGCTCGTTTCCGTACTCTTCCTTGGTCTGAGCCTTGTTCTTGCCCTGCAGAGCGCCGTAGTGACGCTCGTTGAGGCGCCAGTCGCGGACCACGGGGATCCAGTGGCGATCGGCGGCGTCGAGCGCGAGGTTTGCGGTGCTGATCGCGCGGCGCAGCAGAGACGTGTAGAGAACGTCGGGCAACAGGTTGTGCTCGGCGAGCAGTTCGCCGGCGCGCTTGCCCTCGGCCATGCCCTTGTCTGTCAGGTGTACGTCCACCCAGCCGGTGAACAGATTGAGTGCATTCCATTCGCTCTCGCCGTGGCGGAGCAGGACCAGGGTTCCGATACTCATGGCGTTCATCCTGGCACGAGTACCGGAACCCTTCTTGATCAACCCTGTCCGGAAATCAGCTCGGGGCAACTTCCGCAGTTCGCAGATCCTTGCGGAGGATCTTTCCGGCCGCGGATTTCGGCACGGTACTGATGAACGAAACCTGGCGAACCTTCTTGTGCGGCGAGACTCGCTCGGCGACGAACGAGATCACGTCGGCTTCGGTCAACTCGGCGCCGTCCTGGAGCACCACGAATGCCTTCGGGACCTCTTCGCCCTCGGCGTCGAGCACGCCGATCACGGCGGCGTCGGCGATCTGCGGGTGGGTCAGCAGCAAGGCCTCGAGTTCCGCCGGGGGAACCTGGTAGCCCTTGTACTTGATCAGTTCCTTGAGGCGGTCGACGATCTTGACGACGCCGTCGCCGTCGACGGTCGCGATGTCACCGGTGTGCAGGTAACCGTCGTCGTCGAGGGTGTCCTTGGTGGCCTGGTCGTTGCCGAGGTAGCCGAGCATGATGTTCGGGCCCTTGCACCACAGTTCGCCGGGCTCGCTGACGCCGTCCGAGCCGAGAGGCGGGTACGCGACCTCTTCGCCCGTTCCGGGGTCGACGAGCTTGCATTCCATGTTGGCGATGGTCGGACCGCACGTGTCGAGGGCGATGTCGTCACGATCGAACGGGATCGCGTGCGAGACCGGGCTCATCTCGGACATGCCGTAGCCCTGGCGGACGTGGCAGTTCAACCGGTCGGCGACGGCCTTGCCGAGCGCCGCGTCGAGCGGGGCCGCACCGGAGAAGATGGTGTGCACGCTCGAGAGGTCGTACTGATCGACGAGCGGATGCTTGGCCAGCGCGACGGCAACGGGCGGTGCGACGAAGATGTACGTCGACTTCTGCTCGGCGACGATCCGCAGGAACTCGACGAGATCGAACTTCGGCATCGTGATGAGGCTCGCGCGGCGATAGAGCGCAGCGTTGAGCAGGACCGTCATGCCGTAGATGTGGAAGAACGGCAGGACCGCGAGAATCTTGTCGTCGGTCTCGATACCCATCCGCGGAATGATCTGGCAGACGTTGGCCACGAGGTTGCGATGAGTGAGCATGACCCCCTTGGGTCGGCCGGTGGTGCCCGAGGAGTACGGCAGCACCGCGAGTTGGGTGGCCGGATCGAAGGAGACCTCGGGCGCCGCTGCACCCTCGCCGAGCAGATCACGCAGCGAGAGGTGGCCTTCGGCCCCGTCGAGCACGAACACGTTCTCGGCCGGGATACCGACCAGGTCAGCAGCGGCCTTTGCCTGCGGCAGGAGCGGCGAGACGGTGAAGAGGAACTTGGCCTTGGAATCGGTGAGCTGCTTGGCGATGTCCTCGGCGGTGTAGAGCGCGTTGATCGTGGTCGCGACGCCACCGGCACGAAGGATGCCGTGGAAGACGGAACCGAAGGCCGGGACGTTGGGCGAATGCAGCCCGACCACGTCGCCGACGCTGAGTCCGCGCGCTGCGAGAGCGCCTGCAACGCCGTTGATCTGTGCGATCAGCGAAGCGTATGTGGTGACTGCGCCCGAACTGCCCTCGACGAATGCCGTCTTGTCGAGGTCTGCGGGGTCGGTGTTTCCGAACAGGAAGTCGTAGACGCTGAGGTTGGGGATTTCAACGTCGGGGAACGGACTCTTGAAGCTCACTGTGCTCCTCGAAAAGTTGCGCGGCGGGGTGGTGTGACCAACTTACTGTGACTCACGGGAACAGTATTATTCCGTGACGACAGTCACAAGTAAAGGTCACTTTACGTGACACATCCGCGATGTGTCTCACCCCGCTCGATCAGCTCTGCGCGGGCTCCTCCTCGATGAGGTGCTTGAACGGTTCGAGATTCGCCAGCGACTCGCCTCGCGACACCCGCCACGCCCACTCACGCTTGATGGACGAGGAGAAGCCGAGTTCGAGGATGACGTTGAAATCGCCGTCGGCGGCTTCGAGAACCTGACCGAGCACTCGGTCGAGTTCATCGCCGGTCACGGCATGCTCCGCGATCTTGCCGACCAGGTAGATGTCCCCGACCTTGTCGAGTGTGTACGCCACCCCGTACAGACGGCGGTTGCGCTTGAGCAGGAACTTGTAGACGCCTTCGAAGTTCTCGTCCACCTTGCGGCACACGAAGGCCTCGACCCGCACACCGTGATTGCCGACGGTGAGCAGAGTCGACGTCTTGAGTTTGTGTTCACCGGGAAGTTCGACGATGAAATGCGCGTCGTCTTTTCTGGTGAATTCGAGTTCGCGCTCGGTGAGAGCCTGCTCGATGGTGTCCGAAATGCTGCTCATGTACGCACTCCCCCGGTCCGGCGCAGACGCCACAGACCCCGCGCACGGCGGGGCGAGAAGTCGCTGGGACCGGTTCCGTTGTTGTAGTTGACTGCGGCTTTGCGATAGCTCTCGAGCAAACCGTCCGCGGTGTGTTCCCACGAGAAATTCTCGGCGTGACGCGGCGCCTGCGCGGCGAGTTCGGCCAAGCGCGTCGGTGCTGTCACCAAGGATTCGAGGGCGCCGGCCCAATCTTCGGTGCGGTGTCCTTGAACCAGCAGGCCGGTCTCACCGTTGCGTACGGCCACTCCCAGTCCGCCGACGTCGGCGGCGATCACGGGAGTTCCGCAGGCTTGAGCTTCGATGGCGACCAATCCGAAGGACTCCGAATAGCTCGGCACCGCAACCAGATCCGAGGCACGGTAGACATCGGCGAGACGCTCAGGAGCCTGCGGCGGCAAGAACGTCACCTGCGCGGTGATGCCGAGTGAGCGTGCAAGTTCGATCAGCACGTCCGGCCGCGCGAGGCCAGTTCCGGACGGCCCGCCGACGACGAGGATGCGCAACGGCAACTCGGGGCGACGGCTGATCACTTCGGCGGCAGCACGCAGCAGAACGTCCGGTGCTTTCAGAGGTTGGATCCGGCCGACGAAAGTCACGACGACCTCGCCCGGGTCCAACCCCAACGACGCGCGGGCGGAATCGCGATCGCCCGGTCGGTAGCGGGTGAGATCGGCGCCGGGAGCCACGACGTCGATACGCGTGGGGTCTGCGCCGTACAACTCGTGCAGCGCCTTGGCTTCGTCGGTGGTGTTGGCGACCAGGCGATCGGACTCGGCGACTACTTGCTGCTCGCCGATCTGACGTGCTGCCGGCTCCGGGGTGTCTCCCTCGGCAAGCGAAAGATTCTTCACCGCCGCGAGGGTGTGGGCGGTGTGTACGAGGGGCACGCCCCAGCGGTCGCGGGCCAGCCAGCCGACCTGACCGGACAACCAGTAGTGCGAGTGAATCAGGCTGTAGTACCCGGGCTCGTGGCGCGCTTCCTCCCGTAGAACTCCTGCGACGAAGGCACACAGTTGAGTCGGCAGATCCGCCTTGTCCAGCCCTTCGAAGGGACCAGCAGCAATGTTCCGAACCCGCACTCCGGGAGCGGCGTCCACCACAGGTGCGTCGGCCGAGGACGTCGCGCGGGTGAATATCTCCACCTCGACGCCACGTTTGGCGAGCTGAATGGCGGATTGCAGAACGTAGACGTTCATCCCACCCGCGTCACCGGTGCCGGGTTGCGCCAATGGCGAGGTGTGGACCGAGAGAACGGCCACCCGGCGAGGGCGCGAAATGTGCATGGGCGTCACGACTCCATACTGCCCCCTCACCGGGCGCGAACTCTAACCGAGGCTCGAGATGAACGTTCGCACTTCGGACACGAATCGTGTCGGATCCTCCACGAACGGGCCGTGATTGCAGCCTTCCCAGTACGACGCCTGGGACTTGGGAATCAGTTCCTCGGCGTGCTTACCTGCACTCACGTCGACGACGGAGTCCTCGGTTCCGTGCAGAACGAGAACGGGGATATCCAGGTTGCGGAGCAAGTCGTCGTGACCGACAGCACGGTTGAACAGTGCTGCGCGCACCCGCGGACGCGTCGAGAGGCTGTTCCCGAACAAGGCCTGCGACGCTGCACCCTTGCCCTCGGGTGGGCCGGTGAGAGCATTGCCGAAAGCGCCGAGTGCACGGATCGCCTCGCGGGGATCTTCGGACATCGCGCCGGGAACTGCGCTACGCATCGCCGAGCCGACCTTGCCACCTTTTTCGCCGCGCCCGATGCTGGTGATCGCCCCGACCAGAACCGCACCCGCCACCGCGCCGGTGCCGTGCACTGCCAGGTAATCGCAGATCACCAGACCGCCGTACGACCAGCCGAGCAGGATCGCGTTCTCGGTGACGCCTTCGGCCGCAAGAACAGCCGCGACGTCGCCGGCCCAGTTCGCGGAGTCGTCGTATCCGGATTCGGGCGCATCGGAGTAACCGTGGCCGCGCAGATCGACGGCGATCAGCCGATAGTCCGCGGCCAGGTCCGCGAGGACCTGCTCGCCCCAGCACTGCGAGGACTGAGCCCAGCCGTGCAGCAACACCAGCGGGGTCCCCGCCGAATTTCCGGTTACTCGATAGACGATGGACGTGCCGTCGACGCTGACGGCTTCACGAATAGACATGCCGTCACGATAGAGGCTGCGACTGCGGCGCCGACGGCGAGCATGTAGGCCGACGGGACGCCGTAGCGATCGATCAGCTGTCCGGCCAGCGCAGACCCGAGCGCCACGCCGACGCCGAGGCCGGTAACCGTCAGGGTCATTCCCTCGGTGAGCTTTTCCGGCGGGACGATCTGTTCGACCAGGGCTGTCGCGATGATGAGCGTCGGTGCGATGGTCGCGCCCGCCAGCACGTAGGCACCCGCAAGTGCGGCCACGTTTCCGACCAACAGAAGCGGGACGCTGAGAACGGCGACCGCCGAGGACGCGATCATCAACTGCCCGCGCAGCGATCGCGCCGGGTGCATCGACCCGAAGATCAGTCCCGCGATTCCCGAACCGCCGGCGAACAGCGCGAGGACCAGCGTCGCCGACCCCGGCGAATTCTGTTCCTTGGTGAACGCGATGGCGCCGACGTCGATGACGCCGAAGATCGTTCCGAGCATCACCATGATCACGATGACGATCCACATCACGTGGTTACCGAGAACCGATCGTCCGCGGCCGGGTCGACGCGGATGCACCTTCGGTTCGGTTCCGCGCTGTATGACCAGCAGCAGGGTTCCGGTGACCAGCAGGATCAACCCTGCCAGTGGTCCAGCCTCGGGGAAGAGCCCGATGCTCAGACCTACCGATATGACCGGGCCCGCCACGAAGCAGAGCTCGTCCACCACCGATTCGAAGGCGAAGGCGGTGCGCAGCTGAGGTTTTCCGACATAGATCGCCACCCACCTGGCGCGAATCATCGCGCCGATCGTCGGAGTGGCGCCGCCGGGGACGACCAGAACGAACAGCAGCCAGTCGGGAGCTTCCATCCGGACTGCGAGCAGGAGCGCCCCGATCGCGGTGACGCTCACGGCTGCGGCAATCGGCAGGACCGCTCGCTGTCCGAAGCGGTCGACCGCACGCGAGACCGCGGGCGCGATGATCGCCGACGAGAGCGCAAAAACCGCGGCGAGCGCGCCGGCGAGCGCGTAGTCACCACGAAGTTGCGAGATCATCGTCACGATTCCGATACCGATCATGGCGATCGGCAGCCTTGCGACAAATCCGGCGGCCGAGAAGGCGACCGATCCGGGGGCGGCAAAGATCTCGCGGTAGGCGCTCAGCAGGCCTTTGTTGGTGGATTCGCTCATGTCAGCTTCTCGTGCACTGAACAAGGTTCACAGAGCCGAGGCCGACTCGACAAATCGTTTTCACTGTGCGCTCGGGTTGACCTGTCGGTAACTTGCCTTACGATTGCGCGAATGAGTGTCCTGGTGTGTTTCCACGCCCATCCCGATGACGAAGTTTTCACTACGGGCGGCGTGATGAGAATGGCCGCCGACGCAGGTCACCGCGTCGTAGTCGTCACCGCTACCGACGGTGCTCTCGGTGAATTCCCCGACGGACTGTTGGACGAATACGAGACGTTGGCTCAGCGCCGCAGCCGTGAGCTCGAGGCGTCCACCGACGCGTTGGGTGCCAGTCGCGTCGTGTCCCTGCACTACCCGGATTCGGGGATGGTGGGTACGCCCGAGAACGAGAATCCGGAAGCGTTCTGCAACGTCGACGTCGAGAAGGCCGCCGAGCGTCTGGCCGAGGTTCTTCGTGAAGAGAACGCCGATGTCCTGACCATCTACGACCCCAACGGCGGATACGGCCACCCGGATCACATCCAGGTCCACCACGTCGGCGTTCGTGCTGCAGAACTCGCGGGCACGCCGTTCGTCTACGAGGCGTCCACCAACCGCGATCACATGAAGATGCTGATGCAGGCCAACCCCGAGTGGACCGAGGAGGCGCAGCCGCCGGACATCGAATCGTTCGGGCTTCCGGCTGACCAACTCACCACCGCGGTCGATGTCAGTTCGGTGATCTCGTCCAAGCGCGCGGCCATGTACGCGCACGCAACGCAGGTCGGCGATTTCGGCCCGTTCCTCGAAATGCCGACGGAGCAACTCGCCGCGGCATTCGGCACCGAGTGGTTCCGTCGTCGCAACGCGCCGGAAGGGCTGTCGGAAACCGCCCTGCCCCTGTGAGTCACCGCCCTCGATAAACCGAAGTCCCGACGGAGGTTTCGGCGGCTCGTTACCATCGGTAGGCATGGACCTCGAACAACTTGTCGCGAGCATGCCTTTTGCAGTTCACACCGGTATTCAGTTGGACAGCGCGGCACCCGAACAGGTTGTCGGCCATCTGGATTGGGACAGCCACCGCACCACCGCCGGCAACGGAATGCACGGCGGCGCCTTGATGACGCTGGCAGACAGCGTCGGCGCCGTCTGTGCATTCCTCAATCTGCCGCCCGGCGCAAGTACGTCCACCACCAGTTCGTCGACCGTCTTCACTCGCGGCGTGCGCAAGGGCACGGTCACCGCAACCGCCCGGCCACTGCATGCGGGGCGCAGCACCGTCGCGGTGGTGACCGAGATCCGCGACGACGAGGGCCGCCTCGTCGCTCAGGTCACCGCATCACAGGCAGTACTGGGACCGTGAAGCTTCCCGCGTACCGCGCTTCGGGTGCCACCCTGCCGTACGGCAATCTGCTTGCCTCCCATGACGTTGCGATGGAGGGTTACTTCTGGCGATTCACGATGCCAGACAGCGGACGGGTGGTGATCGCGCTCGCCGGAATCAACAAGGCCGACGGCGACAGCTGGTCGACGCTCGGTCTCGCGGCACACCCAGGCGGATTCCTCCGCACTGCTGAGCATCCGAATGGATCGGCCGATCCCCGTATCCTGGGGGCCTACGCCGACAACGCTTTCCGCGGCAATGCCGATCGACTCCAGGTCGATTTCGGCGACAGTCATCTCGACGTGCGCATCAGTAGTCAGCGATTCTGGCCGCACCGCCGCTTCGGGGGATCGAGTTACTTCCAATCAGTTCCCGCACTCAATCAGTACTGGCATCCGTGGCTGCTCGGCGGCCGGGTCGAGGGAAGCGCCGTCATCGACGGACAGAGCTGGGATCTCACCGGAGCGCAGGTGTACGGCGAGAAGAACTGGGGAAAGGGAGGATTCCCGGAATCCTGGTGGTGGGGACAGGCACAGGGGTTCACCGATCCTCGAGCCTGCGTGGCGTTTGCCGGCGGACAGGTCAGCGCCGGACCTCTGCGCACCGAAGTCACCGCCGTCGTTGCCGCGCTACCGGACGGAACGGTGTTGCGGCTGGGTAATCCTCTGACGTCACAGGTGGAGACGACGGTGTCCGACGATCGCTGGACGCTTCGGGGTTACAGCCGGAAGTGGAGCGTCGACATCGACGGGACCGCACCCATCGCCGACGCACACATACTTCCTGTTCCGATACCTGCCGAGCGTCGAAACGTACCAGGAGCGCTCGAGCATCTCGGTGGAACGATGTCGGTCATCGTCCGGCGACGCGGCACCATCGTCTGGAAGGACAGGTCGAGGTTGGCTGCTCTCGAGCACGGCGGATTGGATCGGGCGCAGGCCGAACTCACTCGGCGGGAACAGCTCTCGCAAGATCGATGAGAGCGGAGGCCGCAGGATTCTTGCCGCCCGACGAACGCCAGACCAATACCAGCCGAGATCGCGCCTCCGGTTCGAGATCGATCCGATGCAACTCCCCCACTGCCGACTCGGGAAGCACGGCCATTCCCAGCCCCTGCGCGGCCAATGAAACGATGATGCCGAGGTTGCTTGCCTCGAGCGCAACCGTCGGCGTGGTGCCGGCCGCGGCGCATGCGAAGTTCAGACACGTCCTGATACCGGTTCCCTCCGGCAGACAGATGACCGATCGCGTGGCGAGCTCGGCAAACGGTAGAGACGACACCTCGGCCAGCGGATGATCCGTTGCCACTCCGGCCACCAGTCGTTCGTCGGTGATCACCCTCGATTCGAGCCCTTCCGGCAGCTCTCCCGCCACCCCGATGACGGCTATGTCGAAGGTTCCGTCCAACACTCCGGCAAGCAGACTGCGCGAATCGTCCTCGGCCAGCGAAATGTCCAGTCCGGGGTGTTTGTTGTGCAACCGACTCAGCAGATCTGTGAGGTCGGCGGAAGCGCAGGCGGTAACCATCCCGACCGAAACGGAACCCCGAACCAGTCCGTTCAAGGCATCGACAGCGTCGCGGGTGCTCTGAACGGCAGCAAGTGCAGCGTAGGCGTGCGGGAGGACAGCTCGCCCGGCGTCGGTCAGACAAACGGTTCGACCACTACGATCGAGCAATTCCTGCCCCAACTCACGTTCCAGCCGTTTGACCTGGGCACTCACACCCGGTTGGGCTACGTGAAGCCGCTCGGCGGCGCGAGTGAAGTTGGCTTCCTCCACTACCGTGACAAAGTATTCGAGCTGCCGAAGTTCCATAACTGCTGATTCTAGCTGCGAGACAAACTAGATCTTGGACTTATCGCCGGAGTACTAGAACGATGGAAGCATGACAACAACAGATGACGTTCAGAAGGCCGGAACCCCGGAAGACATCGCGAAGCTTTTTGTGCAGTTCGCCAACGCTGGTGACGCAGACGCCGTCGCCGCACTTTACGAGGAGGATGCGGTGATGGCCTTCCCTCCCGGATCCCTCACCGTGGGCCGCCAAGCCATCCGCGAGGTGATCTCTCAGATGCTGGCAGCTGCACCGAGATTCACCGTCGAGGAATCTCTACCGACGGTGATCAGCGGCGACCTGGCCATGACCTCGACCAAACCTTCCGACGGAACCGGCGGGCGCACGCAGGTCGCGCGCCGCCAGCCCGACGGATCATGGTTGCGAGTCTTGGATCGACCGGAACTCTGACTGCCCTCTTCGCAGTCAGACGGCCGACGCGCGGCGCATAGCCGCAGCGGGATCAGCAAACAGTGAGCTCAGTGACACGACCGTGGAAGCGTATTCCTGAACCCGATTGCCGAAACCGGTAATTCGAATGTCCTTACGCTCCAAGGAGGATGCCGTCGAGAAAGCCTCGGCGACATGGGGCACCCCGGCCGGATAGTCGGTGAATGCCTGACCACCCAGAATCACACGATCCGGGTTGAACAGGTCACGCAGCATCGCCACTGTCCGGCCGAGGACGCGTGCTCGATCAACCAGAAGCTCGTGTGCCGGAATGGAACCCGACGACGCGGCCCGGTAGACGTCCGCGATCGTGACACGCTCGCTGCCCTGGATCACGGCGCCCGAAGACAAAGCCTGCGCGACTACGGCGCGGTCACTGATCGTCGCTTCAAGGCAACCCACGGCTCCGCAGGTGCACCGTGCGGACGAACCGGTGGGGAGGTGCGCGATCGAACCGGGTCCGCTGGACGGCGTGTGCACTCGCCCTTCGAAAGTGATTGCGATGCCGGCAGTTTCACGAGCGTAGAAGTACAGGCCGGTAGTGCCCGGCGTCGGGGCTTCGGCACGGTCGGTGCTGAGCAGTAGTTCCGACGCGGCCATCGCCTCGACGTGGGCGGCTACCGATACAGGGAGATCCAAGCCGGCTCCGATGATGGACCCGACCTTGGCGCCCTTCCATCCCAGACGCGGGTGATCGACGACTCCGGTCGCTGAATCGACGCGACCGCCGATGGCCACGCCGACGGCGAGCGGACGACGCTTGTGCCACCGCGAGGCAAAGGATTTGGCCGAGCGCGCAATGGTGGCAAGCGCGACAGCAGAATTGGTGGCAGGCGTCGGAATCTCGACGGCGCCGAGCACCTTTCCACGAATGTCGCTGGCGATGATGCTGGTGACGACGGCACCGATGTGGATGCCGACTGTCAGATAAGGCTCGTGGTTGACCTCGAACGGAACTCGCGGACGCCCGATTGCTCCGGAGGCCGTCAGGTCCGCGCGTTCGCGCAGGATCCCGAGGTCCAGCAGGCTCGTGACCTGCCGGTTCACGGTGGCGATGCTCAGCCCTGATGCCTTTGCCGCAGTGTCACGTGAGAGCGGCCCACGGGATCGAGCAATGCGCAACACAGTCGCGGACGGACCGTCGGCGATGCGTAGTTCGGGCGCAACTATCTGGGTACGGGTCCGGGTTCCCGAGAGCGCGGTTCGCGATCGGATGTTCGGAATGGCGGAGATTGTGGGTGTCGACATGGCTGTCCCTTGCAGAAGGAGGAGAAGGCGCATATCTCTGTCGACCGAGAAATCAGCGTTTCCACTGGTCACACGAAGAAATAGACAGAAAAGGCGCAGAAATTAGCTGCAGAAAGAACGGCGGCGACAACACAGCTCTCGCGCCAGAGGCAGACGCGAACCAAGCGCAGCGGTCACATAGGTGACCCGCAAAGCGGCAGGCTGGTCGGTCGACATGGCTCCAAAAGTAGCAGCTTCACCGAGATTCACAAATCAGGTGCGGTAACGATCACACTGAACGCAACCCTGTCGGGGCGAAATCTCGCGTGTTTGGGTGGGCACACTCCCCACGAAAGGTGCACCATGTCTACAGCTTTCGCCAAGCCGACCCTCACGAATTCGGCATCAACGAACGGAGCGGCCGTTGACGCCGCTCGCGGCACTGTCACCACCCTCGGCGCGCATATCGGCGCCCGAATCGACGGAATCACTCTCGGCGGGCATCTCGACCCGGCGACGATTTCCCTCATCCGGCAAGCACTTCTCGAACACAAGGTGATCTTCTTTCGCGGGCAAGACCACCTCGACAACGATTCGCAGTACGAGTTCGCCCAGCTGCTGGGTACCCCGACCACTGCCCACCCCACCGTGAAGTCGCACGGCGCAAAAGTTCTGCCCATCGACTCGGACCTGGGCAAGGCCAACAGCTGGCACACCGACGTCACCTTCGTCGACCGCATCCCCAAGGCTTCGATCCTGCGCGCGGTGCAGCTACCCGAATACGGCGGTTCCACGACGTGGGCGTCGGGGGTAGCCGCCTACAACGGACTGCCGGATCCGCTCAAGGCGCTCGCGGAGAACCTCTGGGCTCGCCACACGAACGTCTACGACTATGCGGCAACCAGCGCCGAGCGGCTCACCGAAGATCGCACGGCCGCCTACCGCGAGGAGTTCCAGTCCACGTACTTCGAGACGGAACACCCGGTGGTGCGGGTCCACCCCGAAACCGGAGAACGCACGCTCGTCCTCGGACATTTTGTCAAGAACTTCGTCGGGTTGAGCACCGAACAGTCGAACGGTGTATTCAAGCTCTTGCAGGATCACGCCATCAAGCTCGAGTACACGACGCGGTGGAACTGGGAAGCGGGTGACGTCGCGATCTGGGACAACCGCGCCACCCAGCACTACGCGATCGCCGACTACGACGATCAGTACCGGCGTCTGGAGCGCATCACCCTTGCCGGCGACATCCCGGTCAACATCCACGGGGAACGAAGCCGCAGCATCGCCGGCGACGCTTCCGAATACTCGATCATCGAAGGCGCCTCGACTCTCCCATGACTTCACCGGATTCCGCCCCTCCTCCGCACGCCCGCGGATACGAAGGCTTCGAGGGTCGAATCGGCCGCACCGCAGCCGATTCGACCCCGTCGTGGCCCACCTCCACGACCCCGATTCCCGGATCACCCAACATCGTCGTGGTTCTGATCGACGACATGGGGTACAGCGACATCGGGCCGTTCGGCTCCGAGATCGAGACTCCCACCCTCGACCGCCTTGCCGCGCAGGGCATTCGGATGACCAACTACCACACGACGCCCCTCTGCTCGCCGTCGCGCGCAGCTCTTCTCACCGGCCTGAATCCGCACCGCGCCGGGTACGGTTTTGTCGCCAACGCCGATCCGGGCTACCCCGGACTGCGTCTGGAATTGGCCGACGACGTCCAGACACTCCCCGAAATCCTCCGCGGCGCGGGCTATGCGACCTATGCCGTCGGCAAGTGGCACCTCGTACGCGACGCCAACCTGGCCCCGGGACGAAGTCGTGACTCCTGGCCGACGCAGCGCGGTTTCGATCGCTACTACGGCTCACTCGAAGGCCTCAACTCCTTCTACTATCCCAATCAACTGATCTCCGACAATTCTGTGGTCGACGTGGACGAGTACCCCGAGGGGTACTACCTCACCGACGATCTGACCGACAAAGCGGTCGGGTACATCAAGGACCTCCGCGCCCACGATCAGGACAAGCCGTTCTTCCTCTACTTCGCACACGTCGCCATGCACGGACCGTTGCAGGCCAAGCCTGCCGACCAGGAAAAGTACCGCGGCCGCTACGACGAAGGGTGGGATCGAATCCGCGAGTCGCGGTTCGCCTCTCAGCTCGTGCAAGGCCTCTTTCCGGAAGGTACGCAACAAGCACCGCGAAACTCCGAACCCGGCTTCGACGTCCCCGAATGGGAATCACTCACGCCGGAAGTGCAGTCCAGGTTCGCCCGCTACATGGAGGTGTACGCGGCGATGGTCGACTCGATCGATCAGAGCGTCGGACGCATCGTCGACACCCTGGACGAACTCGGCGAGCTCGACAACACGATCATCGTCTTCACCTCCGACAACGGCGGCACCGCCGAGGGCGGTTCGGACGGGACCCGAAGCTACTTCGCACAGTTCGCGCATATTCAGGATCCGGACTGGGTGGGCGATGTCCCCCACGACGAATCCCTCATCGGCGGACCTGAATTGGGCGTCCACTATCCACGTGGATGGGGACAGACGTCCAACACCCCGTTCCGGTTCTACAAAGGGCAATCCTTTGCCGGCGGGATCCGTGTTCCTTTTCTCCTGTCCTGGCCCGCTGGATTGAAACCCGGAGCAGACGACAACGGGATTCGCGACCAGTTCGCGTACGTCACCGACCTGACCCCTACGCTGCTCGAACTGGCCGGAATCGACGCACCCAGTGTGCGAAACGGGCTCCCGGTGAAAGAGTTCGACGGGGTGTCTTCCGCGTCCGTTCTGCGTTCGTCTGCCGCTCCGAGCACTCACACCGAGCAGTACACCGAGATGACCGGCAACCGTGGCTACTACAAGGACGGCTGGAAACTGCTGGCTCTCACCCCGGCGGACATCGACAAACCGCACTGGCAGTTGTTCGACGTCCGCACCGACCCGACCGAGCTCGACGACCTGGCATCACGGTTTCCCGACAAGGTTCGCGAACTCGCCGAGGCCTGGGACCACTCGGCGTGGGCGAACACCGTGTTTCCTCTACTCGGCAATACCGTCGGCGCGGTTCGCCGTCCGGAGGAAGGAGCACTCTCACGCCCGGTGCGACTACTTGCCGGAACGCCCCCGCTGGAGCGCTACCGCTCATCCAAGCTGATCGGGTTCCGCGACTTCGACATCACGGTCGAACTCGACGGTTACCGCGAAGGTGACGCCGGTGTCCTTGTCGCCCATGGCGATCCGCAGGGTGGGTACCTTCTCTACGTCGAGGACGGGCACCTGCATCTCGGGTACAACGCGTTCGGTTCCTACTCCGTTGTCGACGCCGGACCGCTGGCGCTCGGCACCGAACGCATCGAGCTGTCGGTGACGGTGGTACCGCGGTTGCGTTGGGATCTCCACGTCAGCGTCGACGGCATTCACGCGGGCCAGCTGCTCGGGCAAGTACAACTGGTGGGAATGGCGCCGTGGACCGGTATCTCGGTCGGTGTCGACGCCAGGGGACCTGTGTCGTGGGAGGTACGACGACGCCATGGTCCCTTCCGGTACAGCGGCGCGCTGCGCGCCGTCACCTACACACCCGGTCGGATACAAGTACCGCGTCGTCACATCGAATCCATCGAACGGGAAGCAGAGTATGCCGCCGACTAGCCCTACGATTGCATCATGACCATTTCTTCCGATGCCCGCATCGCCGTAGTCACCGGAGCCAGCTCCGGAATCGGTGAGGCCACCGCCCGCACCCTGGCAGCTCAGGGATTCCACGTCGTGATCGGTGCTCGCCGCGTCGATCGTCTCGAGAAGATCGCCGAGGAAATCGGTGGTACCGCTCTCGAACTCGACGTCACCGACGAGGATTCCGTCGACGCGTTCGCGGCCGTGGTCCCACGTGTCGACGTGTTGGTCAACAACGCGGGTGGTGCAAAGGGTCTGGCAACAGTCCTGGACGCCGATCTGGACGACTGGCGGTGGATGTGGGAGACCAATGTTCTGGGCACGTTGCGTGTGACGAAGGCACTGCTGCCCAAGCTGATCGATTCGGGTGACGGTCTGGTCGTGACCATCACCTCGGTGGCCGCGCTGGAGGCATACGACAACGGCTCGGGCTACACCACCGCCAAGCACGCTCAAGCCGTCCTTCATCGGACATTGCGTGGTGAACTGTTGGGCAAGCCCGTTCGACTGACCGAAATCGCGCCGGGAGCCGTCGAGACGGAGTTCTCACTCGTCCGGTTCGAGGGCGATCAGGACAAGGCCGACAAGGTGTACGAGGGAATCACACCGTTGGTGGCGCAGGACATCGCCGAGATCATCGGTTTTGTCGCGTCGCGGCCGTCACATGTGAACCTCGATCAGATCATCGTCAAGCCGAGGGATCAGGCAAGCCCCGGTCGGTTCCACCGCACCACCAGCTAGTTCGAATCGTTCTGACTAACCAGTGCGAATCACCCGGTGCAGGACGAGGCCGAGATTGCGTGCAATCTCGGCCTCCGTCATTTCCGTGGAAGCGCTACGGGCACTTACGGTTTCATCAGCGGTGACGATGTACCGACCATCTCCGGCATAGTCGTACCAGTGGAACGTTATGCCGTCGTCTGTCGGTCTGCTGTCCACTGCTCCTCCCGGGTATGTGGTGACTTCACCGATCGAGGTCCGCTCTCGGCCGAAGAATCTGCTCACTTCCTCGCTCCCGCGCGCACCGGCGGCACTGCTCAGGAAGCTCGCTCTACCGGAAGTTTTCGGCCTTTCGATGCTCACACCACGCTCCGATCCAGCGGGGCAGGTCGGCAGGTGATCGACGAGCATCCGTGGAATTGCCGATGGGCGTACCACGGTGAAAACCACGTCGGAGCCACAGTCGACAGTCCTGCCGGGCAGTTGAGTCAGGAGCACCCCCAGGTCGCCGGCAACAACGCCGTGCAATCGCGTCACCGTACTCATGTTCTGCCCGTGAAAACCGGAAACCTCAACGCGAGCATCAGGATTCGCAAGAGCACCGAGAACGTGATGCAGCCGATCGTCGAGCAACCAAGCCAGGTGTGCTCCCGCTCGACGTCGCTCTTCTGTCAGCTCGTTCATGGTTTCGGCCGTCGGACGAAACCGCAGCGGGTACGGGAGTCGGTCACGTCCGACCGCTTCCCAGAGAATCTGGAATTCGAGGCCGGTGAACTGCCACTGCATGGTGGTCATTCGCCCAGCACCGCCGGGGAGACCATCGGTAGGTCGCCGACCAGGGCGTTGCCGTTCTCGACTGTGACGAGGTAGCCGGGGGTGTCGTGAACGTTGTCTTCGTCTTGCCCTTGCCCTCGTCCCGGTGCCATGCCGCCGACGCCACCCATCGCGCCCCGACCGCTCTGCGCGCCCGTCGCCGAGGTACCGCCAGCTCCGTTGACGCCCCCACGCCCGCCATTGGCGAGGCCGCCCACGCCGCCAGGGCCGAGAGCGCCACCTCCGGTTCCACCTGGCCCGAAGCCTCCGGTACCGATTCCACCAGCAGGACCACCACCCGAACCGCTACCTACCAGGCCTGACGGCGTTCCGGAACCAAGCTGAGCGCCATTCGGAGTTGCACGAGCTAGGCCATCTGGCGCTGCACCGGCGGACAGTGGACCGGCATGTGCCGCCGTGGTCCCGGCCGGGTCGGAACCGGTTCCGGATCGAACTGCATCGACGTTCGGATTCCCTTGGGCATCAACGCCGCTACGGTTGTCACCATTTCCGGTATCGGTGCCGGACGGATTCTGACCGGAACCGTGTCCGGGCGGGTTTGCCCCGCCGGAGTTTCCACCGTCCGCTCCCCCACCGACTCCGCCACCCGATGTAGATGGCGTGCCGAGCCCGTTTCCTGAACCCGAAAAGTTCCCGCCGTCGGCACCACCACCACCGAATGCGCCGCCACTTCCAGCCCCGCCACTTCCAGCCCCTCCATCGCCGGTGACCGGATTGAATGCGGCCGGGAGGATCGGCACCTGATCGTCCGCACGCTTCATGGACGGCAGATACACGTCCTTCATCACCTGGCGCGCTTGACGTTCGGCTTCTTCGGCTTCGTATTGGGCCTGCTTCCATGTAGCCCCGGGAACCATGCTGAGAAACCTCTCGACCGTCGAGGCGCCGTCGGGGGCCGGAATCGAGCGTTTGGCCTCGTCGAGTGCGATCTTCGCCTCCTCGATCTTGTTCGAGATCAGATCGACCCGCACCTTCAGCTCACCCGCATCAGCCGAGTAGGCCAGCACTGCTTCCAGCGCAGCCGAGCCGCCGCGCCCCTGCCAGCCTTCGGTGATCGCACCGTTCACGTCGTTCTGGAACTTCCCGATGCCGGCTTCGACCCGGCCTGCAATGGCCTTCCAAGCCTCACCGATCGCACTCAGGGTTGCCGGATTCATCTCGTTGACGTGGTCGAAGATTTCGGAGTGCGACATCGCATCGAACGGATCGTCGTCCACGATTGCGTGTTCGCTGTACTCGAGCGACGACGTCTGGGCGGTGAGGGCATCGCGCTCACCCCAGGCTCGTGCGCGCTCCACATCGGCGTCGACGGTCGCAGCAGCCATCTCGTCGTCGAACGCGCCGCGGTCGTCGGTTATGGATTGCACCAGAGCAGATGTAGCGATTGCGCTCGCGATGGGAGTGCCGACAACTGGCAATGCCGCCACGCCAGGAGGCACGGCCTGCGTCGCTTCGGAGATTCTTCCCAGCACGTCTTCCAGAAATGGAATGCCCACCGCTGTCCCCCTGAAGTCGAAAACCCCCGTCGGACTCCCCCGAGCCGACAGCACTTACCTGTACAGACGCAAGCAGAGCCCGGACGGTTCCCTCATCCACGGATTTACCGCAGTACAGAGTTACGGCAGTGCCGACATCGACTTCCAGGTCGGCAGATCGATTGCCCAGTCGTAGATGTCGCCGTCCGCAGGAGACAGGTCGATCGACGTGCCGGTCACCTCTACGGGGTCACCGTAGAGGGCGGTTCCGAAGTATTCCTGCGCGTCGGATGTCGACAGGTTGATGCAACCGTTCGTGACGTTCGACGAGCCCTGCACCCCGGTGGTCTCAGGATTGGCGTGGATGAATTCGCCGTTGTTGGAGATGCGCACGGCCCAACGCTCACGCACGTTCTCGTAGAACGGCGGATTGGACATCATGAAGTCTTCGTACTTCTCCGTCACCATGTGAATGCCGCTGCGCGTGACGTTGCGAGGTTCGTTTCCCTCGCCGTAGCTGACGGGAATGTCCATGATCGTCTGACCGTCGCGCACCACCTGCATGCGGTGGCTGGGCGCATTCGCCTTCCTGGCTACGACCGATCGTGAAGTCGAGCGTGAGATCCTGGTCGCCGAAGGCGCCACCGCCGTAGTTCAAGCCGTAGAGCTTGGCGTCCAGATGGACAGTCGTGCCCGGCACCCAGTAATCGGCCGGACGCCAATGGGCCCGCGATCCGCCGTTGTCGTCGGCCAGCCAAGCCCACGATCCGGCGGTGGGCGGCACGGTGGTCACGACAAGCGCCTTCTCGACGGCCGCCTTGTCGACGACGGAGTTGTCGAACTGCAACGTGATCGGTGCCGCGATACCAACTTCTTGGCCGTCGGCGATGTTGAGGGTGGCGCCGGTGGTCGACTCCGGGGCAACCGTCGTAAAGCTCCCTTGGACTGGCACGGATTTACCGTCGGTCCCGGTTGCCGAGCCCGACCACGAATACGTGGTGCCGTAGCCGAGTGCCTCACTGACGGTGAACGATGTCTTGTCAGGCGACAATTGTCCTGCAACGGCTTTACCGGCCGCATTGCTGAGGCTGACGTCGGACAGCGTTCCCTGGGTCACCGCCACCGAGACGGGGGCGACCGGGCTGACATCTTTGGTGCCGGGCGCCGGCGTCGACACCACGGTCGCCACCGGTGCTGGCTCGGCGGCCGCCGCGCCGCCCTGTCCGTCCTTGCCACCGATCGTGCAGCCGACGACGGCCACCATCACAGCGAGCAATACAGCTACCAACGCAACAAGACGCGAACGACTTCTCCTACCACCCAGCTCATGCACTTCAACAGGCTACCTGCGGGCTCCGTCAGGAATCAGATGGTGCAGCCCACAGTTACCGGTTCCGGTTCCAGGTGGACACCGAACGCGGCTTCGACGCCGTCGCGCACTGTCCGCGCGAGCGAGACCACATCCGCGCTCGTTGCCGACCCTCTGTTGGTCAACGCCAAGGTGTGTTTCGTCGACAGCCTGGCCGGTGCATCTTCACCGGGATAACCCTTCGAGAATCCGGCCCGTTCGATCAACCATCCGGCCGAGAGCTTGGTTCCACCACTGCCCGGGAACTGCGGCACGGTGACGTCTCCGAGCTGTTCGGTTATTGCTCCGAGCACAGCGGGCAGCTTGTCGTCCGGCACCACGGGGTTGGTGAAGAAGGAACCCGCGCTCCAAGTGTCGTGGTCGTACGGATCGAGCACCATCGCCTTACCCGTCCGAAGACCCAGAACTGCCTCGCGGACCTGCGACGCAGGTAACCGCTCGCCTTCTTCGGCCCCGAGTGCGGTGAACAGTTCGCGGTACGCGAGCGGGGCACTCAGTCCGTCGGTCGACGCATCGAATTCGACGGCGAGAACCACTGCTGCATCGGAATGCTTGAGAACGCTCGACCGGTAACCCAATTCGAGTTTCGACGGTTCGACCCACGACACTTCGCCACTGCGTCGGTCGAGCAATTGAACCTGCCGGAGCCGCGAGCCCACCTCGACGCCGTACGCGCCGACATTCTGCACCGGCGTCGCACCGGTCGAGCCCGGAATCCCGGACAGGCACTCGAGGCCACCCAGTTCCGCGGCGACCGATTGACCGACTACTTCGTCCCACACCGCGCCCGCTTCGGCGACGACGCGGTCCGTGTCGAGGCTCACGGTGGTGTTGGCCACACGAACGACAACTCCGTCGAATCCCGAGTCGGAGATCACGAGATTGGATCCGCCGGCGAGAATCAGCGTCGGGATCTGCTCGCGATCGAGCAGCGTCACGACGTCGATCAACGACTGCGTCGTCGGACATTCGGCGAGCAGCCGCGCCGGTCCCCCGATTCGGAGCGTCGTCAATCCCGACAAGTCAACGTTCTCGGACACGAAAGCGCCTGATTCCACGACGCGTCTGCCAATGGTTACGTCCCACACATCGATAAACGGTAGCCTCCACAATCGTGAGCCGTCGCATCGAGCATTCGTCGAAGTACACAGTCCCCGCCGAGAAGGTCCATGAGGCGGTGACCTCCGAGCAGTACTGGCGCGACCGAATCGTCGCTGTCGGTGGTCCCGGCGCAACGATCGAAGAGCTGACCGTTCGCGACGAGACCGTCGCGGTCACGATGTCGCAGATCATTGCCGCAGAGCATCTCCCCAGCATGGTGTCGAAAGTCGTCAACGGCGACATCGTCATCAAGCGCAGTGAAACGATGGCGCCTTTCAAGGACGGCAAGGCCACCGGCACCTTCTCCGCCCACGTCGACGGCGTTCCCGCCCGTGTCGAGGGCACGCAGGTGCTGACAGGTGACGAGAACTCCGCCACTCTCGAGATCGACGGTGAGGTCGAGGTCAAGATCCCGTTCCTCGGCGGAAAGATCGAAAGTGCGATTGTCGACGAGGTTGTCCGGCTCATCCAGGCCGAACAGGACTTCACCCGGGAGTGGATCGCGAAGTAAAACCCTGCGGGCGGCGGCAGTTGTGGATACAGCCGATTTGGCTTGTCACAGCGTGTAACCGGTATTCTTTTCGATCATGGCTCGCCGCATCGACTACTCCGCCCGCTATCAGCACTCCCCCGAGCAGGTCTATGCGGCGCTGGCGGACCGCTCGTACTGGGAGGCCCGTGTCGAGGAGATGCGCAAGCATTCCGAGAACCATGTGGAACATTTCGAGGTCACCGATTCCGGAATCGATCTCGTGCTCCACCACATTCTTCCGCGCACGGATTTGCCCGACATCGCTCAGACAGTGATGAAGAAGGATCTTGTCATCACTCGTAAGGAGTCGTACGGCGCCTTCGGTGACACCGTGACCGGAACGTACGAAGCGTCCATCCCGGCCGGGCCGGGGAGTTTGTCCGGCACCATGGAGTTGTTCGCGACCGATACCGGGTCCACGCTGCGAACCACGTCCGAGGCCAAGGTCTTCATACCGTTCATCGGCGCGAAGTTGGAGCAACTGATGCTCATCAACCTCGTAGATCTGTTCCGCACCGAAGCCCAGGTCACCGCGACCTGGCTCGCCGCACGCTGAACCCGGCGTGAAGAAAGCTCCACCCCCGAAGATCGAGGGGGTCATCACCCGTGGCACGACGGGAATCAACAGACTGCGACGTAGTGACCGGTGGATCGTGCACAACCGCACTATCGCGCACGCCCTGAACAACGCGACCGATCCGTTGATCGTCGACCTCGGGTACGGGGCGAGGCCGGACACCACCTTCGAGATGGCAAGCCGCCTCACCGCTGTCCGGCGGGATCGACGCGTCATCGGGCTCGAGATCGACCCCGCCCGCGTGGTCGAGAGTCGTGACGGTGTCAGCTTCGCCCGTGGTGGATTCGAACTTGCCGGTCTCACACCCGTCTTCGTACGCGCCTTCAACGTGCTCCGGCAGTATCCGGAGGAGGCTGTGGACTCTGCGTGGGCACACATTCAGTCCGGTCTCGCGCCGGGCGGGCTGCTACTCGACGGAACCTGCGACGAACTCGGGAGACGTTGCGCCTGGGTGCTTCTCGACGCTGATCGTCCATTGACCCTGACACTGGCCTGGGATCCCTTCGACATCGAGCGCCCTTCCGACATCGCGGAACGTCTCCCGAAGGCTCTCATCCACCGCAACGTTCCCGGTGAGCCGATCCACGCGTTGCTCAGCGCGGCCGATCGAGCCTGGGCCACCGCCGCGCCGCACGCCTCGTTCGGACCTCGCCATCGTTGGGCTGCCGCATTGGAAATACTTCGGGCGCAAGGAATTCCCGTGCAACCCGCGCGGCGACGTCTTCGTGACTGCATCCTGACCGTGCCCTGGCACGTCGTAGCGCCGAATCCCTGAACTCACAGACGGGAAACGCCCCGCCGCGGAGGTGTTCTCCGCAGCGAGGCGTCCGTGTGCAGGCGTCGGGCTAGGACCCGAAGATGTTTTCCAGGCTTCCCAGTGAACCGGTCGAACTGCCGCCGTTGCCCGGATCGCCGCCGTCGGACGCTGCCGTCACCTTGACGGTGACTGCGGCCTGGGTCTCGGAACCGAGATAGCCGTCAGTTCCACTGAACACCGCGGTGATTCGGCGATCTCCGAGTTCAGTGAAGGTGTGCGAGAGCGTGGCCTTACCGTTCACCACCGCAACTGGTCCACCGATCGGGGTGGTTCCGTCCATGAACTGAACCGTTCCTGCGCTGAGCGTAGGTACCACTGCCGCAACAAGATCGACCTTCGCGCCCTTGACCGCTGACGCCGGAGCGCTCACGGTGATGGACGTTTCCTGATCCTCCGCGGCCGGAGCCGTGACCGAAACCGACTGAGCAGCCGAGGTAGAGGTGAGGAATCCCGCGGCACCCGAGTACACGGCCGTGATGTCATGCGTGCCGACGCTCGCGAACTCGTGCATGATCGACGCCTTGCCCTCGACGACCGGCACCGGCGAGCCGAGATTGCCCGAGCCGTCCTTGAACTGCACTGTGCCGCCCACCGGCGTCGGCGTGACGGTTACCGACAGACCAACTGCCGTACCGGTTTTTGCATCCGCCGGAACGGTCAAGACCGTCTGGGTCTGCTGGTCGGTGGGAGCCGGCGCCTTGACGTTCACGGTCTGGGCGTTCGATGTCGAGCCCAGGTAGTTACCCGAACCCGAGAACACTGCGGTGATGCTGTACTCACCCGCCACGTTGAAGGTCGGCGTGGTTGTTGCCTTACCCGAGGCGTCCACGGGAACCGGGGATCCCAGATCCCTGCCACCTTCCTTGAACTGCACGGTTCCGCCTGCAGCACCGGTCGAGACGGAGGCAGTGAACGACAAGGCCTCCCCTGTCGAACCTGTCGACGGGCCGACGAGGGTAGTCGTTGTGTTCTCCTCGACCACCACCGGAGCGACTGTCAACGCATGTGGCGCCGACGTCGAAGTCTGGTAGACACCGGAACCGGAGTACACCGCCACGATCGAATGCGCTCCGACTGCATAGGAATTCGTCAGCGAAGCCTTGCCGTTGGCATCGACGGGAACGGCGCCGCCGAGGTCGGTTGCACCGTCCTTGAACTGCACCGTGCCACCCGCCGGAGTGGGCGACACCGTAGCCTCGACGGTCACGGACTCACCTGCAACTGCACTTGCGGGACCGGTGATCGCGGTTGCAGTGCTCTTGTCCGCTTCGGACACTACGACGTCGACAGCCGACGACGTGGAGGTCGCCACCTTTGCATTACCGAGATACTTGGCCGTCACGCTGTGGGTTCGGACGTCAGCCGGTGTCCAGGCAAGCGTTGCAACACCATTGGCGAGCGCGCCCGCACCGATCTTGGTGGCACCGTCGAAGAACTCCACCGAATCACCGTCGGCACCACCGGTCACCGTCGCGCTCAGCGGAACAAGTTGTCCCAACTTCACGCCACTGGTCGGTGACAGCGTCGTCGTCGAGACGTTCTTCTGAACGTTGATCGACGGACCACGACCATTCGTCGTGTCGTCAACGAACACCGTCCCGTCGAAATGCACCGTCGTCGACAAATCAGTACCACGAGCACAATCCGCACCGACGCGATACTGGAATTCGAACGTCTTGACGTCACCACCCCACATCGGCCATTCCGTAGCACCCGCACTCAAACGAACAGAATCAGTAGCCACCTCGTTGACACGGAACGCACTACCGTTCACCGTCGCCGAACCATCGACATACGTCATACACGCCGGATGAAAATCGCGCACCGCATACAGATTGTGAACCGCGGCAGTTCGCTTGAACACCGTCTTCGACGTGATCACATCACCCTCGGACGGCGTCCCGTTACTGATCGTCCGAGTCACCTTGTACCCGTCGGAATTGAACTCCGCCGTCACCGGAGCCGCACCAGCAACCCCGACACCCGCAACCACCGCGAAACCCGCAGCAACAGCAAACACACTCAAACCTGCAACTGCACGGCGTGCAGAACCTACAGACATAGCTTTTCCTTCTCGAGAAGTGAGCGAAATGGGTGATGCCCCACCGCCGAACGCGGGCGGGGCATCACCAGGTGTCGGCGGCTAGGAGCCGAAGATGTTGCCGAGGCTGCCGAGCGAACCGGTGCCGTTGCCTGGTTCTGCACCGTCGACGGGTGCGGCGATCTGGACGGAGACCTGATCGGACGATGCCGTCACCGTGCCGGCGCCCGAGTACTCCGCCGCGACAACTCGCTGCCCTTGAGTTGCGGGCTTCCACGAAAGGCTGGCCTTTCCGGATGAATCGACCGTGGCCGTGCCGATGACGGTCTCGCCGTCCTTGAAGGTGACTGTGCCACCCGCATTGGCGGGGCTGATTTGAGCGGAGATCGTCTGGGCAACGCCGACCTGGCCCGCTACTACGCTGAGATCTGTTGTGGAGCTTGTTGTTCCGGCGGGCTGTTCGGCGACTGTCACATTCGCGGTGGTACTCGACCCGGTGACACCGGATCGACCGGCGAATACGGCTTCCACCGTCTGTGCACCGGCGACCGTCGGAACCCAGGCATAGGTCGCTTCACCGTTGCCTGCCACCGGCACCGAAGCGAGCACCGTTCCGCCGACCTTGAACGTGACCGTTCCACCGGTGCCCGACGCGGACACAGTCGCTTTGAGATTGGTCGACTTGCCGACCTGCGCGCCCGAGATCGGCGCCAGCGTCGTACTGGACTGAGCATCGGCCTGCGAAACGTTCACGATCAGCGCTGCCGAAGCGGAACCGACGGCACGCGCCGTGTCGGCGAACTTCGCTGTGATCGAGTGGTCTCCACGGGTCGTCGGTGTCCAGGCAAGTGTTGCAACACCATTGGCGAGCGCGCCCGCACCGATCTTGGAACCGGCGTCGAAGAACTCCACCGAATCACCGTCGGCACCACCGGTCACCGTCGCACTCAACGTCACCGGCTGCCCCACCTGAGCGCCACTGACCGGTGACACGGTGGTCGTCGACACGTTCTTCTGAACGTTGATCGACGGACCACGACCATTCGTCGTGTCGTCAACGAACACCGTCCCGTCGAAATGCACCGTCGTCGACAAATCAGTACCACGAGCACAATCCGCACCGACGCGATACTGGAATTCGAACGTCTTGACGTCACCGCCCCACATCGGCCATTCCGTAGCACCCGCACTCAAACGAACAGAATCAGTAGCCACCTCGTTGACACGGAACGCACTACCGTTCACCGTCGCCGAACCATCGACATACGTCATACACGCCGGATGAAAATCGCGCACCGCATACAGATTGTGAACCGCGGCAGTTCGCTTGAACACCGTCTTCGACGTGATCACATCACCCTCGGACGGCGTCCCGTTACTGATCGTCCGAGTCACCTTGTACCCGTCGGAATTGAACTCCGCCGTCACCGGAGCCGCACCAGCAACCCCGACGCCCGCAACCACCGCGAAGCCCGCAGAAACAGCAAAAACACTCAACCCACCGACAACACGACGAACACCACTCACGGACATCCAGATCCCTCTCGACAACGGGGCAGACAGGCGTCCAGGACAAGCGTCCGTCTGCTTTCGATGCCGTGACGTTATCCCATTGACTGTAAAGTAACTACGCTTTTCGCAGATTTAGTTCATCGGCGACATCGCCGAACTGCAGTAACAGTGGGCTGAACGTCCCGAACCGCACATCTGGATGCGTTCTTACCTGCGCTAAAGACAAAACAGTCGCCCGAAAATAGCGATTTACAAATCTCTGATATCGGCGTCATATTCGATTTCGGGCGTGATGCCAGAAGGTCGCAGGAGCCTCGAAGATCTCTCTCGGCTACAGGCTTGCGGCCAGAGCCAACTCGACCCGAACAGCAACGTCGACGCTCGCGTTCTCACACGAGAGATACAACTCGTGCGCGTCCAGTCGGCCTATCGCGACCGCATCGGCGACTACTTCGTTGAGCAGAACTTGAGAGATTCCACCGGAAGCGAGGTCGTGCACGGTGCGCAAAGGCGTGGTGATGCGGATGGGCCCGATCTGTTCACACTCGTCGTCCGCGAGCGGCAGTCGGTGCAGTGCTACCTGGCGGGTCGGCGCCGCGAGAGGGTGCGCAACGGAGAGGTGGATGAAGCGAGGTTGCAGGTGCCCGAGGCCATGCAGATCTGCGGCACTGTAGTGCGAGACGGTGGCGCTACCGGCGAACCACGTGCACCACTTCGCGAACTCGTCCAAGGCGGTATGTCTGACGCGTTCGAGGCGAAAAAGTCCGCGACACTCACATGTCCATGTTCCGGATTCCGTCATTTCTTCCATCAACGCCAGACCGAAACCCAGTTCGGATGCCTGGAGAGCCGTGACAAATCCGCACTGTCGCAGCGCCAGCAGCTCGAGTGATTCGTAGTCCGAAGCCATGACCACCTCCGGTGACCGTCGAAAACGCCGTTTCGAACAGACTACGGGCGAGTGTGTCGCGCATCACAGGAATGAGGAAGTGCGTATTCACAGAGTTCGTTCAGACTCGTCGGGAAGAATCTGGCGAATGACTGTCGCAGCGAACAACCCTCGTCCGCGCAACCGAGTGCTCATCATCCTTCTCGTGGTGATCGCCGTACTCGTCGCGGCGCTCGTCGGTGGAGAACTGTACGTACGCAACCAGGTGAAGACCTGCATGGCCGATCAGTTCCAGAGCGAACTGGGATCCCAGGTCGACGTCGGGTTGAGCTGGAAGCCCGTACTCCTGCAGGCAGTCGACAAGAAGGTGCCGTACATCAGCATCGACAGTGACGACTCTTCGTTCGGCCCCGCAACGGGAATGCAGGTTCACGCGAAGGTGAACGACATCAACTTGCAGCCCTCGGCGGGCAACAGCGGCACCATCGGCAGCTCCAGCGCCGACGTCACCTGGTCTACCGCAGGCATTCTCGCCACCTTGCAGGAACAGACCTTCGGCGGGCTCGTCTCCGGCGTCACCGCCGACTCGAGCGCCGGAACACTCGCGTTCGACGTCGGTCCGGTCGGGCTCGCGAAGCTCACGGTCAAGCCCACCGTCACCAACGGTGTGGTCGACGTCCAGACCGTCGGCGCCGAGATTCTCGGATTGGGTCTGCCGACCGATCTGGTCGACGGCATCGTCCAGACACTCACCGACAGCCTGCAGACCTACCCGCTGGACATGAAGCCCACGAAGCTGACCGTCACCGACGACGCTATCCAGATCTCGTTGGAGGGCGGCGCTTACGCCATGCCCGTCGCCGACGCGAACAACCAGAACACCTCGGCGGTTCCGGACAGCTGCGGCCTGCTGACCTAGTCGGCCAGACCGTCCAATACTGCTCGACTTCCGGATAGTCCGAGGCGGGTGGCGCCGGCCGCGATCATGTCGAGCGCTGCCTGCGTCGTACGTATTCCGCCACTGGCCTTGACTCCCACGCCCGGGCCGACCGTCTGCGCCATCAGTGCGACGGCCTCGACCGTCGCTCCACCCGCGGGGTGGAAGCCGGTGGAGGTCTTGACGAAGTTCGCTCCGGCACGCACAGCTGCGCGGCAACATTCGACGATGGCCTCGTCGGACAGCGCTGCGGTTTCGAGGATCACTTTGAGGATCGCACTCTCCCCCATCGCCTCGCGGACGGTGAGGATATCGGCCAACACCGCGCTGTAGTCGCCGGCGACCGCCGCTCCTACGTCGATGACCATGTCGATCTCGGCTGCGCCTTGATCGACGGCCAGTCGCGCTTCAGCACCCTTGACCAGCGAATGATGCTTCCCCGACGGGAATCCGACGACGGCCGCCGTCACAAGTCCCTCGGCGCGAATCGGCAACATCGACGGCGAGACACAGACAGCCAGCACACCGAGGCTGCGTGCTTCGTCGATCAGGGCGGTCACATCGGCCGCGGTGGCTTCGGGTTTGAGGAGAGTGTGGTCCACCATCGCGGCAACCTGGGAACGAGTGAGTGCAGCTTCAGACATGTTGGAAAGCTTGGCACACCACCACGCGACCGTCGCTGCAGCCGCACCTGAGAGACTAGGCCGCATGACCGCTGCACCATCGATCGATGATCGTCGCTATGTTCTGTCCCTCGGCTGCCCCGACACCACGGGCATCGTCGCACGCATCTCGACCTTTCTCACCGACGTCGGTGGATGGATCGTGGAGGCCGCATACCACGCCGATGCCGACACCGGATGGTTCTTCACGCGTCAGGCGGTCCGTGCCTCGTCGGTGAGCATGAGCATCGACGAGCTTCGTGAACGGTTCAAAGCTGTTGCGGCCGAGATCGGTCCGGAAACCGAGTGGACTCTTCACGACTCCGGCGCACCCAAGAAGATCGTGTTGCTCGTGAGCAAGGAAGGTCACTGCTTGCATGACCTCCTTGGCCGCGCCGCGGGCGGGGAACTCCCCGCAGAAATCAGCGCCGTCATCGGAAACCACGAAGATCTGCGCAGTGTCACCGAGCGCCACGGGATCGACTTCCACCATGTTCCGTTCGCCAAGGACCCGGCAGAACGGGGACCGTCCTTCGAGAAGGTCCGCGCCCTGGTCGACGCTCACAATCCCGACGCCGTGGTGCTTGCCCGATTCATGCAGGTGCTGCCCGAATCACTGTGCGAGCACTGGGCCGGGCGCGCGATCAACATCCACCACAGCTTCTTGCCGTCGTTCATCGGTGCCCGCCCCTATCACCAGGCGTTCGCCCGCGGCGTGAAGTTGATCGGCGCCACCTGCCACTACGTGACCGCCGAACTCGATGCCGGTCCGATCATCGAGCAGGACGTGATCCGTGTGGACCACGCCGACGATGTCGCCGACATGGTCCGTCAGGGTCGAGACATCGAAAAGCTCGTGCTCTCCCGCGGACTGCGCTGGCACCTCGAGGATCGTGTGCTGGTCCACGGGCGCAAGACGGTCGTCTTCAGCTAGAGCTGCGTTGCGCTAGAGATTGCGCAGTCGCACGATTTCCTTGTCGAACTCGTCGATGTTCTCGATCGACGACATGTGACCGACGCCCGGCAACACGATCAGCCGTTCGAGGTTGCCGGCGTCGTCGAGGACTTGCGCAAGCTTGCGCGCATGGACCGGCGGAGTGAGCCGATCGAGCGAACCGACGAGCACGGTGGTCGGCACTTCGAGATTGTCGAGTCCCTCGTGAATGTCGAGGGTGCTCAGCGCTGCTCCCCAACCTCCACGGATGCGGGGCTTGCACTCACGAACGATGTTCTCGCAGAACTGAATCTCGGCCTTGGTCGCGTTCGGTGACATCGAGACGTACTGGATCGCCTTCGTCATGGCGCCCGAGGAGACGAACGGAACGGGCGAACTGAGGATGGCGCGGCCCACGGGGACCGGCACGCGAGGGAAACGATTGGGCAGTGGGATGACCGTGGTCTCGGCGATCAACCTTTCGCTCGCGGTGCTCGCGAGCATGACCGCCGACGCGTACTTCTTGACCTCGTCGGGGTGACGACCCGCCCAGGCGATGATACTCATCCCGCCCATGCTGTGACCGACGATGACGGCCTTCTTGTCCTCACGAACCGTGGCCGCCAGCACTGCAGAGAGATCGTCGGCAAGGACGTCCGGGCCGAGCGGAAGATTGCCGACGGTGCTGCGGCCATGACCGCGCTGATCGTAGGTGATGACGCGATATTCGCCGGCAAGCGCATTGACCTGCGGGTACCAGAATTCGGTGGAGCACGTCCAGCCGTGACTGAGAACGATCGGATCGCCGTCGACGGGACCGTAAGCCCGGACATTGATGATCGCACCGTCGTCGGTGGTCAGTTCGCTGATGTCAGCTTTGAGAGTCGGAGTCTTCAGGAGTGCATTGGGCTCGACGTCGCTCGAAAGAGTCAACCCACGCGTGGATCGCCGATGACGGATCCCAGCGACGGCCGCGACGAGTGCTCCCACTCCGACGGCGCCTGCCAGTACTCGAAGCTCTGTGGTGCGCGAACGACTGGACATGCATTTACCCCTGACTGCTGCTGACGACAGACGGATGCAATCTATGTGTGACTGCCGTTAACCGACACTATCACTCGAACAACGCCCGTTGTCAGCGTTGGAGAGAAGAGTGGGGCAGCACACCATGAGCCGGGAACCACGGCTCGGAATGAGCGGGAGTGCGGCAAACTACCAGCGAGAACCGCCGTGCTGAATGTCGTCCACCCGCGGGCGAACGTCGACGAGATACACGCACACTGCAACGACCGCGATGATGCCCAGGAGCCCGACAGGGGACGTCGCCAAGAGGATCAACGCCGCGACGATCAGAATTCCCAGCCAGATCGGCTTGGTCAATTTGTTGACCGCGGTGAAAGCGTCAGGACGCTGCCTGACGGCATGAACGATCGCGTAGACAGCACCCACCAATGCGAGCACTTTGAGTGCGAGAAAGATCAGACCGACTAGCCCATCGACTTGAGTCACAACTACATCCTAAGTTCTCATCCGGTTCCCGACGAACACGAAGGCTCCCACACTCGGCTGAGTGAGGGAGCCTTCGTCAGGTGGAGCTGGGCAAATCAGGCCTTCTTGGCCGGAGCAGCCTTCTTGGCCGGAGCCGGTGCGGTGGCCTTGGCCGGAGCAGCCTTGGCAGGTGCAGCCTTGGCCGGAGCGGCCTTCTTCGCGGCGGTGGTCGCGCGCTCCTGGACGTCGGAAGCAGCAGCGGTCACGCGAGCGGCAGCTTCCTTGGAAGCCTCGTCAGCCTGGTCACCGAGGTCGAGGACCTTCAGTGCAGCCTCGTCGCCTGCGTCGGCGATCTTCTCACCGGCGTCAGAGATCTTCTCGCCGACCTCTTCTGCGGTGTCGGAGATGCGTCCGGCAGCGCGGCCGGCCAGCTTGGCAGCCTGCTCGCCTACGGCGCGCGTCTGACGAGCAACGGTTCCGAGTGCGTCTTCGGTCAGCTCGACGGCGTCGCCGAGTGCCGACTCTGCAGCAGCGATGCCTTCTTCGACTGCGGGCTGCTTGCGGATGCGCTCGACTGCGTCTTCGCCACGTTCTGCGAGGGAGTTGTACAGATCTCCGGCAACCTTGAGGTATGCCTCGGCGACCTTGCGGAGTTCCTCGGGTGAGAACTTCTCGCGCAGCTCGGCAAGCTCTTCGGGCAGCTCGGACGGCAGGCCGGCGAGACGCTCGCGCAGCGCATCGACGCTCTCGGCAACGTCACCCTGGACGGAAGCGAGCTTCTCGCGAGCACCGTCGACACGGCCGTTGACATCGCCCTGGGTGTTCTCGGCGCGCTCACGAACCTGAGCAACTACATCGGCCACGGCCTGGACAACCAGGTCGCCTGCGCCGACGGCGGCGTAGAGCGAGGTCTTGACGCTGTCGATGGCGTTCTTGTCAGTCATCTTGTTCTCCTAGTGAAGTCTCGGTGTCTGGAATTGCGGCCGATTCAGCGAAATCGGGCGCTGCGGCTGGTCTTGACGACTCGTTCTCGCGACAGAACGAGTCGTAGATTTCGAGCAGTACTTGCTTCTGCCGTTCGTTGATGGCCGTCTCGGCCAACACCGCGTCCCTGATGGGACTGTGCGGGCGTTGCTCGAGATATCCCGCTTGGACGTACAGCACTTCTGATGAGACTCGAAGGCCCTTGGCGATTTGCGCCAGTACGTCCGCCGACGGTTTGCGCAATCCGCGTTCGATCTGACTCAGATACGGATTGCTGACGCCGGCGAGTTGAGCGAGTTGGCGCATCGAAACTTGGGCGGCTTCCCGCTGTGCACGAATGAACCCCCCGATGTCGTGTGCCGCAGAGCTGACGACGCGAGCTGCCAAGTCGCTTGCTCCGGCTGCGGCACCGGATGATTCACGATCTCCGTCATCGGAGTTCGTCGACTTCGCTGGCATTGCGTCCTCCCTTTCCAGTGGACATTTCCCAGGATAGGAGAGGGTGCTAACTATTGCAAGCACTACTGCTAGCACTCGTGGTGGACGTCACATACCGGACAGCTCAGCCGAAGATGAGCGTCGAAATCGTGTAGATCAGCAGTCCGGCGATCGAGCCCACAACGGTGCCGTTGATACGGATGAACTGAAGATCTCGACCGACCTGCAACTCGATCTTCTGGCTCGCTTCGTCGGCGTCCCACCGCTCGACGGTGTCACTGATGACTCCAGTGATCTCGTCGGTGTAGTTCTCCGCGATGTACTTGGTGCCCTGCACCAGCCAGCCGTCGACCTTCTCACGCATGGACTCGTCGTCACGCAGCCTGACTCCGAAGCCGGCGACGTTCTCGGCGACCTTGGTCCGCAGGGTGCTGTTCGGATCGTCGACGGACTCCATGATGAGCCGCTTGGCAACCTGCCATGTCGACGACGCCAGACCCGTCACTTCCTCGCGACCCATGATCTCGGCCTTGATCCCCTCGGCCTTCTTGATGGTCTCCGGGTCGTTCTGCAGATCATCGGCGAAGTCGATCAGGAAGCGGTTGGCGGCGAGGCGTACCTCGTGTTCGGGGTTGGAACGGACCTTCCAGGTGAACTCGACGAGTTCCTTGTATATCTTCTCCCCCAGCATGGCGTCGACGAACTTCGGCGACCACGCGGGCGAATCGCGAACGATCACACGATCGATCGTCTCCTGGCTGCCGAGAGCCCACTGATGTGCCCGCTCGGCAAGCAATTCGATGATCGGCAGTTGCTTGTTGTCCTTGAGAAGTTCACCGAGCACTCGGCCGATCGGCGGTCCCCACATGGGCTCGGCCAGACGCTTCACGATCGTGTTGTCGATGATCTGGGCGATGTCCTCGTCGCGAAGAACCTCGACCATGCCGCGCAAGACCGTCGACGTCTCGGCGGCGACGCGAGCGGCGTTGGCAGGTTCGGCCATCCACGTACCGAGGCGGAGCGGAATCTGCGCCTGCTGCACCTTGGCCGACACAACCTCGGGAGCCAGGAAGTTTTGACCGACGAATGAGCTCAGGCTGGCTCCGAGCTGGTCTTTCTTACGCTTGATGATGGCAGTGTGCGGGATGGGAAGGCCCATCGGATGACGGAAGAGCGCGGTGACGGCAAACCAGTCGGCAAGCGCGCCGACCATGCCTGCCTCGGACGCGGCCCGGACGTACCCGACCCACTCTCCGGCGCCGCGGGATTCCTGCCACCGGCAGAAGATGTAGACCACCGTCGCGAAGCCCAGAAGGCCAGTAGCGAAGACCTTCATCTTGCGAAGGTCCCGACGCTTGGCGGCGTCGTCGAAGGCGGAGAGGCTCAGTTGCTGCACCCTCGCCATTGTGCCGAAAGGTGTGACGCGGCGTAGCGCGAGCGACACGAAGTCCGATTCTGCAGGACCTAATCCCCCGAACTGCGGATGTGAGTGCCCGAGATAAAGGCGCGGACATTAAGCTGGACCGGAAAGTAGACCGATCGGACGTGGCTCGCACCACAGATATGAGATGACTCGTGGCCAAGAATGCCGTGCAGGACAACGAGCAGGTAGACGGCCCAGTCGTTGCTGATGCGAAGCCCGAGAAATCCGACGGTCGGAAGCGTCGTTGGCGTGAGCACAAGATCGCTCGCCGCGAGGAACTCGTCGACGGCACCATCGCCGCCATCCGCGCGCGCGGCCGTGAGATCGGCATGGACGAGATCGCGTCCGAGATCGGTGTCTCCAAGACCGTGCTCTACCGATACTTCGCCGACAAGAGCGACCTCACGACCGCCACGATGATGCGGTACGTCGAGACCATCCTGTCGCCGCGTATCTACGAAGCGATCAGTGGCGATCTCGACGATTTCGAACTCACTCAGGCGAGCATCACCGCATACGTCGAGACGGTGGCATCCGACCCCGACATCTACCTCTACGTCATGGCCAACGGCGCCGGCGCCAACCGCGACGTCGTTGCCGATTCCGAGCGCATGATCGCCGAATTGCTCTCCACGGTGTTGGGCAATCGTCTTCGCGAGATGGAGATGGATTCCGGCGGTTCGCTGCCGTGGGCGTTCGGGATCGTCGGCGGAATTCAGCTCGCGACGCACTGGTGGATCTCCAACAAGTCGATGTCCGCGGAATCGCTGATCGACTACCTCACGATGATGACGTGGGGCGGCATCACCGGCATAGCGGCGGTCAACGGATCACCGGCCAAGTTCAAGTCGGTTCCGCATCCCCTCGTCAAGCCTGCCGAGGACTGACTCGCCCGAGACCGAACTTTCGAGCCGCCGGGCGCGATCCTGTGGCACTCTTTCGGCATGGCACAAGACTCGCTGTGGGAAACACCGGCCGCCAAGACCCTGCGGGCGGAGCCCGGGTTCGAACTCGATCAACTCGATCGCAACAGCACTCCGGGATTCACCGGAAACAAAGCTGACGGCGAACGTCTGCTCGAGGAGCGCGGCGCGGTTCTGTCCGACCTGCAGGAGTTGCTGTACGCCAACGGCCGGTCAGGGGACAGTCGTTCAGTCCTGCTGGTCCTGCAAGGAATGGACACCGCAGGCAAGGGCGGCATGGTCCGACACGTGATCGGTCACGTGGATCCTTCGGGAGTTCAGCACGCGGCCTTCGGCGTCCCGACCGAAGAGGAAAAGCAACATCACTACCTTTGGCGGATCAAGAAGGAACTCCCCCGCGGCGGCTATCTCGGTGTGTTCGATCGCTCCCACTACGAGGACGTCCTGGTAGTGCGCGTCCACGATCTTGTCCCGGAGGATGTCTGGAGCAAGCGCTACGACGAGATCAACCAGTTCGAAAAGGAACTCGTCGACGCCGGAACCACCATCGTGAAAGTCGCGATGTTCGTCTCGCTCGACGAGCAGAAGAAGCGACTCGAAGAACGTCTCGACCGCCCGGACAAGTATTGGAAGTACAACCCCGGCGACGTGACCGAACGCGGTTTGTGGCCTGCATATCAACAGGCGTATCAGGCAATGCTCGACAAGACGTCGACCGAGCACGCGCCGTGGTACGTCGTGCCGTGTGATCGGAAGTGGTACAGCCGCATTGCGGTCACGGAGCTACTGATCGACGCTCTGGAAAAGCTCGATCTCGACTGGCCCCCTGCCGACTTCGACATCGAGGTGGAGAAGGCACGACTCGCACAGTCTTGATCAGAAGCAGGCCCGATCAGAACAGGTGTGGGGATTCGCGGTGCACTTTGTGATCGTGACGCACAGTACTGGCGTACAGGGCTACCGCGAGGCCGATGCACGCGACGCCGGCGAGGCCGGCGATCAATGCCCAACCACCCTGGCCTGAACCTGCCGCCACCAGAAAACTGCCGAGGCAGACCACTGTGGCCAGCACCAGGAAATACGACGCCCACGCTGCAAAGAGATTGAGCTTCATCGTTCGCTCCTCCGGTCGGATCTCTTTCGTTTCGACCGTACGCCGGAGCATGACGGTCGACAAGACACTGCCGCCTCGAGGTTTCCCGACGTCTACGCCGGGTAGCCGAATTACATGGACATCGGAACTCTTTATCGCGGAATCGAATCCGCTCACGGACTGGACGGTCCGTCCACTGGCCTCAGGCGCAGAATCCTCGAGATCACGGAGCGATCCGACCGATCGCGCACTGTCGCGGCACTTCTGCGCGGCGCCGCCGTCGGGCATCCCATCCATCCTGCCCTCGTGACCATTCCCGCGGGCGCGTGGACGGCTTCGTTGATCTTCGATGTTCTAGGCGATCCGCAGACTGCACGACGGCTGATCGGGCTCGGATTGGTTTCGACTCCGCCGGCTTTGCTGACGGGATGGCTGGACTGGTCCGAACGTGGCGACGTCGCACGCCGAGTGGGGCTGGTGCACGCGGCGTCGAATGCAGTGGGGATCTGGACTTTTGCGGCGTCGTACAGGCTACGCGGAAAGGACTCACTCGCGCTGGCGCGAGTGCTGTCGGTGCTGGGGCTCACCGCGGTCGGTGTCGGTGGCGCGCTCGGTGGTCACATCGTTTTCAAGCTCATGGACGATCCGGCCGTCGAGGCTGCAGCGACTCCGGTTCTCGATCCCATCCTGGATGTAGTCAACTGAGCCGATCGGACCTCGATACTGTTCAGGCGTAAGCACTTCCGGAGTAGCTCCGCAGTTCTCGCGCGGTCTCGTCCGAATCCGCCAATGGTCTGTTCATGACCCAGTGTGGGCTGCGCGTGCCCAGTGTCGCGGCAAAATCGGCGACGGCGTCCGGGGTCGGCACTGCGTGTTCGCCCAGATATCCGAGAACGATGAGGTCCTCCCCTGATCTGGTCTCCACGGCCAGGGCCCAACCGCACGTCTCCTCCCACAGCAAAGCCACCTCGCGCCCGGGGAAACGCGGCACAGTTCGGTCCAATGCGATGTAAGCCTCCAGAGGGTGCTCGCGCCTGCAACACCACTGCTCGATGCCGGCCCCCACACCGACCGCCACCCGTTGTACGTACCGCTCGAACCCGAGTCCGACGGTTGCGTCGACCAGCATTTGTTCTGTCATCGAACCTCACTCCTCGCCATCGTGTTTGGAATGTGCCCAGCGCTGACCGCGTCGAAACCCGGTTCAGATCACGGACTCCGGGTATCCCCAGACGAACCGATCAAGTGGAGAGGGGACCCGATGAAGTACTCGCCCGCTATGGCTCCCGGACGAATGCTGAAGATCTCCATGGTGTCGGTGAACGCCGATCCACTCGCACCGGTGGGCTGCTCGGCAGCCGGTGCACAGAACCTGCACGTCGACGAACTGTCTGCCGCCTTGGTTCGTGCCGGACACGACGTCACCGTCTTCACCAGGCGTGCCCACGTCGGTGGGCCGGACCGCGTTCGCGCCCGCGCCGGGTACTCCGTCGACTATCTCGAGGCCGGCCCGACGCAGGCTCTCCCGGATGCCGATATCCTCCCTCACCTGGGAACCTTTGCCAGCATTCTGCGCGCTCAGTGGAGTACCGACCGACCCGATGTGGTGCACTCGCACTTCTGGATGTCCGGTGTGGCAACGGAACTCGCGACCCGATCGCTCGGCATCCCCGTACTTCAGACATTCCATTCCCTGGGATCTGCGGCGCACCGCCACCTCGGAGCAGCCGACGACAGCCCCTCGGAGCGGACTCACCTGGAACCGTTGATCGCCAGGGGCGCAACCCATGTCATCGCGACCAGTTCGGACGAAATCTTCGATCTGGTCCGGCAGGGATCACCACGATCACGGACCACGATGGTGCCCTCGGGCGTGGACACCGAAGCATTCACCCCGGAGGGACCCGCCGCGAAGAAAACCGCACCGCATCGATTGATCTGCGTCGGAAGACTGGTGGAGCAGAAGGGCTTCGATGTTGCCGTCGCCGCGCTGGCTTCGCTGCCGGATACGGAGTTGGTGGTGATCGGCGGGCCACCCGTCGCGCAACTGAGCACCGACGAAGTGGCGATCCGCTTGGTCAAGCTCGCCGAGCGCCTCGGCGTCGCAGATCGAGTCCAATTGTTGGGACGGGTTCCGCACCGCCAACTACCGAAACTGATGCGATCGGCCGACGCCCTCGTGTGCACCCCTCGATACGAACCGTTCGGAATCGCGGCACTGGAAGCAATGGCGTGCGGAGTTCCCGTAGTCGCGACTCCTGTTGGCGGACTGCGGGATACGGTGATCGACGGACTCACCGGGCGTCGGGTCCCGGTCAACAACCCGGTGGAAACCGCGCGCGCAGTCCGCCATCTTCTCGACGACGAGGACGAAGGCGCGGCGTTTGCACGGCAGAGCCGGGCCCGAGCGTGCGAATCGTATTCGTGGGATCACGTCGCCACCGAAGTGGTCCGCACCTACGGCCGCTGCGTCACAGCACCGCCGAGAGCCCGCCAACACAAGGGCACTCACCGAAGTGAAGTGCACTGACGCTGACGGGCTCTACGAAACTGAATTCACGAAGGTGATTTCACGAAGCTTGGACTGAAACTGCGTGATCAAGCGGGGAAACGTCGGGTCTCTTCGAGTCCGATTGCATGATCGAGCGACTCGTAGCAGGCAAACATCGACTCCTGACCAGCTGCTTTGAGCAACCTTTGCACCGGGCGGGCGCAGACGAGCGCGAGTGTGCCGCCCACGTCGCGTGATCGCGTCGACAGGACCGACAGCACGGACAAGCCGCACGTCCCCATGAATTCGAGTTCGGATAGATCGACGACCAGCGTCCGGTCCGCGGCCACGTGGTACGTCAAGAAGTCACGAAAAGCATTGGCGCTCATCAGATCGATCTCACCACGAACTTTGATCACAGCGGTGTGTGCACTGATGCGGTGCGCGTGAAACGATGCGGTCGCTGTCCCGGTCGCGGGAGGTCCGTAGTCTACCGATCCCTTCGCCGCGTTCGTAAAGCCTGAAATAGATGATCCTGGAACAACAGTCATGGTTCTCCCATCCCGCAACGGTTTACACTCTGCAAAAGAGAAGGGACCTCCGAAGGAGACGCACGATGAACGGGTCTCCAGAAATACGGATAAATCCCTCATCGGCTGTGTGCTCAACCTCGGTTTGAAACAGTACGCCAGCATGACGGACGTCACAAGTGCGTTGCGACCATTCGTTTCGGTGTTCCGAACAAAAATGTGGTTTGGTCTGCGGTTCCGCGAGGTAATCCGATGTTGCGATCGCCAACGGTCGTGAGCAGAATCGTGTCGTTTACCCCGGCACCACCATCGACCAAATTTCGTGTTCGGGGGTCACTGTGAAGGTCGGGATGGGTATCGTTCTCGGCACCAGACTTCACCGCGACCCCTGGTACGACGATCCGGAGAACTTATGGCACACCTCAGCGCACTCGAGCCCGATCAGGATCAGACTCAGCCAGTTGTGGAGTTGAGGATTCAAGCGACTCTCGATCAGCTGTCGATTTTGCGTGCACTGGCCGCCACCGTTGCCATTCAGGAAAACTTCGACCTCGACGCCATCGCCGACATCAAACTGGCCATGGACGAAATCTGTACGCATCTGATCGTTCGCGCTGCGCCTGATTCGGTTCTGGTGTGTCGGTTCGTCTTCACGCCGCCGCAATTGCACGTGTCCGTGTCCACGACGACCACGGAGTACGAGGACAGCAGTCAGCGTTCGTTCGGGTGGCACATCCTCACCGAACTAACCGATTCGATTTCGCTCGACCAGGAAGAGAACCTCGGCGGCGTCGGCTACATCACCACCATGAAGTTCACCAAGGCCCTCAGCGGGCGCCTGTGACCGCTTCCGCAGACGGCCCGTCACGCCCGCGTCGGCGGTCCACCGACGAATATCGGGACGTAATACCAGTTTTCGAGGAACTGCGGACCCTCGAGCCCCACAGCCCGGAGTACGAACGAGTGCGCACTGCACTCATCACCAGATGCCTACCGTTGGCCGAGCACATCGCCAGACGATTCGACGGTCGTGGCGAGGCACACGACGATCTGGTTCAGGTGGCGCGTCTCGGTCTGGTCAACGCCGTCGACCGTTTCGATTCCACGCGCGGATCCGATTTCGTCTCGTTCGCAGTTCCCACCGTCATGGGCGAGGTTCGACGACACTTCCGCGACACCGGTTGGGCATTGCGGGTTCCCCGCCGGATGAAGGAGTTGCACTTCCAACTCGGGCAGGCCATCAGCGAGCTGTCACAACAGCTCGGACACGCGCCGACCGTCGACGAGTTGGCCGAGACGTTGGGGATCGAACGCGAAGAAGTTGCCCAGGCCTTGATCGCCGGCAACGCGTATCAGACGGTCTCGGTCGACGGTGCCGCGTCCAATCACACCGACGATCTCCCGCTCGTGGAGACACTCGGTGACTACGACGCAGCTCTCGAGAACGTCGAGAATCACGAGGCGTTGCGTCCGCTTCTCGACAAGCTGCCCGAGCGAGAGCGGACGGTGTTGATGCTCAGATTCTTCGGAAATCTGACGCAGACACAGATCGCCGAGAAAGTAGGTGTGTCCCAGATGCACGTGTCGAGGTTGCTCGCGAAGACACTGAGTAATCTTCGCGAGCAACTCGACTGAGCTCCGCGAACAATTCGACTGGGCAGGACCGAGCGGGTCAGATCGTTGCGGTGTCGATCACGAATCGGTATCGGACGTCGCTCTTGATCACGCGCTCGTAAGCGTCGTTGATGTCGCTCGCCGGGATCAGTTCGATTTCTGCGCCGATGCCGTGCTCGGCGCAGAAGTCGAGCATCTCCTGTGTCTGCGGGATACCTCCGACCATGGAACCGGCGAGGCTACGACGGTTTGCGGCGAGCGAGAATGCTCGAACTTCGATCGGCTTCTCGGGCAGGCCGAGTTCGACGAGAGTGCCGTTGATGGCAAGCAAGGACATGTAGGCGTCGATGTCGAGGTTGACCGAGACCGTGTTGAGGATCAGGTCGAACTCGCCGCGAAGAGCCTTGAACGTCTCACGGTCGTTGGTCGCGTAGTAGTGATCGGCGCCGAGGCGAAGCCCGTCGTCTTTCTTGCCGAGCGTCTGGCTCAGGACGGTGACTTCCGCTCCGAGCGCCTTGGCGATCTTCACGCCGACGTGCCCGAGGCCGCCGAAACCGATGATGGCGACCTTCTTGCCGGGGCCGGCGTTCCAGTGCCGCAGCGGTGAGTACAAGGTGATGCCCGCGCACAGGAGCGGCGCTGCAACGTCGAGTTCGATGCCCTCCGGGATCGAGAGCACGAAGTGCTCGGTGACGACGATGTGCGTCGAGTAGCCACCCTGAGTGCGCTCGCCGTCGCGGCCGGTGGCGTTGTACGTACCCGTCACACCCTTGCGGCAGTACTGCTCTTCACCGGCGGTGCAGGCGTCGCACTCCCCGCACGAGTCGACGAAGCAGCCGACGCCCACTCGGTCGCCGACCTTGTGCTTGGTGACATCGGACCCCACGGCGGCGACGACGCCGGCGATTTCGTGTCCGGGGACGATCGGGTACTTCGCTCCGCCCCACTCGTTGCGAGCGGTGTGGATGTCGGAATGGCAGATGCCGGCAAATTTGATGTCGATGAGAATGTCCAGTGGACCGAGCTCGCGGCGTTCGACAGTGGTCTTCTCGAGGGGACCGTCAGCGGACGTCGCGGCATAAGCAGCAGCAGTAACCATGCACACATGCCTACCCGTGCATGGAGGGACCTGCAACTCGCAGGCCCCTCCATGACTTGTTCTTTACGTGACTTACCCGGCGTCGCGCTCGGCTTGCTCGGCCCGACGACGCAGGCGCCTCGCGGCCGCAACCATATTGCGCAGCGAAGGCTCGAGTTGCCACGGATGGCGAGTCTTGAGGCCGCCGTCCGGGTTTGCCCACAAGCGATCGAGAGAGATCGATTCGCTTGCCTCAGTGAGCAATTCGTCGAGTTCGTCGATGTCGGGAATCCGAGCCGAGCGAGATTCGTAGACACCGGGGCCGACGCCGTGCGTGAGCGCGCCTTCCTTGAGTGCTTCGAGAACCCACGTGATGGAGCGGGTCGCGACGATAGCCGTCACATCGGCGTCCAACCGTTCGATGGCGTCGACCACCGACGACCGAGCGGAGTACGTCAAATGTGTGTGGATCTGTGTTTCCGGCTTCGCTCCACCTGTTGCCAGACGGAACGCGTCGACGGCCCACTCCAGGTAGGCCTCCCGGCCGTCCTCACGCAGTGGCAGCAGTTCACGAATTGCCGGTTCGTCCACCTGGATGATGGCGATTCCGGCAGCTTCGAGATCCGCGATTTCGTCTCGAATGACAAGTGCCAGTTGCTCTGCCGTTTCGTAGAGCGGCTGATCCTGGCGAACGAACGAACGGGCGATCATGGTGACCGGACCCGTCAGCATGCCCTTGACCGGCTTGTCGGTCAGCGACTGCGCGTACGCGATCCACTCGACCGTCATCGGCTTCGGACGTGCGATGTCGCCGTAGAGAATCGGCGGACGCGTGCAACGAGATCCGTAGGCCTGAACCCAACCGTTGTGCGTGAAGGCATAGCCCTCGAGCAGTTCGGCGAAGTACTGGACCATGTCGTTGCGCTCGTGCTCGCCGTGCACGAAAACATCGAGACCGATGTCCTCTTGCAGACGGATTGTGCGCTCGATCTCTTCCTGGATGCGCTTGTAGTAGTCGTCCCACTCCAAACGCCCCTGGCCGAGTTCGTAACGAGCCTGGCGAATCGCGTCGGTCTGCGGGAACGAACCCAGTGTCTGAGCCGGCACCAAGGGCAGATTCAACCGTTCCTGCTGAGCCTTACGACGCTCCTCGTACGGTGCACGCACACGATCTTCGGGCTTGATCGCGTTCACCCGAGCACGGACAGCGTGCTTGAGCTTGAAGTGCACCTTCGTCGGACGCTTACGCCACTTGTCCGAAGGACCTTCGGTGAGCGCCTTCGCCAGTGAGACGACTTCGCCGACCTTCTGCTTCGCAAAAGCCAGACGGTCTGCGACGTCTCCCGGAATGTCGTACTCGGAGAGCACGTCGTACGGCACGTGCAGCAGCGACGACGACGTGGAGACGACGAGGTCAGGCACAACGTCTTTGAGTTCGTTCAGGTACGTCAAGGTGTTGAACCTGTCGACGCGCCAGACGTTGCGACCGTCGACGACGCCCGCGTAGATGCGCTTGCGCTTGATGTTCGGCACCGCGGCCAGTTCCTCGGCCGTGATCTTGCCGTGCACCAGGTCCAGACCGAAGGCTTCGATCTTGGTGGGCGCCAAGATGTTGAGGGCTTCGCCGAACTTGCCGTACGGACCCGTCACCAACAGGCGCGGGCGCAGCGGGGCCGTCGAAAGCTTCTCGTACGCACGTCCCAGAGCGGCTAGCTCCTCGGGGGTGCGGTCCTCGGTGACCGAAGGCTCGTCCAACTGAACACAGGTCGCACCGGCCTTGGCGAGCTGCTCGAAGAGCTTCTCGTACTCGGGCAGGAGCGCGTCCAACAGGTCGAGCGGGGTGAAGTTCGGATCGGACTTCTCGGTGGCAGGTCCGACCTTCGAAAGCAGAAGCAGCGAGACGGGCCCCATGATGACGGGGCGCAATTCGATGCCGCGCGCCTTCGCACGTTCGAACTCGTCGAGAAGTGCATCCGAGTTGAGCGAGAACACTGTGTTCGCGTCGATCTCGGGCTGACGGTAGTAGTAGTTCGTACCGAAGAAGCGCACCAGCTCGAGAGGCGGGAAGTCCGGGCGGCCGCGGGCCATCGTGAAGTAGAAATCGAGCGGCTCGAGGGCGCCCTCGAGCGGCTTGAACCGCTCCGGCACTGCGCCGAAGAGCAGCGCATTGTCGAGCACGTGATCGTAGAAGGAGAAGGTGTTGCCGGGAACCTGGCTCAATCCCGTCGCAGCCAATTCGCTCCAGGTCGATTCCTGGAGTTCCTTGGCGACCGCGAGAAGTGCGTCCTTGTCCGAAGTGCCGTGCCAGTAGGACTCGAGGGCGCGCTTGAGCTCACGGCGCGGCCCGATGCGCGGATACCCCAGGACGCTGGAGCCGAATGCTGCAGTGCTGCTGGACATGCGGTCGACCTTTCTAACCGAGGGGCGCGAGCGCCCTGTGCGCCTTTGTGGTAGCCGGAACTACCAGAAAGGCGCACAGGGGCGTTGGGCCTTAGCTTGCCTGCTTGGTGGAGCGACCGTTGTCGGCGTATTCGTAGAAGCCCGCGCCGGACTTCTTGCCGGTCAAGCCGGCTTCGACCATACGCAGGAGCAACGGCGGAGCGGAGTACAGCGGCTCCTTGAACTCTTCGTACATGGAGTCGGCGATGGACTTGACGGTGTCGAGTCCGACCAGGTCCGTGAGAGCCAGCGGACCCATGGGGTGCGCGAGGCCGAGAACCGTTGCCTTGTCGATGTCTTCCTTGGTCGCGAAGCCCGACTCGACCATGCGGATCGCCGAGAGCAGGTACGGCACCAGGAGTGCGTTGACGACGAAGCCGGAGCGGTCGGCACTGCGGACGACCTGCTTGCCGAGGATGTCGCTGGCAAAAGCCTCGGCGCGCTGCGAGACGGAGGCACTGGTCTTGAGCGTCGTCACCAATTCGACGAGCGGCAGAACCGGAACCGGGTTGAAGAAGTGCATGCCGATGACTCGCTCGGGACGCTTGGTCGAGATGCCGAGCTTCATGATCGGGATCGACGACGTGTTGGACGCGAGAACCGCATCCGGGTCCGTCACGACCGCGTCGAGCTCGGCGAAGATTTCGCTCTTGATCTTCTCGTCTTCGACGACGGCCTCCACGACGAGCTGGCGGTCCGCGAAATCTCCCAGATCGGAGGTGAAACGCAGACGCCATGCGGCCTGCTCACGCTCACGTTCTGTGATCTTTCCGCTGCTCACGCCGCGGTCGAGCGAACGCAGGATGCGTGAACGCCCGGCTGCTGCAAGCTCGCGAGTCTGCTCGAAGACCAGAACATCGACATGTGCGCGGGCGCACACCTCGGCGATTCCGGCACCCATGATTCCGGCGCCGATAACGCCGACGCGCTGAATTTTTTCGCTGGTCACGTCAGCTCCTTGTTTGTCTCGTGGAGTTTGTCTGGTGAAGGTGTTGCAAAAACAAGCACTTCGAACTGCGTCGACGCTGGTGGCCGACGCAATCGGAACTGCCTTGAAGACGAGAGAAAGTAGTGCGGTGATACAAGCAGGGGAGAGACCCGAAGCCGAGCCTCTCCCCCACCCGAAGTCAGTTCTTAGTGGAACTGTCCCTCTTCGGTGGAGCCCTTGAGAGCTGCCGTCGAGGTGTTGGGGTCAACGGTGGTGGCGATGGTGTCGAAGTAGCCGGCGCCAACCTCACGCTGGTGCTTGATGGCGGTGAAGCCACGCTCTTCGGCAGCCTTGAACTCGCGCTCCTGCAGGTCGACGAATGCCGTCATGCCTTCGCGGGCGTAGCCGTAGGCAAGGTCGAACATGCCGTAGTTGAGCGAGTGGAAGCCGGCCAGCGTGATGAACTGGAACTTGAAGCCCATCGCGCCGAGCTCCTTCTGGAACTTCGCGATGGTCGCGTCGTCCAGGTGCGCCTTCCAGTTGAAGGAAGGGGAGCAGTTGTAGGCCAGGAGCTGGTCCGGGAATTCGCTGCGAACGGACTCGGCGAACTTCTTTGCAACCTCGAGATCCGGCACGCCGGTCTCCATCCAGATGAGGTCTGCGTACGGTGCGTAAGCCTTGGCGCGAGCGATGCAGGGCTCGATGCCGTTCTTGACGCCGTAGAAGCCTTCAGCCGTGCGGGTTCCGTCGAGGAACGGGCGGTCGCGCTCGTCCACGTCGGAGGTGATGAGGGTTGCGGCCTCAGCGTCGGTGCGGGCGATGATGACGGACGGAACGTCCGCGACGTCGGAAGCCAGGCGAGCCGAGGTCAGGGTGCGGATGTGCTGCTGCGTGGGGATGAGCACCTTGCCGCCGAGGTGGCCGCACTTCTTCTCCGAAGCGAGCTGATCCTCCCAGTGGACACCGGCAGCGCCGGCGCCGATCATGGCCTTCTGCAGCTCGTAAGCGTTGAGAGCGCCACCGAAGCCGGCTTCGGCGTCGGCAACGATCGGAGCGAGCCAGTTGCTGACGGAGGTGTCACCCTCGGTCTTGGCGATCTCGTCGGCGCGCAGCAGTGCATTGTTGATGCGACGGACGACGGTCGGAACCGAGTTGGCCGGGTAGAGGCTCTGGTCCGGGTACGTGTGGCCCGAGAGGTTCGCATCGCCGGCAACCTGCCAACCGGAGAGGTAGATGGCCTTCAGGCCGGCGCGAACCTGCTGCACAGCCATGTTGCCGGTAAGTGCACCGAGGGAGTTGATGTAGTCCTCGTTGTTCACGAGATCCCACAGGATCTCGGATCCGCGACGAGCGAGGGTCTGCTCCTCGACGACGGTGCCCTGGAGCTTGACGACCTGATCGGCCGTGTAGTTACGAGTAACGCCCTTCCAGCGAGGGTTGGTGTCCCAATCCTGCTGGAGCTCAGCTGCGGTCTTCGGGGTGCCGGTGGTCGACATCAAGACTCCATCTCTTTGATCTGCTGGTCCGGCCTGTTGTGAGCAGTACGTGCGTACTACTTCACATACTTGCCAGGCCCTTCTTGTGTACTTACCGAGAATGGCACATCGAAAAAGTGCCGTCTACCTGTTGCTAATGCCAATCTTCGCTACCTTTTCAACACACTTTGCTAAGTCTGTGAAGATTCCTACGCGGCTGGTACTACCCAATCGGACAGGTTCCGTACTGGCGAGTAGGAAAGAAACCGCAGGCTGTGAACGAAATGCACTCAACTCCGCCGCTTGCGAATTCCGGCAGTTCGCACGCCACTCGGAACAGGCCCGTCCGCTACTTCGGAGCCAACTTCACTACCCGCGAGTGACCGCAATCACTCCTCGGCAACAGCCTTCGCTAGGACAATTCCGGGATCTACCCCTGGGAAAGCCGGAGACAACCCGTTCGCCGGCCATATGCTGTCGAACCATGACTTGTCGTTCGACGCCCCCGACCGGGCGATAAAGCGGTGCCGGACAACTATCAGCGGCCACCGAACAACCAGGCATGGTCGCAATCCGGTCCACAGCCGCCGCAGTTGGGCTACCGAGCCGCGCCGCAGTCGTATCCCCCGCCCCAGGGATTCCCGCCTGCACCGCCACGTGGAAATCCGCCGCCGCGTCGGCCCGGCTGGGTGATTCCGGTATCCGTAATCGGAGTCATCACTGTGTTGGCTCTCTTCGGCGGGCTTGCCTGGGTCCTCTGGCCGAAGGACGTCCCCAACTCGGCCGCCGGTGGCGCCGCCCACACCACCATCAGCGCCGCGAACACACCCGGCACCACGACAACCGCTCCCAGCACGACATCCCCGACGACCACACGCGCCGCGAACTTTCCGGCCGGTGCGTCCGCCTGCCCCGGCGGGCAGCCGGCCGGAAGTTACAAGGAGTCCGCGACAAGTGGGGGCAAAACTTCATGTGAGTTTGCCGAGGCGGTTCGGATCGCCTACGGGAACTCCGGTGCAACCGGTGCATCCAGCACCGTGTCCGCACGTAGTCCGGTGACCGGCAAGGAGTACACGATGGCATGCAAGGTGACCTCCGGCATCGTCACCTGTACCGGCGGAGACAACGCGGTTGTGTACTTGCGCTGACGGGCGCAATTGCGGCATCGGCAACCCGGTGCGTGTCGTTCCAGTGTCGCACTTACGGATCCTCCGATAGCGTGACCGCATGCCTCTGTACGAGTTTCGCTGTACCGGCTGCGGCCCGCTCGAGCGGTCGTTCGCGATGGCCGAAGTGCCCCAGTCGATTACTTGCCCCCAGTGCAGTCTCGAGTCCAAGCGGGTGGTCTCGTCTCCCCGGTTGAGTCACGCGTCGTCGGCCGCGATGGGTCTACTGGACAGCACTGCTCGATCGGCTCACGAGCCTGCCGTGGTCAGTGGGTCGCTACCCGGCCGCGGCCGGCAATCTGCCCCGACGACGTCCAATCCGTTGCACCGCAAGCTACCTCGCCCCTGAGCGTCCTCACCGCGCGTCCTCGCCATGAGGCCCGATCCGACACGAAAGTCCTGCCGCCACGAGTTTTCCGTTTCTTCGAGAATGAGGAGTGCATATGCCTGAACTGCTGTTTCCACTCGATTCCGCCAAGAAATTCACCGACCAGGCAATCGTCGGCCACAATCGGTGGCACCCGGACATCCCAGCGGCGGTGACAGTGAAACCCGGTGATGCGTTTCGTGTCCATTGCCGCGAATGGTTCGACGGCGCAATACACAACGACGACTCAGCCGACGACATTCTCAATGCACCACTGACCACGGTCCACACGCTGTCCGGCCCCTTTGCCGTCGAAGGCGCGAAGCCCGGCGACCTCTTGATCGTCGACATCTTGGATATCGGGCCTATCCCCCAAGAAGATTCGGGTCCGTTGGCCGGCCAAGGCTGGGGGTACACGGGCATCTTCCCTCGGAACAACGGCGGCGGCTTCCTCACCGAACAGTTCCCCGATGCGTACAAAGCCGTCTGGGATTTCTCCGGCCAAACGGCGACGTCGCGTCACATTCCGCACGTCTCGTTCACGGGCATCGTCCACCCGGGACTCATGGGCACGGCTCCGTCGGCAGCCTTGCTCGCCAAGTGGAATGCCCGCGAGGGCGCCCTCATTGCCACCGATCCCAATCGGGTTCCCCCGCTTGCACTTCCGCCCGAGCCCCGCGATGCAGTACTGGGAACCTTGACCGGTGACGAGTACACACGCGTGGCCGGCGAGGCGGCTCGTACCGCTCCCCCGCGTGAGAACGGCGGAAACCAGGACATCAAGAACCTCACCAAGGGCAGCCGAATCTTCTATCCGGTGTTCGTGGACGGTGCGAATCTGTCGGTCGGCGATCTTCACTTCTCCCAGGGCGACGGTGAGATCACTTTCTGCGGTGCCATCGAGATGGGCGGCTTCATCGATCTTCGTGTGGACATCATCAAGGGCGGAATGGATACCTACGGTGTTTCCGAGAACGCCATCTTCATGCCGGGCAACACGGATCCGCAGTATTCCGAGTGGCTTGCGTTCTCGGGCACTTCCGTCACGTTGGACGGCGAACAGAAGTACCTGGATTCACATCTGTCCTACCAGCGTGCGTGCCTGCATGCGATCGAGTATCTGACCAAGTTCGGGTACGCGCCAGAGCAGGCGTACCTGCTACTCGGCGCGGCGCCGATCGAGGGCCGCCTGTCGGGTGTCGTGGATATCCCCAACTCGTGTTCGACGGTCTATCTCCCGACTGCGATCTTCGACTTCCCCCTTGCACCCTCGTCGAGCGGGCCGTTCCAGATCGATCCCGGAATCGGCGCCCCTCGATCGGAGAACAGGGTCTAGGCCTCCGGCCCCGTGAGTGGTTAGGGAGTGCCGAGGCTCGTCAACCACTCACGGGGGCGGAGCCCCCGTGCGAAGACTGCGAACCCACCTTTGCGAAGCCGGACTGTCACTCGTATCCTGGGAAAATGTCGAAAACCTTTGTCGGTGTCCGGCTCCGCCAACTGCGGACCGAGCGCGGGTTGAGTCAGGCTTCACTGGCCAAGACGCTCGAGATCTCGGCAAGCTATCTCAATCAGATCGAGCACGACGTCCGGCCACTCACCGTGCCGGTGCTCCTGCGAATCAGTGAAGTCTTCGGTGTCGACACCACGTTCTTCTCCCCGCAGGACGACACGCGCCTGATCGCGGAAATGCGTGAAGTTGCCCTCGATCAGGAGATGGGTATCGACGCCGACGCCCACGAAATCGCGGAGATGGTCTCCACCCACCCCGGCCTCGCCAAGGCGATGGTGAACATGCATCGCCGCTTCCGCAACACGACGGCCCAGCTCGCCGCAGCCACGGAGGACCGTTTCTCGGACGGCAGCGGCAGCGGTTCGATCACCATGCCGCACGAGGAAGTGCGCGACTACTTCTATCAGCGACAGAACTACATCCACGATCTCGACACCGCAGCCGAAGAACTCACTGCCCGGATGCGCTTTCACCGTGGCGACGTCGCCGGCGAGATCGCCAGACGCCTCGAGTCCGTCCATGACGTGCAGATCGTTCGACGAGTCGACTTGGGCGAGAACATACTTCACCGTTACGACCCGGACACCAGGGTCCTGGAAATTTCCGCAAGGCTCTCCGGCGGGCAACAGGTCTTCAAGTTCGCGACAGAACTCGCATACCTCGAGCATGGCGACCTGCTCGACTCGTTGGTGGCCGAGGGCAACTTCACCAGCGAAGCGTCGGTCTCCCTGGCGAAGCTTGGTTTGGCCAACTATTTCGCCGCGGCCACCGTGCTGCCCTACAGCCAGTTTCACGAGGTTGCCGAGGACTTCCGGTACGACATCGAGCGCATGTCCGCCTTCTATTCCGCGAGCTACGAGACGATCTGCCACCGCCTCTCGACCCTGCAGCGCCCCAAACTTCGCGGGGTTCCGTTCATGTTCGTGCGTGTCGATCGTGCCGGAAACATGTCGAAGCGTCAGTCCGCCACCGGATTCCACTTCTCCACCAGCGGCGGTACGTGCCCGCTGTGGAACGTCTACGAGACGTTCTCGTATCCGGGCAAGATCATGCCTCAGATCGCGCAGATGCCCGACGGTCGTCGATACCTCTGGGTTGCGCGCACGGTCGAACGTCGAGCGGCTCGATACGGACAGCCCGCAAAGATCTTCGCCATCGGATTGGGATGCGAGATTCGACACGCCCACCGACTCGTCTACAGCGACGGTCTGGATCTGGACGAGTCGAATCCGGGAACGCCGATCGGCTCGGGCTGCCGTGTCTGCGAACGCCTCAATTGTCCGCAGCGTGCCTTCCCTCCGTTGGGTAAAGACCTCGACATCAGCGAGCACCGGAGTTCGATTTCGCCGTACGTGATTCGCTGACCGCGCTAACGCACGTGGTCGCGTAGGAACGCGACTGTGCGATCGAACGCGACCATCCCGTCCACGGTGTCGAGGTCGAACTGATATTCGTGGTCGAGTGCAGGCTCGTGATCGTCCGGGTAGAACAGTGCATCGACCTCGACGCCCAGATCGGCGAGCCGTTCTGCCATGGGTTTCGACTGGCTGGCGGTCAGTGGGTCGACATTTCCGCCGGTGATGAACGTCGCTGGAAAGTCCGAGGTCACATGACCCAGTGTCGACATCTGACCCACTGCAGTCGACCCGTCGAAGTCCCTCGTTCCGAGGTACCCCCACAGCGATTGCTTGTCGACGCCCCAACCGAAGTACTTCCCCTGTGACAGCAGCGGTTTCAGATCGAAGACCCCACAGTCGAGGACAACTCCGCGTATCTGCTCGGGACGTAATGCCGGCTCCACACCCATTTCCGACGCGTAGTCAGGGCTGGTCATGACGGTCGCCAACTGACTGGACAACTGCGCGCCTGCCGAATCTCCGGCAAGAAAGAGGTTGTTCGAATCGACATGCAACCTGTCCGCATTGCTCACGATGAATCGATACGCGTCGTTAAGTTGATTCACTGCGGTGGGGTAATACGCGTCCGGCCCCAGTGAATAGTCCACCGAAATCACAGTGAAGCCTTGATTTGCCAACAGTTTGTAGTAACCGTCGGCATCAGTTCTCGATCCTGATATCCAGCCACCGCCGTGCACCCAGACCACCGTGGGTAGCGCCGAAGTGGACTCCGACGGGTAGTACGCGTCCAGTTGTGCATCGTCGTCGCCGTCGCGGTACGACTGATCGAGAATCGAGACGATTCCTGACGGTGCATGCCTGTCGAGTTGTGCGTGAGTCGCTTCGGAGCCACCCGCTGACATCCACCGTACGACGAGAACTCCTGGCCACGGACTGACGAGTGCCGCGGTTACCCCGGACAGCAGAATGACGACGAATACCGCCGCGGTTCCGACAATGCGCCTTCGCCGTCTGTCGGGGGAAGACGCGCGCACAACAACTCCTGGGGTCGGATCGGATTCACCCAGGCTAGACCAAAAGGACTAGTTGAGAATTCCCTGGCAACGCACCCGCGGAGCTTTGTCCAAAATGACCATTTTCGCAGTGGTTCACCACAATCCGACATTTAGCCGGTATGAGCCTCGAGAAACTGAACCGTGCGATCGAGTGCAGTGAGACCGTCGGCATTGTCCAGATCGAACTGATACTCGTGACCGAGCGCCGGAACGTGATCGGCCGGATAGAACAGTGTGTCGACCGCAACTCCCAACCCGGTCAATTTGTCAGCCATCGGTTTCGACTGAGAATCCGTCAACGGATCGGCGTTGCCGCCGCTGATGTAGGCAGGCGGAAATCGATCGGTGACGTGGTTCAAGGTCGACATCTGATCCGCTGCGTCGGTACTCATGAAGTCACGCACGCCGGTATACGCCCAGAGGGACCGATCAACTCCCCAACCGATGATGCCGGGTCCGCCGACCATGTTCCCGACGTCGTAGATTCCACAGTTCAGGATTACTCCACGTAACTGATCCGGCCGCAGCGACGGGACCACGCCCACACGGTTCGCATAGGCGGGATCAGTGATGAGAGTGGCGAGCTGACTCGAGAGTTGCGCTCCCGCAGAATCACCGGCCAGAACGACCGTCGTCGGATCAACATGCAGCCGTTCCGCATTCGCGACGACGTACGCGTGAGCGTCGTTGAGCTGCCGCACTGCCGTCGGATAGTGGTGCTCAGGTCCGAGTGAGTAGTCCAGGGACACAACTGTGTAGCCACGCGAGGCCAGCAACTCGTAGTACGGCGCGTAGTTGGACTTGCTTCCCGAGATCCAGGCACCGCCATGAGTCCAGATCACCGTAGGCAATGCGGTCGTCGTCGCTGCGGGAAAGTAGACATCCAGGTATGCGTCGTCGTCATCGGCGCGGTACTGCTGGTCCTTGATCGAGTCGACGCCTTCGGGCGCGTGCTTCTCGAGCGCCTCGGTGACTTTCACCGCATCACGATCGAAGACCCATCGCACGGTGAGTGCGCCAGGTCTCGGGCTCAGAACGAAGGCCAGAACCACGGCTCCGACCAGAACGAACACAATTGCCAGAGCCCACAGCAAGCGCCTGCGCCACCGATGCGGTGAAGGGTTCGTCATCGGGTTTCCTTCACTCTCGGCACAATGTCCGGATCAGCGTAACGCGAAGCCGGTACCGCCAAGTGCGATCAGCCGAGTTCAGCGATCCGCCTCTGCGCGAGTGCCTTGACTTCACCCTTGGCTACTTTGCCGCCTGCCGCCATCGGCAATTCGGCGACCGTCATCACGTACTCGGGTATGTACTCGCGGGTCACTCCTCGGCTCTGCAGCCAGGCGGTCAGATCCTCCGAACTCAGATCGTCATCGGCGGACACGACGACCGCACAGACCTTCTCACCGAACAGCGGATCGTCGACCCCGACCACGGCGACCAACTCCACCGAAGGGTGCGCGCGCACGTACTCCTCGACTTCGACCGCGGAGATGTTCTTGCCGCCACGAATGATGATGTCGGCTTTGCGCCCGACCACACGCACCCGTCCTGTCTCGTCGATCTCGACGATGTCGCCGAGAAGCATCCAACCGTCATCGGTGTACAACTCGTCGTTCGCATCGGTGTCCCCCCAATAGCCCTGACACATCAGCGGTCCGTTCACCCCAGGCTGACCGCGGCGGACGGAGCCGGTCATTTCCTTTGCCGCATCGTCGAATACACGAACTCGCATGCGATCGATGACGTGGCCGCACGTCTTCAGTCGGGTGTCGGAATCGTCCGAAACCGTCGTCACCGAGACGGCGCCGGTTTCGTTCGATCCGTAGAACTGCAGGACAGCCGCTCCGGTACGTTGTTCGAATGCCAGCGCCTCCGAATAGGGCACGGCTTCACCACCGGTGAACATGAAACGAAGTGACGAGAGATCGGCCGATTCCGCGGCCTCCGAACGCAACAGCATCTTGAATTGTGTACTCACACAATTCAAAGCAGTCACCCGTTCGCGCTCGATCAACTCGATCATCACCGAAACGTCGAAGCGTTCCATGACGACATTGCGAGCACCGAGTAGTGCCGGCAGGAAATGCGAAGTCCAGAGGCCGAATCCGAAAGGTGCTGGAACCGCGCCGAGGAACACCTCATCCGAACCGATCGCCGCCGCCTCGGCGGCAATCTCGGAGAAACCAACCCAACGATCCTCGGTTTGTGTGACCAGTTTGGGTAGGCCCGTTGTGCCGGAGGTCGAGTTCAGCATCGAAACGGCTGACGTGACAAAACACGGACTGGTTGCGGGGAACTGCTTTAGCTCGACCGGCAACGAGGTGAGTTCGCCGTTTGCGCTCACGCGTTCGAAACTCACGTCGGCGCGTTCGTCGGCGAAGACGACGTCCAGTCCGGGATGCTCTGCCCGCAGACTCGCCACGAGTTCGGCGGTATCGACGCCGCGCAGCGTGCGAGTGGTGACGAGTACGGAGGCTTCCGAGCGGGCGATCAGATGAGAGATCTCGCGAATGCCCGAGCGCGAACCGATTCCGACGGCGACGCGGCCGGTACGAAATGCTGCGCAGAGAGCCGCATGAAATACAGCGGTGTCGGGGAGCAACACGGCTACATGTCCGTATCCCTCACCAGCTAGATCCAGCGCCGACGCGATCGCATCGGCAGCCGCGTCGTACTGCTTCCACGACACCCTCGATTCCGGAGTGACAAAGGCGGTTTCGTCCGGGATGGTCTCAGACCAATGCCTGACCATTTCGCTGATGCTGACGCCGGCGAAGCGGTCCGGATTCGTGGCGAATTCACCGACGGTGAAGTCGAGTGTCTTCGTTTCAAGCATGATCGTCGATCATCTCCCGTCGGCGCTGAGGACGCCCATCGATTGTTTGTACGCGTTGTCCAGTGTCGCTGCGGAATCGCATTCGCGGACGAGTTCGCCGCGCTGCATGACATATCCGCGGTCGACAACCGATTTCAGTGCAGTAAGTGCCGGTTCCGTCACGATGACGGTCACACCCTCGGCGGCCAGACCCCCGACCAATGCTCGCAGCTCCGCGACGATTTTCGGTGCCAGTCCTGTCATCATCTCGTCGAGGAGCAACACCTTCGGGGTTTCCAGAAGGGCCCGCCCCAGAACCAACATCTGCTGCTCACCACCGCTGAGGACCCCGGCATAACTCTCCGAGCGTTCACGCAGGATCGGGAACCTCTCGAAAGCTGTTTCCACGGCTTCGGCTTTCAATCCCAGCAGGTCTGCGCCGACGCGTAGGTTCTCGCGAACGGACATTCGCATGAACAGTTGCCTGCCTTGGGGAACGTAGGCAAATCCGCTGCGGACACGATCCAGTGCCGATAATTTCTGGATCTCTCGACCATCGAATTTGATTGTCCCGGTGGCGGGAACCGAGCCGTAGATGGATCCCGCCAAGCTGGTCTTGCCCGCACCGTTCGGCCCGACGATCGCTGTCACTTCACCGGCGGGGGCGACAAGGGAGACTTCCCGGACGGCGACAGCGGATCCGTATCGAACTGTGACTCTGTCGAGTTCGAGCATGTCAGGCGCCTTCCTCGTATTCGGAACCGAAATAGACTTCTCGCATCGCGTCGCTGGCCAAGCACTCCTGCGGTGGTCCGTAGAACGCCACTGATCCGAAATTGAGCAGCACGATCTTGGTGGCGAGCGCCGCGATGAGATCGACGTTGTGATCGACCAGGACTACTCCCTTGCCCTGCGCGGCAATCGATCGCACGGCACCGGAGATGGCAGCGATGCCGTCGTGATCCGCACCGGCAAACGGTTCGTCCAACAGGAGGACTTCGGGTTCGGTCGCCATCGCCCGCGCCACCTCGACCAGACGCTGCGCGCCCAAACTGAGATCCCCGCAAGCACTCTCGACGTCGGTGACCGAGTATCGCGCAGCAATCTCCCGGGCCCGCTGTGCTGTCCGGTCCCAGTTCTCGAAAGGTCCTTTGATCGCCCACCACAGCGAGTGCAGCGGTGAGGTGATCTTGTGCCCGTACAGTCCCGGGATGATGTTGTCGACGGCGTCGAGTTCCGCCGCGAGCTGCGGATGTTGAAACGTGCGCGAGAGCCCTTGCCGTGCACGGCGCTCCGACGGCCCGGTCAAGGGAGCACCGGCGAGCGCGACGGTTCCGGAGTCTGCTTGCTGTGTGCCGAAGATGCAGTCCACCAGTGTGGTCTTGCCTGCCCCGTTCGGGCCGACAAGGCCGATCACCTCTCCCGGTCCGACGCTGAACGAGACATCGTCGACAGCGCGGACGCCGCCGTAGGACTTGTGGAGCCCGCTCACTTCGAGTAGCCGAGTCATCGATTGCCACGCTCCTTGTACAGACGGTTCATTCGACCCAGAACGTTCTGACTCCACCCGATCACCCCACCAGGCGCGACGATGAGGATCACCAGGACGGCTCCGGCAAGCAGGAGTTCGCCACTTCCCTGGTACCCGGGCATGTTCAGCGTCACGATCACCACGATCAATGCACCGAGCGGAGCACCCCACGCCGAACTGCGACCGCCGATGATCGGCATGAAGATCGCAAGGAAAACAATACTGAGAGTGAAGGTTTCAGGAGTGACAGCTTGCACCGACACGGTGAACAGCGATCCGCCGGTCGACGCGATCGCGGCACCGATCGCCAGCGCCACAACGGTCAGGTGCGCAGGATTGACGCCGGAAGACCGTGCGACATTACGATTGTCGCGGGCAGCTTGCAACATCAGCCCCCACACCGATTTCCGAAGTCGATCGACAGTGACCGCGATCAGACACACGAACAAGATCGCGAACACGACCAATGCGTAGCGCGGTGGCTCCCAGCCGAACATCGTCACAGTCTCGACGCCCGAGATCCCGGCCGACCCGCCGGTGAAACTCGGCCCGTCGATCAACCAGTGCTCGAAAGCGATACCGAACAACAAGGTCACCGCGGCAAGGTAGAAGCCGGAGAGTTTCTGTGTTGCCAAGCTGAGGAGTACTGCAACCGCTGCAGCGGCGAGGGCGCCGAGAATCCATCCCCACCACATCGACAACCCGGTCCGAACCGAGATCAGCGCAACGGCATACGCGCCGATCGCCGCATACGCGCTGTACGCCATCGACAGTGATCCCGCGAGCACGAATGGCACGTACATGCCGAGGGCGATCAGCGAATACGTCGCAGCGAGGAACACCAGATCCTGCCGGTACAGACTCGGCCCCATCCACAGCAGCACGGCAGCAACCACGGCCACGGTGATCAGCGCTTCTCGTGACACGGCGAGCATCCTCGTCCGGGAACTGCCGGCCGGAGTGGGCGGACTTGACGTCGGCGGACTGGTAGAAAGCGAGGCCATCAGACGCGAACCTTCCTCGAGAGCAAGCCTTCCGGACGGAAAGCGAAGAACACCAGGGCAATCAAGAGAATCGCGGTTTGAGCAGCACTCGCACCGAAGTAGTACGGGGCGAATACCTGGACGACGCCCAACACCATTCCGCCGATCAGCGGAGCCCAACTCCTGCCGGTACCACCGATGACGAGTGCGATGAATGCCGTCAGCGTCCATGACAGACCGCTCGTGAACTGAACACCGGCCTTGGGAGCGAACAGAAGTCCGGCGACCGCGGCGATCACACCCGCGAGGGTGAACGCGATGAGGCGTACCCGATCCACCGGCAAGCCCAGGACGCGGGCGGCATCCGGACTGTCGCCGACGGCGCGGAGCAGACGGCCCGACGTGGACCGGTTCAGCCACAGTCCGATACCGACGAAGATCAGAGCAGTTCCGACGACGAGCACAACGGTCGAACTGTCGACGGTCGCACCGAGTACCGATATCGGATCGAAGTCGAAGATCTTCTGCCCGGGAAGTGGTGTGCGGCCGAAGACAGTGCCGGCGAGCTGCTGGATCCCGAACAGTACTGCGGTCACCGCCACCAACGCCGGTAGTTCCCCACGACCCGAACGCTTCTGAACCTGTTTGACCACAAGCTTTTCCGTCAAGATCGACAGCGCCACCGCTACCGCGATCCCCAGCGGCATGGCAATCCAGAGAGCGAGCCCGTAATTGATCGCGACCCAACTCGACGCCATTGCCGCAGCCATAGCGTACGGGCCCATCGCAAAGTTGAAGAAGTCGGCGCCGACCACCACGAGATACATTCCGAGGGCTATCAGAGAGAAGAAGGCACCGATCTCGATGGCTGCGAGCCACAGTTGTGCGTCTGTCATGTCAAAGCTCCTCGGTTATCCGCACGGGGGTTGGTAGGAATCCCACGGATGGGCCGGTTTGTTGTCCTCACCGAATTCGACGAGCACCAGTCCGCAGAGGCTGTCCGGAGCAAGGTGATCCTGCGAGGAGAACGACAGTGTCAGTCCGTCCTGGCCGAAGCTGGCGGGAAGTGCCGAAACCTGTTGAAGAGCATCACGAACGGCCGTCCGATCTCGGTGATCGCCGGCAATCTCGATGGCCTCGGCCAACATCATGACGGCGTCGTACGCCTGTGCGTCGTAGGCGGTCAGTTGATAATCGGGCCCCTTGACCGCCTGCACCTTGCGACGCAGTTCGGCGGTTCTCGGGTTGTTCTCACTGAGCGAGCCCATGTACACCATGCCGCTCAACGCCTTCGGGTCCGCCAAAGCCCAAGATGCGGGCTGGTTTCCGATGGAAGCGAGTGAGAAGCGTTGCGTCTGCGGGGTGACCTTCGACAAGGTGTTGTGCGCGAGGATTTCGAAGTGCCCGCCGATACTGGCGACCAGAATCGCGTCCGGTTCGGTTTCCGCGAGACGTGAGACCTGTGCGGTGATGTCCGCGGCATCGACCGGCGCCTTTTCGACGCCCGTCACTCTCGCGCACTTCTCGAGCGCCGGCCGCAGGGTCTTGATGATTCCGTCGATGGACGCACTCGCGTCACCGAGAATTCCCAGGGACTTGTACCCCATCTTCTCGAAAGCCCCGCAGTACACCTGGGCGTACTGCTTCAACGAGTTCGGAATCATGAACGAGAAGTCGTTGTCGGGCGCCGAGGCAAAGGCGTCGCTGAGAACGACCGGAGCTATCGCAGGAATCTTCGACTGCTGGAGAATCGACTTGGCCTGCAGCACCGACCCGCTGCCCGTGGCGAGGATGACCGCACTTGATCCGTGATCGACCAACTTCCGAATGATCGACGGGGTCTTGGTGGGACTGCTCTCGTCGTTCTCGACAACCAATTCGACTTGCTTACCGTTGATTCCGCCCGCCTGGTTGATCAGGTCGACGGTCAGCCGCACGGTCTTGCCGGCGATCGTGCTGTATGACGCACCGGGCCCGGTGGAGTCCTCGTCCAAACCGATGACGATGGTGTCTTCGGGAATGACACCGGCAGATGCGCACGCGCTCGCCCCGAGGACCACTGCCGCGCAGACGGCGATCGCCTTTCCGAGTCTCACATCGAACTCCCGTCCAAACTATGCTTGGTAAATCTAACAAGCGCTTGATTTACGAGTGTGGACAGAAGTATGCACTGGGTCACACTGATAGTCAAAATCCGAACTACACGCGCAGGAACTGCGGTGTTACGGCTTCTGCAGCTGCCGGATCGAGGAGCTGAGTTCGCGAATGACGGACTTCAATTCGTCGACATCAGAGCGGAGTTCGGCAAGGTCCGAGTCGGGAGATTCGGTCTGCGCTTCCTTCTTCGCCGTGCGCCGCGCAACGCGTGCCACCGGCTCGCCGTCGACGGAACGTGCGGCAAAGCCGTCCAGGAAAACCGAAATCAGATTGCGCTGCAGATCTTCGGCCAATTCGGAAAGCTGCGGGCGATACTGCGCGACGGTGGACCAGACGGATTCACGCAGGAGACGGTGAAACTGTTCGGGATCGATGTCTTCCCGAAACTCCGCGTCGGCAATTCCGCGAGCGATAGCCGATCGCCAGTAGCTGTGTGCCTTCTGAACCAGGATGGTGATGGGCGCGTCCGCCGGTTGCGACGAAAGTATGGCTTCTCCCTGATAGACCTCCGTGGCATACGGGTGATCCACCGCCGAGGCAAAAGACACCGACACCATCGTGGCCAGCCGATTTCGAGCCGAACCTTCCGGTTCGATCGAGTCCTCGTACCGGACGTTGAGATCTTCGAGGAACCGGACGACGATCTCGTTGGCTATCGCATCCTTGGAGTCGAAGTAGTGATAGAGGCTGCCGGAGAGGATCCCGACTTCGTCGGCGATGTCTCGCACCGTCGTCGCGGCGATTCCCCGCTCACTGAACAGCTTGGCCGCATGAGCGAGTATTTCGTCCCGTCGGGTCGAGCGCACGAGAAGATCCTTCCGACGTTCCGATCGTCAAGCGAGTGCTTGATCAATTTCTCGTCGATGCTAACACCGCACCCTCGCTGACCTGCGGTGTGAGGTCCTGGACACCCAATCGAAACACCGGACACACACTTGTCACCGACAGTCATTCCACCGCAACAACTTCCACCTACTCTGTGCACTCGACGAATACAGCGTTGTATACGCACTCCGGATACAGATCTGTCAGAGCCATTGTCTGCCAGAGCCATCGACACGAAAGGCCCGTACATGCGAACCTTCTCGAAGCGCACCCTTGCCGCGCCGGCCGCTCTCGCCGCGCTGGGCTTGGTTCTCACCGGCTGCGGAAGCAAGGCAACAGACACCGCATCGGGAGATTCGACGGCTACGTCGTGCGTCGACACCTCGGGGGACACGATCAAGGTCGGTTCCCTGAATTCACTCTCGGGCACCATGGCCATCAGTGAAGTGACGGTCCGCGACTCCATCTCGTTGGCGGTGCAGGAGATCAACGATTCCGGCGGTGTGCTGGGCAAGAAGATCCAGATCGTGGCAGAGGACGGCGCGTCGGAGCCGACAGTGTTCGCCGAGAAGGCCGAGAAACTGATCAGCAGCGATTGCGTCGCAGCAGTTTTCGGTGGCTGGACCTCCTCGAGCCGTAAGGCCATGCTGCCGGTGTTCGAGGACAACAACTCTTTGCTCTACTACCCGGTCCAGTACGAGGGACTGGAAGATTCGAAGAACATCTTCTACACGGGTGCAACGACCAACCAGCAGATCATCCCCGCTCTGGATTACCTGAAGGAGAAGGGCGTCAAGTCGCTGTATCTGGTCGGGAGCGACTACGTGTTCCCTCAGACCGCGAACCGCATCATCAAGGCGTACGCGGCAGCGAACGGCATCGAGATCAAGGGCGAGGATTACACGCCATTGGGCTCGACCGACTTCTCCACCATCGTGAACAAGGTCCGCACAGCCGACGCCGATGCCGTGTTCAACACACTCAACGGTGATTCCAACGTCGCGTTCTTCCGTGAATACTCGAATGTCGGCCTGAAGCCCGCCGACATGCCCGTCGTCTCCGTCTCCATTGCGGAGGAAGAGGTCGGCGGTATCGGAGTCCAGAACGTCGAAGGCCAGCTGACGGCGTGGAACTACTACCAGACCATCGACTCCCCCGAGAACAAGAAGTTCGTCGAGGCGTACAAGGCGAAGTTCGGCCAGGACAAGCCCACGTCCGATCCGATGGAAGCGGCATACACCTCCGTCTACCTCTGGAAGAACACCGTCGAGAAGGCCAACTCGTTTGCGGTCAAGGATATTCAGGACAACGCCGACGGTGTGACCTTCCAGGCGCCCGAAGGACTCGTCACCATCGACGGCGACAACCACCACATCACCAAGACTGCCCGGATCGGCGAAATCCGTTCCGACGGACTGATCTACACGGTCTGGGATTCGGGACAGCCGATCGAGCCGGATCCGTACCTGAAGAACTACCCCTGGGCTGAGGGGCTCGGTAGCTGATCGACAAAAGGCGGAATTGACGGAATCGACGAGTAGAGAGGTGGAGCGTCTGTCATGGATGTTGTGATCGGGCAGTTGTTCACGGGTTTGAGTATCGGATCGATTCTCCTGTTGGCAGCGTTGGGGTTGTCTCTCACGTTCGGGCAGATGGGTGTCATCAACATGGCACACGGCGAGTTCATCATGGCCGGCTCGTACACCGCATACGTAGTGCAGCAGGTGATCTCGAATGCAACGGGATCGTTGATCATTTCTCTGCTCGTCGGTTTTGTCGTCGGCGGACTGATGGGTGTCGTGCTCGAAGTGGTCCTGGTATCGCGGATGTACCACCGACCCCTCGACACCCTGTTGGTGACATTCGGCGTCGGATTGATCCTTCAGCAGTTGGCGCGCGACATCTTCGGCGCGCCGGCAGTCAATGTTTCGGCGCCGAGCTGGCTTTCGGGCGGGGTCGATATTTTCGGCGCCGTGGTGCCGAAAACCCGCATCTTCATTCTGGTGTTGGCGATCGCAGCGGTGATCGCACTTTCGGTCGCACTGAAGCAGTCGTCGATGGGTAGACGCATCCGGGCCGTCGTCCAGAATCGCGATCTGGCCGAGACGAGCGGAATCTCCTCTCGTCGTACGGACATCACGACCTTCTTCCTCGGTTCCGGGCTCGCCGGCGTCGCGGGTGTCGCGTTGACGCTCATCGGTTCCACCAGCCCGACTATCGGCCAGTCCTATCTGATCGACGCCTTCCTGGTTGTTGTCGTCGGCGGTCTCGGTCAGATGAAGGGAGCCGTGATCGCAGCCTTCGCCCTCGGCATCTTGAACTCGTTCATCGAGTACTCGACGACAGCGTCGATCGCGAAGGTGATCGTGTTCGTCATCATCGTCGTCTTCCTTCAAGTTCGGCCGCAGGGCCTGTTCGCAGTCAAGACGAGGAGCCTCGTATGAGCATCCTGAACAATTCCCGAATTCGGGTGTGGGGCGGTTTTGCACTCGCCGCCATCGTGCTGTTCGCCGTCGCTCCGGCTGTGCTCTCGGACTTCAGGCTGTCACTGTTGGCCAAATTCCTGTGCTTCGCCATAGTCGCTGTCGGTATCGGTTTGGCTTGGGGCAGAGGCGGAATGCTCACGCTCGGCCAGGGGGTGTTCTTCGGGATCGGCGCATACGTGATGGCGATGCACCTCAAGATCGCCGATGCCGAACTCAAGGGTGACGCGGTCCCGGACTTCATGTCCATCGCCGGCAAGACCGAACTGCCGGGATACTGGCAACCGTTCGCCTCGCCATTCGTGGCGATCTTCGCCATCCTTTTCCTGCCGGCCGCTGTTGCCTTTCTCCTCGGACTCGGTGTGTTCAAGCGGAGAGTCAAGGGCGCGTACTTCGCGATCCTCTCGCAGGCACTCGCCGCGGCTTTCGCGATCCTCTTGATCGGCCAGCAGTCGATCGGTGGCAGCAACGGCCTCAACCGCTTTCGCACGTTCTTCGGTTTTAACCTCAACGATCCGGCGAACAAGCAGATGTTGTTCTTCATCGCCGCCGGAGTTCTTCTCGCATCGGTCGCTCTGATTCGCCAGCTGATGAACTCCCGATACGGCGAACTCCTCGTCGCCGTCCGCGATCAAGAGGAGCGCGTACGTTTCCTCGGATACGATCCGGCGAACATCAAACTGGTCGCCTACGTGACCGCGGCGTTCCTCGCCGGTATCGCCGGCGCGCTGTTCGTTCCGATCGTGGGCATCATTTCCCCCGCCGACGTCGGGATCGTCCCGTCCATCGCTTTCCTCATCGGGGTCGCGATCGGCGGCCGCGCAACGCTTCTCGGTCCGGTACTCGGTGCGATCGGCGTCGCATGGGCACAGTCGACATTCTCGGAGAAACTCCCTTCGGGATGGATCTACGCGCAAGGGCTGATGTTCATCGTCGTGGTCGGATTCTTCCCGGCAGGTGTGGCCGGATTGTTCGCCCTGATGCGCCACCGCAAGAAGCGTGAGACCCCGGCCGACCCACCGGTCAAGGTCTCCCAACCCGAACCAGTGGAGGTGTCGTCATGACCAACACAACCGCCACCAGCGAACCCACACCGGCACTGGGCGGCAACGCCGGAATGTCGTCCGAGTACCTCGAAGTACGAAATCTTTCGGTCAGCTTCGACGGTTTCAAGGCCGTCGACGGCGTCGACTTGACCCTCATGCAGGGCGACCTGAGGTTTCTCATCGGCCCGAACGGGGCTGGAAAGACAACGTTGGTCGACGCCATCACCGGACTCGTTCCCGCGACGGGTTCCATCACGAAGTCCGGCGAGCAACTGCTCGGCAAGAAGGTTCACAAGATCGCCCGCCTCGGCGTCGGGCGAACCTTCCAGACGGCAAGCGTCTTCGAAGAGCTCTCGGTGCTGCAGAATCTCGACATCGCGGCCGGAGCCGGCCGATCACCGTGGAACCTGCTCAGAAAACGCAAAGGTGTGCTTCCCGAGATCGAAGAGGCGCTGGAGACAACCGGGTTGGAGCACCTCAGGGACACCGCCGCAGGCATTCTGGCGCACGGACAGAAGCAGTGGCTCGAAATCGGAATGTTGTTGGTACAGAACTGTTCCGTGCTCCTGCTCGACGAGCCCGTCGCAGGCATGAGCCTCGAGGAGCGCGAGGAGACCGGGAACCTTCTGCGGCGCATCGGCGGTGCGCGAACCGTCGTCGTAGTCGAGCACGACATGGACTTCATGCGATCCTTCGCCACGTCCGTCACAGTGCTCGCCGCTGGGAAAGTGCTTGCCGAAGGAACTGTGGCGGAGGTCCAAGCCGACCCCAAGGTGCAAGAGGTCTACCTCGGCACAGCCGCTGCCGGAACCGATCTCGGCGCCGACACCGAACCGACCCCGGAGGACTGAATCATGCTCGAGCTCGTCGACATCCGCGCCGGCTACGGACGCACCGAAGTGATCCACGGCGTATCCCTGCTGGTTCCCAGCGACGGAGTTGCGGCAGTCATGGGTCACAACGGTGCGGGTAAAACCACCTTGCTGCGCGCCGCCGTCGGTCTGATCAAACCTACACGGGGAAAGGTACTTCTGAACGGTGAGGACATCACCGGTCTACGGCCGAGCGCCCGCGTCGCTCGCGGACTTGCCTACGTACCCCAGGGCCAGCAGTCGTTCGGACAACTGACAACTGCCGAGAATCTTCGGGTGGTCGCCGACGGGCGCAAACGCGGAAAGGCACTCATCGCAGAGGCATTGGATCTGTTTCCCGCACTCACCACGCTCCTCGACCGTCGCGCGGGACTTCTCTCCGGTGGGCAGCGACAACAGCTTGCCATCGCTCGCGCCCTGATCACCGAGCCCAAGATCCTCATTCTGGACGAACCAACCGAGGGCATTCAGCCCAACGTGGTCGCCGAAATCGAAAGAACCGTCATGGAACTCACCGAGCGCGGCGATCTCGGTGTCCTCCTCGTAGAGCAGCACATCGGTTTCGCGCTCCAATCTGCTCAGCATTACAGCATTCTCGCGGCCGGACACGTGACCTCGACCGGTGAGGGCGGCACCACGTCCACCGAGGCGGTTCGTCGAGCGATGGCAATCTGACATGAGTGTGCGGCCGCCGCTGCGCGAACAGGTTTACCGGTCGATCCGAAACGATCTGATGTCCGGTCAGATCGCGCCATCCGAACGACTCGGCGAAGAACGGTTGGCTCATCTCTACGGTGTCTCGCGAACACCGGTGCGCGAAGCGCTCGCGAAGTTGGAATCCGACGGGCTGGTCGAGCGCGACGAACATGGACTCTTTCCGTACCGACCGCACCTCGACGAGTTGGGTGGCCTCTACGAGCTGCGCATACTCCTCGAAGTGCACGGGCTTCGGCGGGTACTAGACGGTGAGGCCCCCGCTCATGATCGAGACGCGCTCGGTTCCGAACTCGACAAGTGGTACGCATTTCTCAAACAGATGCCGGTACCGGACGCCGGCTTCGTGACGCTCGACGAGGAGTTCCACATCGCGCTCCTCGCCTCGTCCGGAAACCACGCGTTGGTCGACGCCTTGCAGGCCGTCAACTCGAAGCTGCGCCCCGTGCGGATGTTCGACTACCTGACTCCCGACCGTATGAAGGCCACCGTGGAGGAACATATCTCCGTCGTCGAACTGGTGCTGGACGGCAAGATTCCGCAAGCACACGAGGCACTGGTGTCGCACATCGACATCTCTCGTGCGGTTGTCCTCGACCGCGCTCGGCAGGCCCTCTCGTTGGCCGCCATGGCCAACGCTGTGCGGAACTGATCAGCGTCGTGTCGCTGACTTCAGGGTGAAGACTTCGGTGACGTGGTCTCTCGTCAGGGGGACCAGCAGATACTCCCCCGCTACGGTTGGCTGCGGGCCGAGTTCAGAACCGGGGACCGTACCCGTTGTGCCGTCCGAGCATTCGACTGCAACTTCGCTCGTGTAGTCCGCGTCAGGAGCAACCTCGCAGGAGAGTCCGGTATCCGTGGTGAAGGCGGAGATGCTCGAATCGGCAGGGCCGTGGATCGCTGTCCCGATTGGATCTGCCGGAGCCGGTGTGCTCGTAGTTGGTGTAGCCGTCGTTGTCGGGGTTGCTGTCGATGTCGGGGTTGCTGTCGATGTCGGGGTTGCTGTCGGTGTCGGCACAGACGCGGTGGTCGTCATCCCTGCAGTGTTCTCAGCTGCCGTGGTCTCAGCTGCCGTGGTCGAAGAAGTCGTCGATGACGGGGGTTCGCTCACCGAAGTAGACGTCGGGCTGACCGCACGCGCAGCAAATCCGGTTGGGAGGCTCAGCGGCGTGACCGGGTATGTCGCGCTGCCAATTCCGCATTGGGCCGTTACAAGATTGAATGTCACGTTTGTGGTGCCCAGTATCTGCGCCCCCAGAATCGCAAAAGCTGCCATCGAAAGACTCACGCTCAGCGTCGATTGCGCCATTGTTGCCGTGGACGTTCGCGTGCTCACGAGCTTGATGTTCGTGTATTGAATCGTCGCCAAGCCAGCGGCGTTCACAGTGGCGTCCGCCCCTGTTACCGTCACCGATGCGTTCTCGGCAGGCTGTGGAATCGTGAGGACGCGAGATCCCACCGTCACCTGATTCGTGGGGCTACTCGCCGATACCGATGCCCTGTTCGAGGTATCGCACGCAGCCCCTGCCGTAATCGGCGATGCCACAGTGACTATCGGCGCACTGACCAGATCAACCCCCAGTAGAGACAGCAAGTTCACTGTCACGGTCATCGAGGTGAGTGTCGACGTCGCATCGGTATCCGAAACAATTGCCGACTGGCAGCGGCCGCTCGCTGGCTGCCCGACCGAGTAGGCAGCGCACGTCGAGATCGATCCGGTCCGGGACAACGAGTTGACGCCCAGTAGCTTTGCAACCACCAGATTGGTTGTGTCCAGGTCCTTTCCAATCGTGTTCTGTTGTGAGACACCTTCGAACATCGAACTGCCGAAAAGATCTATCACGATTCCGCCACTGGACAACCCGAGCCCGCCGGCGCCTCTGCCGTACCCACTCGTCGTCCATGAACCGGTGGAAATCGGGCCGGTAACGTACTCGGAGTCTGTCCACGCCGCTTCTGTCTCTCCGAGGAGTGGGTGAGACGAGAAACCAGAGCCCAGAACAACCGCAACTGCCAATACGATGACTGAAAACAGGTGGCGACGCTTCATTGTCTACCGCCGTCTGGCGGTAGAAGAACCTGAATGGGTTCGGTTTTCGGGTCGGCCGAGTCGGCATCATCGTCGTCATCGGTATTGCGCGGCCAGAATACCGCGACCACCAAAGCGGCCATGGTCAGCGTGATCGCCCCCAGAACAAGAGGATTCGAGAAGTAGACGATCACCCGCGCCAATCCCGGAACGTGCCAGAGCACCTTTCGGACCGTGGTGACCTCGTATACCGCGGGATCAGCCGAAGCGTTGGCATCACCCTTGAGATCGAGAATCGTGATGCCGTTGTCCTGGGTACGAGCGGAGACGACCCGGTGGGTCACCGGCAGTTCGGACACTCCCCGATCGACGGTGACGACGTCGCCCACCTCGACGGAATCTGCCGGTACTTCCCGCACAACTGCCAGAGATCCGGTCGGAATGGTCGGCGACATCGATCCGGTCTTGAACATGATCAGTGTGATGTCGAAAACGAAGGCACAGATCACCAAAGCGATACAAACAACCCCACCGGCAGCGAGAACCTGAAGGATGCAGTCCCCGATGATCGTGGGGATCGAACGCTTCTTCGTCCGGGCATGTGTTGCCCGGGCATGTGTTGGCATTGCAGCTCCTTCAGGGTGTTGCACTGAACTGCCAAGTGGGAGTTGCCGTTTTACCGGTCAGCGCCGAGTTGCTCCAATTAGCCGAGGTTGCGGGCAGCGAAATCTCGAAGCACAGCGCCACCGCGGCGCCCGGGGACGCTCCACCGGTGGGTAGCGCGATGGCCCCGACTGCGGAACCAGTTGAGAGCGACGGAAACACCGTCGCACTTCCCACCACGAATTGTGGTGTTCCCGTGGCGAAGGCTGACGCATCACAGGTCGTCGACTTGACCACCCGATACCGCAGCGCCGACGCCAGAGTGGAGTCGCCGGCAACCGTGGCCGCCTGCAGAGTGACGGATGCTGCCGGCGAGACCGGCACTGTTCGAAGAGATATCGGGCCGTACGAGAACGCACCGGGGCGAATCAGGAGCGCCGAGGGCGTGTACGTGAAAACGCCAGGGGCACTGGATGAATGCGACGACCATCCACCGCCGACGTTCGACTCGATTCCGAATGTTCCGGTGCGAAACGATGCATCGCCCATCGTGCTGTCCACCCAACTGGCGGCCACGGTGGTTGCACCGATACCCAGGACGAGTCCCGAGGCCGCCAGTGCGTACACCTGACGCATTCGCCGTGTGACCACGCAGGCGTCAGGGGGTGGACTGGCCGGTGAACTGCCAGAGCAAGCGCCCGGTGTTCTTGCCCGACACGATCGAAGGGTCGACTCCGGCAGGCAGCGTGACCGCGAAGCACAGTTCCACCGGCACGCCCGTGCCTAGCAAGGTGACATCCGAACCCGAACCTGCCGTCAAGGCCACCGGACTGGCTGTCGTGCCTACCCATGCTGTTCCTGCTCCAATTCCCGCTGCCGTGCAGGTCGTGGAGGGGACACCTCGATACACCGAGTACCGCAGGGCGGGTTTGAGGTCGGTATCACCGCCCGTTGCACCGAGTAGTTGTACCGTCGCGCCGGAAGTGCTGGCCGTGGGACCGATCCGAAGCGCTACCGGCGCGTATACCGTCGTTCCGGGTGAGAGTGCGTCGAATCCCGTGCTGAATTGGAAGTGGCCGGCGGAAGCGTCCACTTGATACTCACCCCAGGTCGTCAGTCCGTCGAAGCTGCCCTGGAGATTCCAACTTCCCGTCTTGAACTGCGCGTCGCCGAAAACGTTGTCTGTCCACGCCGCCAAGGTGACAGCGGCGCCGATACCGAGGACAAGTCCTCCGGCAAGTAATGCACGTACTTTGCGCTTGTTTACAGCCTTCCGATCAGTGGCCATGCTGGTCTCGATTCACTTGGAATGCGAAAGAACCTCCGATTCGGGAAATCTAGCCCCCAATTTCATCCGAAATATCCGAAATGACCGAAATCGAGACAAGAACTTCACGCCTTGTCCGCCTCGCCACCATCCGTGGGCGCTGACCAGGCGGAAATAGGAAAGCCGGCCAGATGGTTGCACCTTCCAACGACGTTTGCGTTCTATTCGCTGAGAAAGGCACCACATTCATGGCCGTCCCACTTTCCATCCTCGATCTCGCCCACATCGGCGACAACGAAACCGCCAAAGACAGCTTCGACGCCAGCGTGACCTTGGCGCAGCGTGCCGAGGAGTGGGGTTACAAGCGAATCTGGTATGCCGAGCACCACAACATGGGTTCCATCGCGTCTTCGGCCACCAGCGTTCTGATCAGCCACGTCGCCGCGCACACCAGCAAAATCCGCCTCGGCGCCGGTGGAATCATGCTGCCCAACCACGCGCCGCTGACGATCGCCGAGCAGTTCGGCACCCTCGAGACTCTGCACCCGGGTCGCATCGATCTCGGTCTCGGTCGCGCGCCCGGTAGTGATCAGAAGACGATGCAGGCTTTGCGACGCGACCCGAGTTCTTCGGACAGCTTCCCGCAGGACGTACTCGAGCTTCAGGGCTACCTCGGCGACACTTCGCGCGTCCCCGGAATCAATGCCGTTCCCGGTAAGGGCACTCACGTTCCGCTCTACATTCTCGGATCGTCATTGTTCGGAGCCAAGCTCGCCGCGATGCTCGGCCTGCCGTATGCATTTGCCTCGCACTTCGCCCCCAACGCCCTGCGCGACGCCGTCGCGATCTATCGACGCGAGTTCAAGCCGTCGGAGCAGTTGGCGGAGCCGTACGTCATCGCGGGCGTCAACGTCATCGCCGCCGACACCCATGAGCAGGCTCAGCAGGACTTCCTCGCGGCCAAGCGTTCGCGCGTCAGCCTTCTTCTCGGACGCGGACGCAAGTTCACGGACGACGAAGCGGACATGCTGCTCGACTCCCCCGCGGGTCAGCAGGTTCTGCAGATGACCAAGTACAGCGCCATCGGCACGCCCACGGAGGTCCGCGCCTACCTCGACGAGTTCACCGAGCATGCACAGGCCGACGAGCTGATCACGGTGTCGACCGGCACCAACCGCGAGGCTTGGTTGCGCACGTTCGAACTCCTCGCCGACGTGAGCGATCTGGTACCCGCCTAAGCTGCCGGTATGGGCGATCCATCCCGTCGCGGGTTCATCTCGGTACTGGCAGTTCTACTTTCGACGGGTTGGGCCGCCAACCACTTTGCTTCGCTCATCCCGGTTCTCCGGGTGGACGAGGGCCTTTCGCATACCGTGCTCGACGGTGTTTTCGGTATCTACGCGCTCGGACTTCTACCCGGCCTGTTGACCGGTGGAGCACTGTCGGATCGCGTCGGCCGAGCTGTAGTCGTCCTGCCCGGAGCGCTCATAGCCTCGCTCGGAACCTTGATTCTTCTTCTCTGGCACGACGCGCCCGGGCTCATGGTCGGGCGCCTCGTTGTCGGTATCGGTGCCGGTCTGGCAATCGGCGCCGGTACCGCGTGGGCGGCTGACCTTCGCGGCAAGTCCGGAACCGTGATGGCGGGCGTAGTACTCACCTCGGGTTTTGCACTGGGACCACTGTTTTCGGGTCTGTTGGCACAATTTGCCGCCTTCCCACTCGCTACGCCCTTTGTCGTCTCGGCCGTCTTGTCGGTGGGTTCGGTTACCGCGGCAGCTGTGTGGAGTCGTACACCTGTTCCCGTAGAAGCCGCGACCATCACACCCGTCCCAGACGGCGCGGAGCGCTCCGTCGCAAATGCGCCAGACGGCGCGGAGCGCTCCGTCGCAAATGCGCTGCTCTGGGCACTTCCGTTGGCGCCGTGGGTGTTCGCCAGCGCAACAGTCTCTTTTGTGACCATGACGGCCAGGCTCGGAGACCGCTACTCCGGCCCTCTCCTTCCGGGTTTCGCGGCGGCGCTGACTCTGGGTGCTGGAATCTTGGTTCAAACCGCTGCGCGCCATCGCAATTGGGGTCCTCAGGCCGGCACGGTCGGCGCCGCACTGGCGGCGCTCGGATACTGCCTGGTCGCCGTCGGCGGCGCACACCCCGCGCTCGGGTTGTTCATCGTCTGCGCGCTCGTCCTCGGTACGGCCTACGGACTGTGTCTGCGTGAGGGACTGCTCGACCTCGAGTCGCTGGCTCCCCCGGCCTCGCGGGGCGCCCTGACCGGGATCTTCTACGTCGGCACCTATCTCGGATTCGGACTGCCGGTGCTACTGGTTGTCATCGAACCCACGATGGGTCCGTCACTGCCGTTGGTGATCCTCGCCGCTGTTGCCGCCGTCGTTGCCGTGGTCCGATTCCGTCGATTGCGGTCGACCCAGGCTTCCTCGTCACATCCGCGTCTCGAAGCCACATCGGTCTGAACACCCGTTCGGACGGAGTTGGCGGTACTTGCAGTCGCAGCTACCCGGCGGTGTTAGCGTCGGAGGACCAGAAGGTAACTGCGTAGGGACACAGCACATGGGCAAGAGCGAGGCGGGCAAGGCCGAATCGGCCAAGAGCAGTGGCGACGATCTGACGGGTCGGCGCATCCTGATCACCGGCGCTGCCCGCAATATCGGTTCTTCGCTGGCCAGACGCCTGTACGACCGTGGTGCGTCCGTGGGACTGCTCGGCCTCGAGCCGGAACTTCTCGAGCAAGTCGCCACTTCCTGCGGCCGCGCGCCGTGGCAGTTGTGCGACGTCGCCGACCTCGAGCAGGTATCTCGCGGCGTCGACTACATCGCTGAGAAGCTGGGAGGCATCGACGTCGTCGTCGCCAATGCCGGTGTCGAGGCGAACTCGTCGATCCTCGGCGGCGACCCTGCGGACATGCGCCGCGCCGTCGAAGTCAATCTCATGGGCACGTACTACACCCTGCGCGCAGCCGGTCCGCACATCAGTCACGAAAACGGTTACGCCCTGGTGGTCGCCTCGGCTCACGGCGCCGCCAAGCATCCGTTTCGCGGACCGTTCGGTGCTTCGCGCGCCGGCGTCGAAGCCTTGGGTGACGCGTTGCGCTTGGAAATGAAACACCTCGGCACCAAGGTGGGCGTCGCGTATATCGGCGACATCGACACCGATACCACCGCACTGTCGTTCGACGGAGCACGCGGAACCCTCGCCAGCGTCGGCACCACGACCGTCGCTGACGCCGTCGACGCGTTCGAGCGCGGTATCGTCGGCCGGAAGTCACGCGTACACGCGCCCCGCCGCAGCGCCGCGGTTCGCCACATCGCGCAACGAGCTATCGACCTCCGTCCCTCTCACATCCGTGGAGTCGCATGAACCCCCGCATCCCGCCCGGCCGATTCAAAGACCTCGGTCCGATCAACTGGGGAATCTGGCGTGTCCTGTCGAAGGCTGCCGGAGCACCCGATGCGCATCTGTTCAGCACCTTGGGGCGCACGGGTGGACTCTTCCGCGGTTGGCTGCACTACTCCGGCTCACTCATGCCCGGCGGCAAGATCTCTCGCCACGACACCGAACTGATCATCCTGCGGGTCGCGCATCTGCGGGACTGCGGTTACGAGATGGATCACCACATCAGGCTCGGCCGCAAAGCCGGAATCGACGCAGAAGAACTGGCCCGAATCATCGAGGGCCCTGGCGCTTCCGAGTTGAGTCCGCGTCACCGTGCGATCTTGACTGCGGTCGACGAGTTGGTCACCACCAAGGACATCACCGACAACACGTGGGGAACGCTCTCGCAGCATCTCGACGATCGTCGGTTGATCGAATTCACCTTGTTGGTCACTCAGTACGACGGCCTGGCCACCACGATCGGAACCTTGCGGGTTCAGCGCGACTTCTCCTGAAGTTCCGCGGCGGCCGTAACTCAGCTCTAACCCGAAGACATCTGGACGAAACACCTGATCAATAGCGTATACAGGTATGTCGACAGGGATGAATACGGCGCCGGAGCCACTGCGTGAGGTGGTCTACCGGGAACTACGCACCGAACTGGTCAACGGGACTATCGGGTTCGATCAGCGCCTGACGGAACCGAAACTCTCCACGCGTTTCGGCATTTCTCGCACACCAGTACGGGAAGCGTTGACGATGCTGTGCGCCGATGGACTCCTGCGCCGGGAAGAGTACGGGTTCTCCGCCGTGCGCCCGAGTATCCCGCGGATCCGAGATCTGTATGAACTCCGAATCACTCTGGAACTACAGGGAATTACCCGGGCGATCGCAGATCCGACGATCCGGCACGACCGAACAATCCTCGACGACGAATTGGTGCGGTGGCGTGCCCTGGCTCTCGATCCGCCCGCTCAGGAACCGGGGTTCGTCGAACTGGACGAGGAATTCCACGTCGCCGTACTGAGGGCGTCGGGAAACAATGAACTGGTCGCGTCGCTGCTGTCGGTGAATTCCCGTATCCGGCACGTTCGGATGTACGACTTCATGGTCAACGGCCGCATCGACACCTCGATCGCGGAGCACATTCGAATCCTCGAAGAACTACGTGCCGGCAATCTGCCCGAGGCCCGCACGCTTTTGCACCAGCACATCGGCGAGTCTCTCGACGTCGTCCTCGACCGGGTGACCCGCGCGATCACCGCGCTCTCACTCGCCAACATCACGGACTGATCGGAGCAGTACACACCATGACCATCGCAGCAGAAGTTTTCACCCCGACAGCCCGGGTCGAGCAGGCATTCCAGCGGATCGAGGAAGTAGATCGCCCCGAAGTCTGGATCACGTTGCGCCGCAAGGAAGATGTGCTTGCCGATGCCGCTTCGGTCGAAGCCAGAATCGCCGCGGGCGAGCATCTTCCTCTGGCTGGGCGTCTGGTCGCCGTCAAGGACAACGTCGACGTCGCCGGTCTGCCGACCACAGCGGCGTGCCCCGAATTCGCGTATTCGCCGGACGAAACCGCCAGTGCCGTTGCGCGGTTGATCGAGCACGGGGCTGTTGTTCTGGGGAAGACCAATCTGGACCAGTTCGCCACCGGACTGGTCGGAACGCGCAGTCCGTACGGAGCCGTTCGCTGCGCCTGGGACGAAGAGTTGATCTCGGGCGGTAGTAGCTCCGGATCCGCCGTCGCTGTCGCGCTGGGAATTGCAGACATCGGAATCGGCACCGACACCGCCGGTTCCGGCCGGGTGCCGGCAGCGTTCCACGGGATCTACGGACTCAAGCTCTCGCTCGGCGTCATCCCAGCCCACGGAGTAGTGCCCGCCTGCGTCGACTACGACGCTCTGACGGTATTTGCCGACGACCTCGAATCGGCAACCGCGGCAGCGGCAATCATGATCGGCCACGAACCTCGGGATCCCCGCAGCCGCGTCTGGCCTTCCGACGTTCGTCTCGCGGCGGCGCCGAATCCCCGCGTCGCCGTCCCCCGAATCGAGGATCTCACTCAACTGAGCCCGTCGTATACAGCAGCATTTCAGGACACTGTGGCAGCTCTGGTAGCCGGCGGCGCCGAGACCGAGACCGTCGACATATCCGGACTGCTCGACGCGGCCCGATTGCTCTACGACGGCGCCGTAGTGGCGCAGCGGTACGCCGCTGCCGGCGAGTTCCTCGAAACTCGTCCTGCCGGAGCAGATCCCGCGGTGTCCGACATCGTGCTCGGTGCGAAGCACCCCACCGGATACCAGCTAGTCGACGATCTCGATGCTCTCACCCGCGCCAAGGCTGCCGCCCGGGAACTCCTCGCCGGGTTCGACGCCCTACTGCTTCCCACCACCACCGAACACCCGACGATTGCCGCCGTGACCGAGGATCCGTTCGGAATCAACCGCCGGATGGGAACTTTCACCAACTTCTGCAACCTGCTCGACATGGCGGCCGTCGCGGCGCCCGGACACCGCACTGCCGAAGATCACCCGTTCGGCGTCATGTTCGTCGTACCCGCTTTCGACGACCAGAGCGCCATCGACCTCGCTGCGCGACTCGGCGGTGTGCCTTCACCTACCCTCGTCGATACCGGAATCGACCTCGCAGTATTCGGCGCTCACCTGCGCGGGCAACCCCTCAACACACAGTTGGTCGACCTCGGCGCGCGGTACGTCGAAACCGTCACGACCTCGGATGCCTACCGGCTCTTCGCTCTCGACACGACGCCACCGAAGCCCGGCCTGGTACGCCGTGGACCCGGCCTCGGGGCACCGGTCGTCGGCGAGATCTTCCGGATCTCACCGGCCGGGCTGGGAACGTTCCTCGCCGCCTTGCCTGCACCGATGGCGCTCACGAGCGTCGAGTTATCCGACGGCAGAACGACAGTCGGTTTCAGCTGCACTCATGACGCCGTAAACGGCGCAGCTGACATCACCGACTACGGCGGTTGGGCCGCGTACCTCTCTCGCTGACAGTCACGGCTTGCAGATTCGAGTGACGGCCTCGCGCACCACTTCACGGCGGCGCGCGATCTCGTCGGCGTCGACGTTCTGGTTGTCGGCCACACCGGGGGCCACCACCCAGCCGAACACGAGGCCGAACAGCATCGTGATCAGGTCCTGGGGGTCCCAGTGCTTCGAGATGAGGCCGTCTTCTTGAGCCTTGCGGATCGTGGCCATTCGCGGAACCCAGCTGGAATGTTCCTCGGCCAGCTTCTTCATCCGTGGTGCCTCACCCTGCAATTGACCCCAGATCATCATCCGTTGAATCTGTGGTTTGCCGAGCATTGCGTCGAACAGTTCGACGGCATGCGCGGGCATGTCTTCACCGGTGAACTCGACGGATTCCATCGCCTGCTCGAAGTCGACGTCGAGCACCGCGTGGAACAACGCGACCTTGTCACCGAAATAGGCGTAGAGGCGCTCCTTACTGGCGTTTCCGTTCTTCGCAATCCGATCGATGCGCGCACCGGCAAGCCCGTAGGTGCCGAATTCTTCTTGCGCAGCGTCGAGGATTCGCTGTTTCGTCGCGGTCACGTCAGTGGGAGCCATAGTGATGATGGTAACCGAACGAACTATTTCGTTTGACTCACCCGAGAAGGCTGGAATACCTTTTTCCAATGACCACCACGTCCCACGTCGACGGCGGCACTCTGCCACCGATCCCGGCTGTCTCCGAGAATCCGAATCATCAACGTCGCTGGCTGGTGCTCTGCATCGTCGCGTTCGCTCAACTCATGGTGGTGCTCGACGGCACCATCGTTTCCATCGCCCTACCGGCAGCCCAAGAAGAACTGGGCATCAGCGACCTTGACCGCGCGTGGGTGGTCACGTCGTACGCCTTGGCGTTCGGTGCGCTGCTGCTCCTCGGCGGACGTATCGCCGACTACTGGGGCCGAAAGCGATCCTTCATCGTCGGCATGGCGGGCTTCGCGGTTGCCTCCGGCATCGGCGGCATCGCGCAGAGCGGTATCGAACTGTTCATCGCTCGCGCCGGCCAGGGCGTCTTCGCAGCATTGCTCGCGCCCGCTGCGCTGTCGATGCTCACCACCACCTTCATCGGAGAGAAGGAGCGCGCCAAGGCTTTTGCCGTCTACGGCGCGATCTCCGGCGGTGGCGCTGCCATCGGCCTGCTCCTCGGTGGAGTGCTGACGCAGTACGTCGACTGGCGCTGGTGCCTGCTCGTCAACATCCCGATCGCGCTGATCGCCATCGCTGCAGCTGTCCCGATCGTCAAGGAAACCAAAGCGCACGGCGACACGAGCTACGACCTTCCCGGCGCTGTCCTCATCGCCCTGGGGCTCGGCTCACTGGTCTACGGATTCACACGCGCCGAGCACGGCTGGGGTCAGGCGGACACTTTGCTGTTCATCGCACTGGGTCTGGTCTTCCTCGCGATCTTCGTGGTCGTCGAGAGCCGCAGCAAGAATCCGCTTCTACCGCTGAGCGTTCCGTGGCATCGCGATCGCGGCGCTGCTCTGATCGGCTCCATGCTGGTGGGCGCCGCCCTGCTCGGCGGCACGTTGTACCTGACGTTCTACCTGCAGATCGTGCTCGGATTCAGCCCGGTCATGGCCGGCGTCGGATCGCTGCCGATGGCGTTCTTCATCGTCTTGGCGTCGACCATCGCAGCGCAGTTGTCCACCAGGATCGGCCCCAAGCCGCTCATGGTCGCCGGCCCGCTGGTGGCAGCAGTAGGACTGCTCATGCTGACCCAGATCGAGGTACACAGCTCCTACTGGACGCACGTGTTCCCCGGCCTCGCCATCTTCGGCTTCGGACTCGGTCTGCTGATGGTGCCGATGCAGAACCTCGCACTGATCGGTGTCCCCGACCACGACGCCGGCGCTGCCAGTGCCCTGGTCAACGCCACCCTGCAGATCGGCGGCGCACTCGGAACCGCACTGTTCACCACGATCTACGCTTCGGCAAAGTCGGCCTTCACCGCCGACAACGCGGCGCCGATCCCGCCGGAAGGCATTCCTGTCGACATGTCGAACGCGACCATCCCGACTGGTGACCAATTGGCGCTACTCCCCCAGCCGGTGCAGGACTTCGTCGCCTCGATGACGGACTACTTCTTCGGCGCCGAGGTATCCGGATACTCGGCCGCATTCGGTTGGGCGGCAATCCTGTTGGCGATCATCGCACCGGTAGTGCTGGTTCTGGTCCGCGCCAAGAAGGGTGATCTGCCCGCCGAGGGTGCAGTCCACATGGGGTAGCCCCCTGTGCGCCTTTATTAACCGCCCGCGGTTAATAAAGGCGCACAGCAGGTCAGGCCTTCCTCAACACCTCAGTCACCGGAGTGCTGCTGCGGCCGATCAACTTCTGCAGGTCACCCGACTCGGTGTCCAATGCCCCCTTGGCAATTGCAGCATCGGAATCGGCGAGGATCTGCGCAACCGGTGCAGGCAGTCCGACGCTCTCGAGAATGCCTTCGTATGCCTGCTCGTCCACGAACTGGTACGCGACGGGCTTGCCGGCAAACTCGCTGATCTTCTCGGCCAATTCGGCATAGGTGAGCCTCTCGTCACCGCCCAACTCGTACACTGCACCTTCGTGACCATCGGTGGTCGCGACTACTGCTGCGGCGTCGGCGTAATCCGCACGCGCCGCAGCCGCGATCTTGCCTTCCGCTCCCGCACCGACCAGTGCGCCGCGTTCGATCACACCGGCAAGGTCGTTGGTGAAGTTCTCCCAGTACCAACCGTTGCGCAACAGCGCGAACGGAATACCGCTCCGAGTGAGCACGTCCTCGGTCGCCTTGTGCTCGGCAGCAAGCTTCATCGGCGTGTCCTGAGCATTCAAGATGCTCGTGTAGGCGATGAATCCGACGCCGGCAGCCTTCGCCGCGTCGATGATGTTGGTGTGTTGCGCGAGCCGTGACCCCACTTCACTTCCCGAGATCAGCACCAGCTTGTCGACGCCCGCCAATGCGGTTTCCAACGCCGAGGCATCGGCATAGTCCGCTTGACGTACAACTACTCCGCGGGCGGCGAGGCTTTCCGCCTTCTGTGGATTGCGGACCACTGCGACGATGTCGGACGCGGCGGTTCCCCGCTCGATCAACGACTCGACTACCAGTTGTCCGAGGTTTCCGGTTGCGCCGGTGACTGCAATGCTCATGCGAACTCCCGATCCAGGTTGAAGCGTAAATGCGTTCTCCAACCATCATGCACTTATTTTTCGTAAGTGCAACACGTCGAGTTAGCGCTATGGGATCGTGCAGTAGTAGCCTGGGTTCATGACCAGCACCGACTCACCTTCACGTGCTGCCCAGACCCCTGATCCGAATGCCGACGTCGTGGACCCAACGCTCGAGGCTGACGTCTTCGCTCGCGGGTGCAACTCTCGGGCGGCATTGCAGAATGCAACCGGACGCTGGGGCGCACTCGCGCTGGCGGCATTGAACGAGGGCCCGTACCGGTTCAGTGCACTGCGCCGACGCGTCGACGGAGTCAGCGAGCGCATGCTCTCACAGACCCTGCAAACACTCGAGCGGGATGGCCTCGTGCACCGTGAGGTACTCGAAACCATCCCGCCCAAAGTGGAATACAGCCTGACCGAACTCGGCGCCGACGTCGCCGCAAAGATCACGGCCCTGATCGAACTACTCGAATCGCAGGTGCCGAAAATCGTTGCGTCACAAGCGTCGTACGACGCCCGGAATCAGCTCAACTTGTCCGAGAGCTGAGCGATGAACTCGTCGAATGCGTAGGGAACGCTCAGCACCGTCGGAGCGGACGTAGCCATCGCGTAGTCCATTCCGACCAGACGAACCAGACGGCCGTTCGACACCGAGGTCATGTTCGCGAACGGACCGAAGGACATGAGCTTGTCCAGGTTGGTGCCGTCGGCGTCGACGAGAATGAAGACGTCGGCGTCGAGTGTGTCGATGGATTCCATGCCCACGGACACCGAACTGTCGCCGGAAGTGCACACTGCGTCGACACCGGGCGTGGTCTTCACCCCGAGCTGGCCGAGAAGACGGATCCGCGGGTCGGTGCCGCAGAAGACGATCAGGCCCTCGTCGGTGCGCATTGCATACGTTGCGGTTTTGCCCTGGAACTGTGGGTGATCAGCGGCCTGCTTCTCGAAGTACGCCCCGGTCTCGTCGATCAGCGTCTGAGCCTGCTCCGGCTGTCCGAGCGCTGCACCGATCATGCTCATCTGCTTGTCCCACGCCGTATCCCACGGCTGGTCGGGGAACGCGACGGTCGGCGCGATGTCACTGAGACGCTTGTACTCGCCCTCGTCGATGCCGGAGTAGACGGCGAGGATCACGTCGGGATCGAGCCCGAGGATCTGCTCGAACGGGATATCGGGATTGGTCGTCATGAGAACGGGCTTGGCACCGTTCAGACGCGAAGCGTCCCAGGGCAGGATGTTGTTCTCGATGCCGTCGCCGGAGAAGCTCTCCATGGCGACCGGAACCTTGTTCAGTGCGATCACCGCATCCTGGCCACTCCATCCGATGGTCACGATGCGCATAGGCTCCGCGTCGATCGTCGTCGAACCGTAGGCGTGGTCGACGGTCACGGGGAACGCCCCCGCCTCGGCGGCACCCGAAGCTTCGGCGTCCGATCCGGAGTCACCTGAGGTTCCACAGGCGGAGAGCGTCAGCGCGACGCAAGCCGCGAGCAGTACGGAACGAGTTTTCATGAGTGGTCCTTCGAAAGCCGAATGGTCGACTCGGGACGCTAATGCGTTGCGCGCCTACACCCCGACTCGAAGGCCTCAGATGGCGGTTTCGCAACACAACTCGACACAAAAGACGAAAAACCCCGTGTGCCTTTCCGGTAGTGCGAACTACCGAAAAGGCGCACGGGGCCGAAGGCCCTGCCGTCAGAAGTTGATCATGTGGCCTGCGAGGCCGTGGATCGCTTCCTGCAGTGCCTCACTGAGTGTGGGGTGGGTGTGGACGTTGCGTGCCAACTCGTTGACCGTGAGGTCCCACTTCT
>NZ_JAMSKS010000069.1:0-900 GCF_024436645.1 Rhodococcus sp. T9N | reverse complement strand
GCAACTGGCGCTGCAGTAGTAAATGTTCCAGTGTCGGCCGTCAATGCGATGGCTCGCATTCCCGCCGTGTCAGGCAACTCGTCGGTCGGCGCTTTCGCTGTAACCGCAGACAGTTCCGCGAAGATCCCAGCGATTTCGGGATCCTCGAACGTGACTGCCGTCAAGGCGACGGCTTCCTCGCTCGCGCCGATCCCTGTGGTTCAGGCAAACAATGGTCCGACCATCTCGGCGTACACGACGTTCTCGAAGACGGTGGGTTCCGGGGTGACTATCACGTTGCCGACTGCGAACGTCGGAGACCTGTGGGTTATCGCCATGGGCACGGTGTCAGGCCAGATGGGATCAACTCCCGCCGGATGGACAAAGCGTCTCGGAAACGGTTCATGGAATGACACATCCATTGAGGTGTGGACTCGCACGAAGGTTGCAGGTGACCCTGCAACGATCACAACGACAGCAAACGGATTCACGGACGACATCCCTGCCGAAGTGATTGCTATGACGGTGACCAACCAGACCGGCGTGAACGCATCGTCGAGCGTGTCGGCGAGTACATCTACCTCGACAACGCCTCATCCCACGCCCGCAATCACCACGACAGTGGCGAAGACGGTACTCATCCGCATGGTGTCGGCCGGTCCACAGACGGCAGCGCACACGTGGCCCGTCGGGACTACGCCGATAGCTTCGGTGGTCAATGGAACCTCCGGCGCGCTGAGTGTCGCAGTGCAGACCGCAGATACCTCCGGATCCCAAGCGGCTGTAAATGCTACTCCAAGCACCGGGTCGAAGTATTCGTCTGGAACGATCGCAATCGCGCCCGTCTGATTCAGCTGAAACAACCGGACAACTAAACGCACCACAGCACCGACAAGGCGCCTCTCGCAAACTGGCGGGGGG
>NZ_JAMSKS010000068.1:0-904 GCF_024436645.1 Rhodococcus sp. T9N | reverse complement strand
GCAACTGGCGCTGCAGTAGTAAATGTTCCAGTGTCGGCCGTCAATGCGATGGCTCACGTTCCTGTCGTGTCGGGCAACTCGTCGGTCGGCGCATTCGCAGTAACCGCAGACAGTTCCGCGAAGATCCCAACGGTTTCGGGATCCTCGAACGTGACTGCCGTCAAGGCGACGGCTTCCTCGCTAGCAAGCGCACCCTCGGTTACCACCTATCCCACACCGGACTTTGTGTACTTCTCCCCGAATATCACCACGTCACTGTCAGTCGCCCAACCGTCCGGGGGATGGGCGAATATCACCATTGCGGCGATCTTCAATTCACCCATGCCTGGTGGCGACATCTTCGGTGCCACGTCTGACGTGTGGCTGAAGATCGAAAGCCAGAGCGGCAAGCCCGCAGCACTCGCAGGCAACGGTGAAGCCTTCGGCGCGTGGCCGATGAACAACAATCAGGTTGCCCTATCACGCAACCAGATGATTGTCACGCGAACCCTGACCAGTATGCGATCGGTCGTCAATGGGACCGTAGCGGAACTCACTGGTCGCTCGAACTCGCCACTTAACCAGGTGATGCAGGTGAAGAGTTCGAATTCAAACCTGAAGGCCGTCGCGCTGTGGAATCGGGCTTTGAGTTCATCGGAGCAGACTGCAGCGTTGGCGTGGCTCGACACGCAAGCGCCTATCTAGGCAACCTGATTGAATGTGGCCATGAAGATTTTGGCTTTCATTGGAGCGATCGCTGTTGCATGGGGTATTCGCGAAGCCTGGGAGGCGTCAACCAGCGTCCGCGCCTGGGATAGATTCCGCAACGGGGGAAAGCCTTAAGATCATGCGCCCATCATGAAGCAGCCAGACAACTAAACGCACCACAGCACCGACAAGGCGCCTCTCGCAAACTGGCGGGGGG
>NZ_JAMSKS010000067.1:0-1024 GCF_024436645.1 Rhodococcus sp. T9N | reverse complement strand
GGGGTGGCGGCGTGACTGGGGTGGATGTTGAGCACACGAAAGCGCTGGAGGCAGCAGCAACACCAGGACCGTGGGTTGCATCCGTGGTGGACTCGCCGAGATCCACGGTATCGACTGCGATCTACTCCCACGCGCACCCGGCCGGTACCACTGAAAGTGAAGTGCTGCCGAGTTATCCGATGCGCCCGCGTTCAAGTCGGATTAGTCGTGCTGATGCGGAGTTCATTGCTCACGCCCGGACTGCGGTACCCGCCCTGGTTGCGGCTGTCGAGCGAGTCCAAGCACTACACGAACCGCTGAAACTATTCCTGCTCGACGACAACGGCTCAATTGACTACAGCAAGCCGTTCGACACCCTCTGTCGCGGATGCACCGACCCCGACATCGTCAACGCGTGGGAATGCGACGACGGCGACCCTGGTGACGACTACGTCCAACACCCCTGCCCGACTATCGAAGCATTGGAAATCAAATGAGCATCACTCTCACCGCCGAGGACTTCGGTCAGGCGCGCTACGGAATCCACATCAGCGACCGCGAAGATGACTGGGGATGGTACGCATTCGGCCACCACGAACCCCGCCGTGTCGTCGCCGCCATCAACCACCTGAGCCGAGAGAACGGGATCGAAGAGGACTTGCGCGACGCATTCACCGCCAAGGATCTGATCGAAGGCGTGGAGCACAAGTGGGCAACAAACATTCGACCCGAAGGTGACGGCTACTGCTGGGATTGGGCGGAACCGGGAACGCCGTGGGCTGTCGCGATCACCGAGGTGTCGTCGTGACCGCGCCTGATCCGGGGTGCGACTCATGCCCAAACCGTGCTTGCTGGTCGATCCAAAACTTCGAAGGCCTCGACATGCAGCCCACCACAAGATGGTTCGCATGCGGGCGACACCTCCACTCCATCCTCATCGCAGCACGGTGGGATACGGATGCCGTTCAGCTGATGGAGATTCCACGTGACCTACAGAACTGGGAATGCTGATGACTGACGCGCCTGATCCGGGGTTGACCGACCT
>NZ_JAMSKS010000066.1:0-1163 GCF_024436645.1 Rhodococcus sp. T9N | reverse complement strand
GATGAGTGCGTCGCCTTGTCCGCCGCCGCCGCAGAGTGCGGCTGCGCCGATGCCGCCGCCGCGGCGTTGCAGTTCGAGGGCGAGGTGCAGGGCGATGCGGGCGCCGGACATGCCGAGGGGGTGGCCGACGGCGATGGCGCCGCCGTTGACGTTGACCTTGGCGGGGTCGAGGCCGAGTTCGCGGGTGGAGGCGATCCCGACGGCGGCGAATGCTTCGTTGATTTCGACGAGGTCGAGGTCGGTGGGGTCGATGCCTTCCTTCGCGCAGGCTTTGGCGATGGCCCGGGCGGGTTGGGACTGGAGGGTGGAGTCGGGTCCGGCGACGACGCCGTGGGCGCCGATTTCCGCGATCCAGGTCAGGCCGAGTTCTTCGGCTTTGGTTTTGCTCATCACCACGACGGCGGCGGCGCCGTCGGAGATCGGGGAGGCGGAGCCGGCGGTGATGGTGCCGTCCTTGCTGAACGCGGGACGCAGTTTGCCGAGGGATTCGGTGGTGGTGTCGGCGCGGATGCCTTCGTCCTGGGCGAAGACGATGGGCTCGCCCTTGCGTTGGGGGATGGAGACGGGGACGACTTCGTTGTCGAAGAGGCCGTCTTTCCAGGCGCGGGCCGCGTTCTGGTGTGAGGCGGCGGCGAAGGCGTCCTGCTCGGCGCGGGTGATGTGGGCGGTTTCTTGTTGGTTGACCTGTTCGGTGAGCAGGCCCATGGCCTGGTCGGTGAAGATGTCGTGGAGGCCGTCGTAGGCCATGTGGTCGCGGAGGGTGACGTCGCCGTATTTGAAGCCTTCGCGGCTTTTTTCGAGCATGTGGGGTGCGCGGGACATCGATTCCTGCCCGCCGGCGACGACGATGTCGAATTCGCCGGCGCGGATGAGTTGGTCGGCGAGGGCGATGGCGTCGATGCCGGAGAGGCACACTTTGTTGATGCTCAGGGCGGGGACGTTCATGGGGATGCCTGCGGCGACGGCGGCTTGGCGGGCGGGCATCTGGCCGGCGCCGGCGGTGAGGACCTGTCCCATGATGACGTAGTCGACCTGTTCGGGTGCGACTGAGGACTTGTCGAGGGCGCCTTTGATGGCGATGCCGCCGAGGTCGGACCCGGAGAGGTCTTTCAACGATCCGAGGAGTCGACCCATCGGGGTACGAGCTCCCGCAACAATCACAG
>NZ_JAMSKS010000065.1:0-1249 GCF_024436645.1 Rhodococcus sp. T9N | reverse complement strand
GCTTGTGGGGGTGGCGGCGTGACTGGGGTGGATGTTGAGCACACGAAAGCGCTGGCAGCCAAGTTTGATCCGGCGGCCCCATCGCAGTATCTCGCGAAGCTGGGGCGTGAGGTCGTTGCGGCTGTCGAGCGAGTCCAAGCACTGCACACGCCGTGGACGAATCCGACCGGCCATCCGTACTGCAAGGAATGCCTGCTGGCCCATCCCTGCCCCACAATCCGAGCATTAGGAGATGGCAAGTGAAAGCGAATCCTGCCAACTACCCGGAACAGTTGACCGAGAAAGAATCTGGACTGTTCTGGATGAAGGTCAACAAAGCCGGCCCGTGGCCATTGCAGAAGAACTGCCAAGGAAAATGCTGGACCTGGACAGCGGGGAGAGTGAACGAAGGCTACGGACGGTTCTACCTGCGCGGAGGTAAGCCGCTTGCGCATCGTCTGAGTTATGTACTCAGGAACGGTTCGGTTGGGGACGAATTAAAGATCGACCACCTATGTAGGAACAGATCGTGTGTCAACCCGGACCACCTTGAGCCGGTGACCGATGCCGTAAATACGCGCAGGGGAAGGTTACCGCTCGTTGCAGGCAAAAGCATGTTGGCTAGAACGCACTGCCCGAGGGGTCATCTTCTGAATGCTCCAAATCTAAGGGCTGATGACGTTAAGCACGGCCGCCGAGGATGTCTGTCTTGCGCTAGGGCGAGGTCGAAGTATCACGATTTCAAGAGACGGGGAATCATCCTCGACCCCGACGATTTTCGGCGAGTCTCGGATGCCTTCTATCGCGAGATTATGGGACCTGAAGCATTGGAGACACCATGAGCGAGAAGAAGTTTGCCCACGAAGTTGTGCCTGCGATCGATGTGCGCGACTACTGCATGCCGGATGCGAGCACCGACGGATACGCGGCGAAGGCGGCCACCTACCACGCTGCACGTGCGCAAGGATTCTTTCGCGCCACACTCGAAGGCGTGATCAATCCTGAGGTGATTAGCAACCTGATGAACGAATATCACCTCGCCGCCCTGTATTTCGGTCTCGCGACGACAGACAGCAACGACATCGACAGCATCGGCGTGGGCATTGCAGAGCGTCTCCAATATGACCCTGAGGGGGTCGGCGAATACATCTGGGAGATCCTGACGTGGGCGGATATTGACCCCGAAACGATCGCTGCGTACGTCCCGAAGCCTACCGAGGTGTCGTCGTGACCGCGCCGCAGATGAAGGGATGCACACTGATCGGTTGCA
>NZ_JAMSKS010000064.1:0-1346 GCF_024436645.1 Rhodococcus sp. T9N | reverse complement strand
GTGGGGTGGGTGTGGACGTTGCGTGCCAACTCGTTGACCGTGAGGTCCCACTTCTGGGCCAAGGTCAGCTCAGGCAGCAGTTCCGAAACGTCCGGTCCGATGAGGTGCCCGCCGAGCAGTTCGCCGTACTTCTTGTCGGCGATCAGCTTGACGAAACCGGTCGGGTCACCGAGACCGTGTGCCTTGCCGTTGGCAGCGAACGGGAAGTTCGCGACCTTGACGTCGTAGCCCTCGGCCTTGGCCTGCTCCTCGGTCAAACCGAACGAGGCGACCTGCGGCTGGCAGAACGTCGCACGCGGCATCATCCGGTAGTCACCGAGTGTCTGCGTCTCCGCGCCGCCGATGGTCTCGGCAGCGACGACAGCCTGAGCTTCTGCGACGTGCGCGAGCTGCAGCTTGGCGGTGACGTCACCGATGGCGAAGATGTGCGGGACGTTGGTGCGCATGTAGTCGTCGATCGCGATGGCGCCGCGATCGGTCAACGCGACACCGGTGTTCTCGAGACCGAAGCCCTCCACGCGCGGTGCGAAGCCGACGGACTGCAGAACCTTGTCGACGACCACGGTCTCGATCTCGCCGGACTTGTTGTCCTTGATCGAGACGGTGACCTTGCTGCCGTCGTCGCTGATGGACTGCACAGCGGCACCGGTCTTGATGGTGACGCCGAGCTTCTTGTACTGCTTGGCGATTTCCTTCGAGACGTCGGCGTCCTCGTTGGGCAGTGCCCGATCGAGGAACTCGACGATCGTGACGTCGACGCCGTAGTTCTTGAGGACGTAACCGAACTCCATGCCGATCGCGCCGGCACCGACGATCAGGATCGAACCCGGAAGGTCACGGGTGAGGATCTGCTCTTCGTAGGTCACGACGTTCTCGCTCAGCGAGGTGCCGGGCAGCAGCTTGGTGTACGAACCCGTCGCGATGATCGCGTTGTCGAACGTGATCGTCTCGGTGCCACCCTTGCTCAGCTCCACGCTGATGGTGTTGGCGTCGACGAACGTGCCCTTGCCGTCGTACTCCGGGATCTTGTTCTTCTTCATCAAGAAGTGAATGCCCTTGACTCGCCCGTCCGCGACCTTGCGGCTGCGATCGAAAGCGGAGCCGAAATCGAAGGACACGTCTCCGGACATGCCGAACGTCTTCGCTTCTTTCGTGAAGATGTGCGCGAGTTCGGCGTTACGGAGAAGCGCCTTGGACGGAATGCAGCCGACATTCAGGCATACACCGCCCCAGTACTTCTGCTCGATGATGGCGGTGCTCAGGCCCAGTTGTGCCGCGCGGATAGCAGCGACGTACCCACCGGGGCCGGCTCCGAGGACAACGACGTCATAGTGTGAGGTCACGAT
>NZ_JAMSKS010000063.1:0-1380 GCF_024436645.1 Rhodococcus sp. T9N | reverse complement strand
GGGACTGTCTGAATAACGGTGGATCCGGTCCTTGATTCAACACGCCGAGCTGAGCTTGGCGGGAAGGATCGACGATGACCGAAACACTTGATCCCATGGCAGAGACTGAGGTGGATCAGAAGCAGTTGGCCGAGCAGCTCCTGGCTCAGGCCAAGGAGCAGGGCGTGGAGTTGATGGGCCCGAACGGACTCCTCAATCAACTCACCAAAAACGTCCTAGAGACCGCGTTAGACGCGGAGATGACCGAGCACCTGGGCTACGAGAAGCACGATGCCGCCGGCCGCGGCAGCGGCAACTCGAGGAACGGTACCCGTTCGAAGACGGTGCTCACTGAGATCGGGCCGGTGGAGATCGAAGTGCCACGCGACGTCGATTCTTCGTTCGACCCGCAGATTGTTAAGAAGCGTCAGCGACGCTTGACGGGTATCGATGAGATCGTATTGTCATTGACGGCAAAGGGTTTGACGACCGGCGAGATATCCGCGCACTTTCAAGATATTTACGGAGCGTCGGTGTCGAAGGACACGATCTCGCGGATCACCGACAAGGTCGTCGGGGAAATGACGGAGTGGCAGAACCGGCCACTTGATCGGGTGTATCCGGTGATGTTCATCGATGCGGTGCACGTGAAGGTTCGCGATGGGCAGGTCACCAACCGGCCGATGTATGTCGCGATCGGCGTCACCGTCAATGGCGAACGCGACATCCTCGGGATCTGGGCCGGCGAGGGCGGAGAGGGCGCAAAGTTCTGGCTCTCGGTCCTGACCGAGATCAAGAACCGTGGTGTGGCGGACGTCTGCATCGTTGTGTGCGACGGACTCAAAGGATTGCCTGAAGCGATCAACACCGTCTGGGAACTCGCTGTGGTGCAGACGTGCATTATTCATCTGATACGCAACACTTTTCGCTTTGCCTCTCGTAAATATTGGGATGCGATGGCGCGTGATCTCAAACCTGTCTACACCGCTCCGTCGGAGTTTGCGGCCAGGGAACGATTCGCTGAGTTCACGCAGAAATGGGGGCAGCAGTATCCAGCGATTATCAAGATGTGGGACAACGCGTGGAGTGAGTTCGTTCCGTTCCTGGACTACGACGTCGAGATCAGGCGCGTCATCTGCTCGACGAACGCGATCGAGTCTGTCAACGCTCGCTACAGGCGCGCAGTACGGGCGCGTGGGCACTTCCCGACTGAGCAGGCGGCGCTCAAATGCTTGTACTTGGCCACGCGTGCTCTGGACCCGACAGGGAAAGGTAAGGCACGATGGGCAATGAGGTGGAAGCCCGCGCTCAATGCGTTTGCGATCACCTTCGAAGGACGCATCACCCTGAACGGTAACTAACCGACATCAAGGTCGGATCCACCGTTAATCGGACACTCCC
>NZ_JAMSKS010000062.1:0-1431 GCF_024436645.1 Rhodococcus sp. T9N | reverse complement strand
CGTCCGGTTCGGGTTCCGTTGTCGTTGGCGCAGCAGCGCATGTGGTTCCTCAACCGATTCGACACCGATTCTGCTGTCAACAATGTCCCTGTTGCCGTTCGGCTCACGGGTGCGCTCGATCTGGCGGCCCTGAATTCGGCAGTTCACGACGTTATCGGCCGTCACGAGGTTCTGCGCACGGTCTACCCCGAGGTCGACGGCGTCGGCTACCAGAAGATCTGCTCGGTAGAAGATGTCTCGATCGATCTCGGCGCAGAACGCGTCACAGACGACCGAATCCAGGCGGAGCTGTATTCGTTCTTCGCCCAGGGTTTCGATGTCACTGTCGAGGTTCCGTTGCGCGCCAAGATTTTTCAGGTCGCCGATGACGACTTCGTGTTGTCGTTCGTGATGCATCACATCTCGACCGACGGCTTCTCGATGGGCCCGCTGACCCGCGACGTCATGACCGCCTACTACGCCCGAACCAACGGCCAGGCTCCGACCTGGACGCCGTTGCCGGTGCAGTACGCCGACTATTCGTTGTGGCAGCGCGAGGTTCTCGGGTCCGAGGACGATCCGCAGTCCATGATCGCGAAGCAGATTGCGTTCTGGTCGGATGCGTTGGCTGATCTTCCGGAGCAGTTGGATCTGCCTGGTGATCGTCCGCGTCCCGAGATTGCTTCAGGGCGCGGCGCCAATCACAGTTTCACCATCGAACCGCAGCTGTGGTCTGAGCTGGACGAACTGGCCAAGGCAACGAACGCAACTCCGTTCATGGTTGTTCACTCGGCTCTGGCGGTGCTGTTGGCACGACTGTCCGCGACGACCGACATTGCGATCGGTGCCCCGATCGCGGGTCGTGGTGAAGCCGAGCTCGATGACGTGATCGGTATGTTCGTCAATACCTTGGTGCTGCGTACCGAGGTTGATCCGTCGATGTCGTTTGCCGAGTTGTTGGCGTCGGCGCGTGAGGTGGATTTGCAGGCGTTCGCGCATGCGGATGTTCCGTTCGAGCGTGTGGTGGAGGTTCTCGATCCGGTTCGTTCGCAGGCTCGTCATCCGTTGTTCCAGGTGGCGTTGACGTTCCAGAACCTTGGACAGAGTGCTCTCGAACTGCCCGGACTCACCGCCGCTGCTGTGGAATTCGACGCAGCACTGGCCAAGTTCGATCTGCAATTCACACTTGAAGACGCCGCTGACGCCGGTATGTCCGGCACCCTGACCTACGCGACGGATCTGTTCGACGCGTCGACAGCGGCCGAGTTCGCTGATCGGTTCGTGTCCGTCCTCCGTGGCGTTGTCGCGAATCCGGCCGCTGCCGTTGGCGACGTGGATGTTATGACCGCCGGTGAGTTGGATCGCGTTCTGTCATGGAGCGACACGGGTGTCGACAGTGGTGTGGATTCGACGTTGTCGGCGTGGTTCGATGATGCTGCTGCGCGGTTTGGT
>NZ_JAMSKS010000061.1:0-1471 GCF_024436645.1 Rhodococcus sp. T9N | reverse complement strand
GAGCAATGATCAGAACCTGTGGATGGTTCTCGGCGAGGCGGCGTGAGTGGGCGCACCTTCCCGGGAATGATCTGAAATTCCATCAGCTCTGATCAGGACCGGCGTTGGCGCGCTGGTTCGGGAAGGTACGCCCATGCTCACGGTAGTTCAGGATCAGCAATCCTCCAACGACGACAGCGGTGTTGGTCGGTCGTTGCTTGACGAGATCGTTCGCGACGGTGCCCGGCAGATGCTCGCGGCGGCGTTGGCCGCCGAAGTCGCCGCATACATCGAGCAGTTCGCCGAGCATCTCGATGAGCACGGCCGGCGGCTGGTGGTCCGCAACGGCTATCACCACGAGCGTGACGTGCTCACCGCGGCGGGGGCGGTGACGGTGACCGCACCGCGGGTCAACGACCGCCGTGTCGACGCCGAGACCGGTGAACGGCAACGGTTTTCCTCGGCGATCCTGCCGGCGTGGTCACGCAAGTCCCCGCAGATGACCGAGGTGTTGCCGCTGCTGTACCTGCACGGGCTGTCCAGCGGCGACTTCGGTGCGGCGTTGGAGCAGTTCCTCGGCACTGGTGCCGGGCTGTCGGCCTCGACGATCACCCGGCTGACCGCGCAATGGCAGGACGAGGCGAAGGCCTTCGCCGACCGGGATCTCTCGGGCACCGATTTCGTGTACCTATGGGTCGACGGCATCCATCTCAAGGTCCGCCTGGAGCAGGAGAAGCTGTGCTTGCTCGTGATGATCGGCGTCCGCGCCGACGGCCGCAAGGAGCTCGTCGCGCTCACCGATGGGTTCCGGGAGTCCACAGAGTCGTGGGCTGATCTGCTGCGCTCATGCCGACGCCGCGGGATGACCGCCCCGGTGCTGGCCGTCGGTGATGGGGCGCTGGGGTTCTGGAAGGCACTGCGGGAGGTGTTTCCGGATACCCGTGAACAGCGCTGCTGGTTTCACAAGCAGGCCAATGTGCTTGCTGCGCTGCCCAAGTCGGCTCATCCAGGTGCGACCGCGGCGATGCGGGAAATCTACAACGCCGAGGACATCGACAAGGCCCAGGTCGCGATCAAGGCCTTCGAGGTAGATTACGGCGCGAAGTACCCCAAGGCGGTCGCCAAGATCGTCGACGACGCCGACGTGCTCCTGGAGTTCTACCGGTACCCGGCCGAGCACTGGATCCACTTGCGCACTACGAATCCGATCGAATCGACGTTTGCGACCGTGCGGTTGCGAACCAAGGTCACCAAGGGCCCTGGGTCACGCGCAGCGGGGATTGCCATGGCCTACAAGCTGATCGACGCCGCACAAGCCCGCTGGCGGGCGGTCAACGCCCCCCATCTGGTCGCGCTGGTCCGTGCCGGCGCGGTGTTCCACAAAGGCAAGCTGCTCGAACGACCCATCGACATCTCACCCGCTGAGCCCGACGAATCAAGCGAAACGGAGGTCGCCTGAAACACCCTCATCCACAGGTCTTGACAATATCTC
>NZ_JAMSKS010000060.1:0-1504 GCF_024436645.1 Rhodococcus sp. T9N | reverse complement strand
GATGACTGACGCGCCTGATCCGGGGTTGACCGACCTGACACCGCTTGAGATGGCGGAAGACCTGAATAGGCAAGCGTCGGACCTCAGGGTGATAGCCGCTCACCTCGAAGCCACGGCACGCAAGATATGCCCACCGTGCGGGCACTGGCTAGACGGACACAGCTATCGCAAATGTGGACAACCGAAGGGGCATGGAGGGAACTGTGGCTGACAATCTGGCCGACCTGGCCGACCTCATCGCAGCGCACCCCCGGCTGCCGAAGAAGCCGAAGCAAACCCCGCCGATGTGGGCGAACGATCCAGCCCACACCCGCAGGACTGCGTTCGGTCCGACGAAGCGGGTGAAGTGATCGTCTTGATCCTCGTCATCCTCATCTTGGCTGCAGCTGAGGTGGGGATGACGTTTCGGTCGAGAGGCGTTGCGCGGCAATGCAATTGGTGATATGGCGTGGTAGAATCAGGGAGGAGTTGCGGACCGTCTGAGAGTGGGGATCACATGGGGATTGTCGAGTTTCTCGAGGCTCGGATCGCGGAGGATGAGGCGGTGGCAAAAATGGCCCTGCATTATCCGCGACATTTTCATGAGGGTGGCATCACTGCGGAGCAGACCCTCTATATGGCCCGCCACAACCCCGCCCGAGCTCTTCGTGAGGTAGTGGCCAAGCGGGAACTTCTCGAGCTCCACTACGACGATAATCCCGGTCCGGGCGATGTTCACTATTGCGGAACCTGTCATGACTACTACAAGCACGATGCCGAGGACTGGCCGTGCGAAACAGCCCGCGTACTCGCCTCTGCCTTCTCTGACCATCCTGACTTCAATGAGGAGTGGCGACCATGAGCGAGATCCGCGACAGGGTTGCAAACTGGCTGCGCCGCAAGGCCGACAACATCAGCCCATCAACCGCACCTCGCAGCTTTGGCGCATACGCCACCTTCAACCCCAAGAAAGGGTGGGAACTCAATCTGGCGGGCTACTGCGCTCCGACCTCGAAGATGCCAGGCGTCCCACTCTGGTACATGACGAACGAGCGTGACCGTGGATTCACTCAGGAGGGCCAGTCATGAGCCAAGCTAGATTGCCCATTTCGCTATATGACACTTCCTCTCTCGCTGATGCCCCGTATGACAAATGGGTATGGGTAACGCCCTGGACGATGCAGGTCGACACTGATGGCTTTTGTTGGATCGACCTAACCGCGACGGCACTCTCGCGTTCAGGCGGCACAGTTTCCTTGCCAGTGCTGCGCACAGCGGAGGGGTTTATTGTCGCCGTAACCAATAGCGAGAACCACCGATGGAAGCCGATCGACATACTCGGCGAGGGCGTCATGGGATCAAAGAACTACGCGCCAGTTGCCAGGATCGAGTGGGTATCACCAAAGGGGCAGTCATGAGCGAGATCTACTTCGTCTGCCGCGAAGACCGTCAGATGCTCGACAAACTCCTCGGCGAGATCCCCGACCTGATCGACGATCTGGCGATCACAATCTGCCGCCAGGAC